>CALFSX010000133.1 GCA_937916515.1 uncultured Planctomycetaceae bacterium | reverse complement strand
TCTCACCGCCATTCCAACCCCGCCAAGCGCCACACTTTTCCGCCGCCGTTTACAAAATCGCCGGTGAAGTCGGCGGACGACCAATGCCGCAAGACGCTCCGCTGGAAACGACGGCACTGTTCTTCCACAAAGCTGCCCAAGCAAATCTTCAACAGTTCGAGCAGAATATTGTCAATGAACGCGCCAAGGCAACTGGTGTTGAGTTTCAAATAATGAAGTACAAGATGATGCAGGAAGATCAAACCTACATGATTGTTCGCCTGGCGCTGGATGAGACGCTGCCTGCCCTGCACGAGCACCTGAAAGGCGAGCACCTGATGTATGCGGTACTCGCAGGTGCGATGCACACTTACATTATGTCATCTAGATTGACGGCCGAATACTATTCGCTGGGAATCGAACGTGACAGTACCGGCATTCCCAATAAGATTCGACACGAAGCGGCTCTCGACCACATGCTGAATTTTGCGGAAGATCAGTCGTGCAGAAACATTCAATTGCTGAGGTCACACGACGCCGACCCGATGGCGTCAGTCTTCTTCACCCAGGCGGCGATCGGGCTAAAAGAACGTAAACTATCGGATCGCCTTGGTGCGTTAACGGCTTTTTGGCAAGCCAACCTCCAGTCGCGCACGCTGGCCTATCTGGGAGGCTTCGCTGGCGAAACAATGACTCCGTAATCCCGTCTCGACATAGTCTTTCCGGCAATCTGACGTCATCAGCAAGCCGTTTGCAAATGCCTGAGGCTCAACGGGGCAGTCTCTCTGCTGCGAATTCTTGAGAATATCTGCCGCTCATATAATTTCATGATGAAGAAATGTGCCATCGGGAGAAGGTGTGCGATTAACTACGAAGCGAAGCCACACACACGCCGAGACGACGTCGTAGATCAAATCCTAGAAGTTCCCTTTGAATCGCACCTGGCTACCACAAGAACAATGGCCATTCCACTCGAAACCGGGGAAATCGATACCCCGCGGTGTGCTTAAGACCAGTCTGAGTTCACTGCGTTGCTGATTACTTCAGGTTTGCCATGGAAATCTACCAACGCTTCTCGAAGCCAATCGAAAGCCCATGTGCCAGATAGTCGGCTTCTTTGAATAGCCTTGCTGGGCGAGCTGGATCGGCAGCTGTGGCGACAGATGGAGGGAACAGATTGGGATTGATCGTTGAATCAATCTGCTCTGCAGCTCGCATAACGTTTGTCCAGTACATCAGGTTGTAGGCCACAGAAAATCGCCAACCCCGCTGCAGCTCGTAGCCAATCGCACATTCCAGAGATGGCACCAAAGAGAACCTGTCGCGATGCCATGAACCTGAATTGGTGGACTGAGCATAGAAACCACCACTGGTCAAAGTTGTTGTGCCACCCGACATAACAGATGTCTGCCCGCGAACATCAAGTTCCTGCCGAGTTGCCCCCAAGGCCAGATTCAGCCCCAGGTCAAGCGACAAATCACGATACTGCCGACGTGCCTGCAATCCGATTTCACCACCCAGAAAACTATTCTCTGACTTGAATGAATCCAGAATGCGTAACTGATCTCCCGAAGCAACCGTTGTCCGCATTTCGTCCACCAGAACGGTGTCGTCCAGATGAATGAAACGTGGCCCAAGCTTCAAACCCAGAACCCTGTCATTACGACGATCACAACTGCTGGTGCCACAGGATTTTTGCGGTCGACCGCATTCGGAACACGCTGAAGAACAACAACTGCAACCGTCTTCCACAAGTTCGGCCCAGTAGTTCAGCCCGATCGAATACAGACGAGTTTCGGCATTGAAATTCAGGGCACCAAACGCTTGCCCCGGATACGCAACTTGCCGAGCATCCTGAGCACCATTCAACGCATTCGTGAACGGTCGAGCGACAATTGGATCGCCATTGGAATTCGAGCTGAAGTTGTGGCCACGTGAACCCAACATAAAGAATTCCCCCTGCCATCCGCTGCCGTCATTGCGATCGAACCAATGGCCGCCGCGAATTCGAAAACCGCCTTGAGCCAAGTCGAACAACTCAGCGCCACCAAAAACAACGCCAGTGCCAGGTTGCCCTAAAACTCCCGCTTGCAAACCTGGTGTCAACTGAGGGCTGGTTGTTGCAATAACCGGCACGTTCACATGACTTGTCCACCACAGCAACGCTTCAACACTGAACCAATCATTCGGCTCATTGTTCTGCTGAGTGTAGATAGTGCGATTTTGGAACTGCGGTTCGTAGACATACGAATCCATCGGCTGCGTCGCGGCACTGACAACCGGTTCGGGCACTGGCGAAGTCGGACGAGGACTGACCGCCTGAGCGGGAACCGGCACCGGCACAGCGGCTTCATCAGCCGGGCTGATCGGGCCACTACTAAAAATCCTGGAATTCGTGGCACTCGCAAAAGCATTGGGTGGATACTGCGGAACGGACCTGGTCGCAGGTGGAGCAGCCGGTGGCAGCACAAGCCCCTGAAAGGACATTGCAACGCTATCCATTAACAGCATCAGGACCACAACAGCAACCACACGAAGTCGGGGTTGATGAACAAACATGAATGGGCTTCTCCCAAAGTCTCAAACAAACGCGAGGCCCAGCGCTGACGGAATCACATGCGAAATTGCAGCAACTTCATCTTTGGCGAGTGATACCCACGCAGCGTAAACAGCGTCAATCTGCGATCTTTGAGGTTTTAGGAGATGTCGCAGAATGTGCCGATCGCAAGCGAGGCAGACTGCAGGTGACAGCGATCAACGGGAAAAAAACAGCGAACAACTCAATAGACAGGCAGTAAGTGCGCCGAAACTTTTCATGAAAGTTTCACGCGTGAAAAGCCGGGCGTAGCCAAGTGAGGCTAACGCATACCAAACGAACCACGACCAGCTAAAACTGGTGGCTGAACAGTCAGGGTTGGCCGAACCCAATCATCCAGACTAACGCAGAACTCACGAAGGATAGCAGAGGCAGAAATAAACTGCCCCCTTCGCTGTCAGCGCCCCTGGCGGTTGAATGCGTAAACGTCGGAGTTTGCAAAACCTGTGCAGACAAAATTTCGCAATCACTCAACGAGCCACTTCTTACTTTAACAGGCTCTTATCCAAGACTGCTCGCGCTTGCTGAAAGTAGTCTTTCCATTCCACTTCCGGTGACTCGTTCTTCAAGCAGTCTCGAACCTTCTGCAGCGTATTTCTGGCCATGTGCGGGCAGCGGTTACAGGCACAGGTTTCGCCAGTCGAAGTCATGATCCCAGCGATTGGCACAAACTTGTGCTGCGGGGCCGATTTTTCGAACGCGTGAATCATGGCCGATTCCGTGGCGACAAGAAACGTCGTTGGTTCTTTAACGGCCATCACATGCTGACGCATCTTTTCTGTGCCGCCAATAAAGTCCGTCAGTTCCAGAATATTCTGAGGACACTCTGGATGAGCGATGACTTTACTGCCTGCGTTATTTCGCTTGGCTCGAATTAAGTCCTGGATGCTGAACACTTCATGAACCATGCACGAACCCGGCCACAGAATCATCTTGCGACCCGTAACTTCCATCAGGTATCGCCCCAGATGCTGATCCGGAACAAACAGAATCTCTTTGCCAGCAGGAACTCGACCAATAATTTCCTGAGCATTGCCGCTGGTCACAATCCAGTCGCACAGACTCTTCACGGCAGCTGTCGTGTTAATGTAGGCAACCGTTTCAAAGTCGCGGCCGTCGGATCGCAATTGCTCCTGAAAAGCGGCCAGCTGATCTGCCGGACAACTGTCTGCCAAAGAACAACCAGCCAGCATATCTGGAATCAGAACTCGCTTTTCCGGATTCATGATCTTGGCAGACTCACCCATAAAGTGAACGCCAGCAAACACAATTGTGGACGTCTTTACCCTGGTGGCATCGCGAGCCAACTTAAGGCTATCGCCGGAATAATCAGCGATGTCCTGAATTTCTCCGTCGACATAGAAGTGAGCCAGGATTGACGCATCCTTCTCTTTCTTCAATTCATCAATTTCGTCCATCAGGTCCAAAGGATCTTCATAGACTTCGTTGTCACCGGAAGTTACGACAGGAAGCGACATTCGTCGACCTTTTGCTTTGCGTGAGTAGAAAAACTGGCCCCTGCAATCAGTTCAATATCAGGGCCGCACGCATTATGGCGTGGAAACTCTTCCGAGTCGACCACGCGGCAAAAAGGAAAATTCGCCTTGTCTGCGGATGAGGCCTACAAGCCAACGAAAAACCGAAGCTGCCGCGTCAACTAAATCTTCGGCAGACCAAACCTGTCCTATGCCAGTGTGCGGAAACTTCCAGACCACACGTCAGCCATCAATGCAGGCTGCGAAACTCTCAGCGCATAAAAAAGCCCTTCGGTGTCGAGAAGTGTGGGGAATGAACAAGAAAGATTTGGGGAATCCGGAGGCGGCTGGGTGACTACCTGTGGAGAAAATCTTGTTCAACACGTCTCAACACGGCCGAAGGGCTGGCTGGGAGATAGAATCAATTGCATCATCTGTGCCAATTCCTTCACTTTTTCAAAACATCAAAAAACACTGCAAAAACAGCAGGAACACCAACAAAGGGAAAGCGCCGAAAGCGCCGAAATCCGTATCGACACTATTGAAAGTTCGGCGCTGTCCTCATATCGTTGCCAGTCAACAGATCGGCGCCGAACTTTGAATCCTCGAATAATCATCAATTCACCAGCAAAACCTAAACGCCTGGGCGTCACATGCGCCGTCAGCGCGTCAGTGACGTATTGCTTGATTGTGCTGTGGTATGTAGCCACATTCCCAGACATTGGTGTTCGCTGCCTACTGCCAAATTCACCCGTTGATAACGAACTGGAAATTGTTCAGTTCGCAAACGCTGATGTCGACTGTCTTCCCACAGTACTTGGCCCCGGAGACAAGTTGATTCGCGCGGGCAGGTTTCCAGCGAACAATATTCTTCGGCTGGCTCAAACATTGGCCAGCCTTCGAGGTGCCAGTATTCCTCCCGGTGGGCAGCTGAACCCAGGTTCTGACCCATCAGAAGTACCAGAAAGCCGAGTTCCAGCGCTGGTTGAAATTTCGCGTTCGAATGAGAATTCCAACACCGTTTCCGGCCGTATGTTGGAATTGGTAATTCGCCAGCCCAGCTCTCAGGCTCCCAATTTAACCACGCGCACTTATGTAGCCGTCAAGCCGATTCGATCACATGATTTCCTGATTACGATCATGTGGTTCTTATGCCAGCTTGGGATCCTTCTACTTGCGCTGACCGCGTGGTGGCAACGTCCTTCTGACCAGGTTGTGCGAATTTTCTGCCTGATGTGCTGTGCCTCAATGCCAGCGTTTGTGGGCGGATTTCACTGGTGGATCATCCTGGCCAGCCCACTCTTGAATCTTCCGTTCATCTTTGCAGCCTGCCTGCTGCCCGCCGTGACTTTGCACTTTTTCTTCAAGTTCCCTCGCGAAAACCTGTTTCTGAAGGAACGAAAAAATCTCGCCATCGCTCTGATCTATACGCCTGCAATGGCAACGGGAGTTCTGGTGGGGTTTGTTTATTGGAGCGCCTACATTCTGAATGGCCAGTTTGATTCACCAGAAGGATATTCGCTGTTTCAGAAGCTTGTCGCGGTCTCTCGAGCGTTAACTCGCGATGGCGAACTAAGCTTCCACAGTGCCGAAGTCTGTGCCTATTTGCTGTACGTGCTCCGAAATCTTGTTTATGCCGCAATCGGCCTCAGCAGCGTGTATTTTGCGTTAACGGTTCTGACGCTTTCCATGAGCCTGATGCGAACTCAAAACCCGGTCGAGCGGCGTCAGGCTTCCGGAATTTTAGTGGCATCGTTGTTTTCGACAGTGCCCATTATCTACACGCTGTATCTGGCTTTCTACAGAAAGACGGACTTTGCGCTGGGCGAGGCACAGTTACCGATGTTTGCCGCCAGCGGTATGTTTATGGTGGCCTATGCGCACGGCATGATGAAGCATCGTCTAATTCTGGCTGACGAGCTTTTAAAACGAGGACGACAGTACTTCTTGATTTCGGGTCTTGTCACCGTCGCCAGCGCTGTGCTGCTTGCTGGCGGTGCTGCGTTAACTCGCGTGTATGGACTTCCTCAGGAATCATCCGTTCTACTGCAGTTGTCACTGTTCCTTATTCTGGTGATCGCCACAGCGTTCGTGTTGTGGGCTCGAGATCGAATTCAGTCAGTTGTTGATCAGCGCTTCTTTTCTGAAAAGTACCAGCTGGACAAAACGCTGAAACAACTCAACCAGGCCTCCGGCTATTTGGCCGACCCGTCCGCTCTGGCACAAATTACATTGGTGTCGTGCCGCGACGTCATGGATGCGTCCACATCTGCGATGTACGTTCGTGAAGCTTCCGGAACCTTGCGTTTAATCGGAGCGGACCAAACAACCAGCGTGCCAACCAGTCTATCACCCGATGTTCTGAAAGAAGCAGGACAGTCTGAACAAGTCATCCGTCGCATTCCGTTTCTTAGCCGCGAAAAGATGTTGCCCGTTCAGCAGCTGCTGCACGATCTACCGGCTGAACTGATTTGTTTCCTGCGAAGCGAACAAGGTGTTGACGGCCTGATCATTCTGGGAAAACGCAACAACGGCATTCCCTATTCGCCGGAAGACATTGCGTTTCTGCAGGCCATGGGACAGATGACCGTTCTAGCGCTGCACAGTTCCAGAGCAAACCAAAACCTGGCTCGCCTGAACGCCGAATTCAAAGTCAAAGTCGATCGCATCGCCGAACAACAACGACAACTGGCGATTCTGCGAGCCGAACTCACGTCTCTACAAAGTGCGAACGGCGAAGAACGTCAGCAGGATGCAACACTGGGGCTCGACCGCGGCGAAATTCGCGGCAACAGTGGAGCAATTCTGGACGTCCTTCACACAGTGCGAAAAGCAGCAGCCAGCACCGCTACGGTTTTGATTCGTGGAGAAAGCGGCACTGGCAAAGAACTGCTGGCAAGAGTTGTACACCGCAACAGCGATCGAGCTGAAAAGCCATTGGTCACCGTTAACTGTGCCGCGCTGGCTCCTTCATTACTGGAAAGCGAGCTGTTCGGTCACGTTCGCGGTGCGTTTACAGGAGCAAGCTCAGACAAAGCAGGGCGGTTTAAGGCGGCAGATACGGGAACTTTGTTTCTGGATGAAATTGGTGATATCTCTTTGGAAACCCAGGTCAAGCTGCTTCGCGTGTTGCAGGAACGTTGTTTTGAACCTGTCGGAACAAACGATTCCGTCCGCGTTGATGTACGCCTGATTGCCGCCACAAATCGCGATCTGGAAGCGATGATCGCGAAAGGCGAGTTTCGCGAAGACCTTTATTATCGATTAAACGTCGTCAGCGTGACCTTGCCGCCACTTAGAGATCGCCGAGAAGACCTGATTGAACTGGTCTTCTTCTTCCTGAATCGTGCTGTTCAAAAAACAGATAAGCGAATCCATCACATCGAACCGGAAGCACTGGCGGTGATTGAACAGCACCGCTGGCCGGGCAACATTCGAGAGCTGGAAAACGTCATCGAGCGTGCCGTCGTTTTGGCTGATGGAGCAACAATTACGCTAAAAGATCTTCCCGACGAAATGCGTGCCGCCGCGATTCCACTGCTGGCTGAAAGCAGTCAGCCGGCAAGTAACGACTGGACCTGGTACGCCGACAAGGCAGCATCCAACGTTACCCCCAAAACAGATTCAGGGCAACGTGAAAACCAACGTCATAAGCAACCCGCTGACGAAAACAAGACGCCACCAAAATCGCTTAGCCGTTCAGGCACATCGACGGAAAAGAGCTTAATCATTTCTGCGTTGGAATCC
This sequence comes from uncultured Planctomycetaceae bacterium, assembly GCA_937916515.1. GTDB lineage: Bacteria > Planctomycetota > Planctomycetia > Planctomycetales > Planctomycetaceae > Fuerstiella. The sequence goes on along the minus strand of CALFSX010000133.1, from coordinate 30,761 downwards.
GCCAACGGCAACAAAGCTCAGGCCGCCAGAGCACTCAAGATGCCGCGAAGCACGTTCTATAGCAAGCTGAAAAAGCACGGCTTGGCCGACTAAGGTTGCGTCACCGCTAAGTGCCAGAGTCTCTTGTAGTGGATCTTGTTAAAGATCCCTGTGTCGCAGGATCTTTAACAAAATCCACTACCCGAAGACTGAGCTGCGTCGCTGCACTAACTGCCAGCCGCCGCTCTCGTTCAACCCTGCAAGTCGTTGACTATTTTCGATCCAGCACGACAAGACCGCAGATCGACAGCAGAATTCCGATCACCATCGGCAGCGATGGCGGTTCTGCAAAAATCAGAACGGCTCCCAAAGCACACATGGCGTTTTGAGAAGCGTTGATCACATTCACGTGGCTGATGTTCATGACTTTCAAGGCGTTCGTAATGCTGAAGAACGCGATGGCGTTAAAGGTTCCAGCACACAACATCATTTGCCATTCGTCGGATTGAATCGCTGCAATTCGGCCTGCTCCCATCAGCGAATACCCCAACGTTCCCAGGCAAACCAGTCCTGTGCCGCTGTAGATAATCAGCATGGATTCCACGGGCAGTTTGGTTTGAGCAATGCTGCGAATCACAACACCGTTCACTCCATAAGACATCCCGGAAATAACCGCCATCACAATTCCAAACCAGATGATTCCAGTGATCCCGCTTGCAGCAGCCTTTGCAGAATCGGGCTCATTCAACGTGGCAGCATACGACAATAGAATGATGGAAAACGTCATAATCACCATCGAAACAATAGTGCTTCGTGAGACCTCATCACCCAGAAAGGTTTTCCCAAGCATCGCACCGGCAAAAATGATAAACGCGAAAACCAATGGCACGGTAATCGCCAAACCGATTTGCCCCAACGCCAACTGAAACCCCAGATTGCCACCAAACTGCATCACCAGCCCGGCTGCGATCAATGGTAAAATTGGCTTGCGATTTGGGTACAGCGACTGGCCTTTACAGAAACGTCTCACCAGCAGAATCGACGCCAGTATCAACGTTGGCAATGCTTTAACAGAACTCACCCACACCGCCCAGGCAAATCCGCCATCACGTCCGGAAAGCCCACGCAACGCAAGATTCGCGGCTGAATAGGCAACCGCCGAAAGCATTCCCAGCATTAGCCCTCGACGAAGATTGGCCGAACGCTCTGCAGCAATATCCAGCGCGGCTTGTGCGGCCAAGTCACTGGTCTGTGGCTCGGCATCGTTTTCTGGCGGGCAGTAAGAACTGGACAAAACTTCGGTCTTTAAACGTAAAGAAACGGGCATTCAAGCAACAGGCACTACGACAAATTCTGGTGATTTGTAACTGCGAAGGCCACGTTAAGTAATGTCAGAAGCCAGGAAACCAACAATCTCGTCAGCAGCTCTGAAGTGTCTGCGGCCCTTTACCTGCCCCACAAGCGAATCAAGCCTGAAGCCAGGTGGAAGAAATCAGCCAAAGTCGCATTCACCGCCACCATTCGGCACATGCATCAAACCGCTGTGCATAGATTTTTTGGACTGCCTTGAATCCCGTGTCGAATAATCATCGCAAAAGGCACCCACCAAATAACGTCGTCAAATGGAAGAAGCCACAGCACGTTCGGCGAAACCTGCTCGCGGTAAACGGCACTGCACATGCCGATGGCTCCCAACACCTTCGCCAGAAACGCGATCAGCACGATTCCCCAGTGTTGAATTGGGTTGCTGGCGGCAAGTCCATACCCAATGGCCAATAGCGTGATAAACAATCCGGTTGCCTGCCACAGATGAACGTCATGAGGCACCTGAGAAAAACCGTACACCTTGGCTGACATAGCCGGAGCCGCCATAATGAAGACTCCCCAAACTCCGGAATGAACGCACGATGCCAGCAGGACCAGTTTCATCCATGCTGGCGAAGTTGATGCACGCGTTCTTTGAGACGTCACATCGGCCATCATTTTTTCAATTCATATTGAAGGCATTCTGCAAGCTCAGGCTGAGCAAACGTGAAACCAGCTTTTTGAAGCTTCTTCGGCAGAACGCGAGAACTGCTGAGCAGAAGTGCTTCCGCCATTTCTCCCAGCACCAATTTTGCCATGAAGGCGGGCAGCGGAAAAATCGTCGGGCGGTGCAAAACGCCGCCAACAATTTTCGTGAACTCTTTATTCGTCAAAGAATTGGGGCTCACGGCGTTTACGGGGCCAGCCACCGATTCGTTGTTGATACAGAATGTAATCACACGAACAAGGTCGTTAAGTCCAATCCAGCTCCAGTACTGCTTGCCAGATCCAATCACGCCGCCAACCCCCAGCTTGAATGGCAGCAACATTTTCGCGAGTGCTCCACCATCAGGGCTTAGAACAACGCCGATCCGGACATTCACAACTCGCACTCCAAGTTCTGTCGCTGCGTTCGCTTCAACTTCCCAGTCACGACAGACATCTGCCAGAAAGCCTTCGCCCGCCGCAGAAGATTCATCCAATTCTGCCGCGCCACGATCGCCGTAGAAGCCAATGGCCGACGCACACACAAGGACCTTGGGACGCTTTTCCACAGCCGCAATCGACTTGACCAGGTTGCGAGTTCCCTCAATCCGGCTGTTGCGAATCTTCGCCTTCAATTTGCTGTTCCAGCGTCCGGCAGCAATGTTCTCACCGGCCAGATGCACAACGGCATCAACCGATTCCAGCCGACTGGGATTCGTAAGTCCCGATGCCGGATCCCAGCGAATAGAGTCCTGGTAAGAACCGCCCTCTTTGCGACTCATCGCCAGTACGGATTTACCCTCAGTCTGCAACACCGATGTGAGAGCAGAACCAACCATTCCGCTGGCACCACTAATTGCGACGGTCTGAATCGGACTTGATGAAGAAGCTGTTGTTGTCGACATATCTAACACGCCTTTTGAACGTTTGGTTTTTTCAACAGTGGTTGCCAATCAGGCCGATCGCGAATTTCGATGAACACCAAAGAAAAACGGTTACTGGATTGTTAACCGCCGCAGCGAAAACCCAGTAACCGGTTTTAGACATCAACGTGGACGTTTCAAGTGAACTCACGCACGCTTTAAATCAGCGTCTTCGACCTTCTTTGCAATCAAAGAAACGTTGTGGCCGCCAAAACCAAAGCTGTTGTTGATGATGTACTTAACGTCTTTTTCCACGGCCCGGTTCGGAATATAATTCAGGTCACATTCCGGATCGGGAGTCTCCAGGTTGATTGTGGGAGGCAGCACGCCGTGAGTCAATGCCATGCAGCAGGCTGACATTTCCACCGCACAAGCCGCCCCAATCATGTGACCCAGCATGCTCTTGATAGAACTGATATGCAGCTTCGAAGCGTCGTCGCCGAAGATCTTCTTAAGAGCAACCGTTTCCATACTGTCGTTGAACTTCGTGCTGGTGCCGTGAGCACTGACGTACGTTTGATCGGCAATGTCAGCAGGATTCAGACCTGCCGCCTTCAGAGCGTTTGTGATCGCGACAACGGCTTTGCGACCTTCCGGATCAGGCTGCACAAGATGATAGCTGTCACTGGTGGACGAACCGCTCAGCACTTCTGCCCAGGCTTTTCCGCCTCGTTTTCGAAGACTTGATTCGGTTTCAAAAATCAAAACCGACGCGCCTTCTGCCATAATAAAGCCCGATCGATCAGAATCGAACGGTCGCATCGATTTCTTTGGCTCGTCGTTTCGATTGCGACACATGGCTTTCATGTTCGCAAACGACGCAATTCCAAGCCGTGTCAACGACGCTTCTGTTCCGCCGGTAACAACAAAGTCTGCTTCACCGCGTCGCAGAGTTTCCATCGCATCAATCATGGCGTGACCGGACGACGAACAAGCACTGCTGGTTGTGTAGGCAGAGCCCTGAATTCCGAATGCCAAGCTGATGTTGCCCGGAGGAGCGTTGGGCATCAGCATCGGAATCGTAAACGGACTGACTCGGGAAGGTCCCTTTGTCAGCAGTCGCTCCATCTGAAATTCGTACGTTTCCAGACCGGCAAGCCCCGCTCCCATAATCACGGCCGCTCGTTCTCCGATGTCGACCAACGGAAGCCCGGCGTCTTCCAGAGCTTCGTGAGCAGCCAGCACAGAAAACTGACTGGCACGATCCATTTTCTTGTGCGAAACAAGATCGTTAACATTAATTCGCGACAAGTCCATGTCCAGAACTTCGCCGCCGATATTCACAGGAAGATCGGTAGTGTCGTGAATCGACAGGGTGTCCAGTCCGCAGACTCCCGAAGTAATGTTCTTCCAGAATGTTTCGCGATCGTTTCCCAGACAGGTGGCGAAGCCGAGACCTGAGATAAAGACACGTTCCATTTCAGCTTTCCGAATTTCCGTATTAAGAAGGGGCCCGAGCAAAATCGGGATAACAAAACTCGCCACCAGACGCTGAAAACAACAGCAAGCCAGGAAAATCGGCGGTTTTGATGGTGTACTACAGCAAACCACAACAGACCTGCAACTTCACCGGACGGCAAAACTGATGATGTGCGGCAAATTGTTCGGATTAACGGCACAGTTTCCGAAATTCGCTCGTTTGAGGGAATCGGCAGAAGCCCTGTTTACCACCTGAACTTAGCTGGACAGGGCCCGATTTGATGAAACCTCAGCTTTTCTGCCAGCCACACAAGCCGCAGGACGTTGGCGCCGGTTTCTGCGAATCAGGGAAGAAACCGAGGCTAACACCTTGCGGCTCATAGAGAGTTGGCGCGGTCCAGTTAGACTACTTTACAGCAGCGAACTTGTTCACGTTGAGTCAAGTTTTCTGAGCGACGTAGTCGCGTTTCTGAGCGGTAGCTCAAATGGTCTGAGGCACCGCCTCGTTAGAATCAGCGGGAACTATCATGCACAATTTAAGGCCATTACCTTCCTCGCCAAACGTTGATCGCTAAGATCCAGACACCGAACTGCCAGAACGCCTGGAAATTGGAGCTGAGTGCTGCATCACAGCTCAAACTTAAAGCAGCGGATCTTGTTAAAGATCCTGCGACACGACGATCTTTAACAAGCCCCACGACAACAAAGCCTGAAACCGTGTCGCGAACCTAAACAGATAAACACAGGAAACACGCGAAACATGTGTGTACTTGCCAATAAAGAAATCCTGCTGGGCGTGACTGGCGGCATCGCAGCCTACAAAGCCGCAGAACTATGCAGCCGTCTGGTCCAACGGGGAGCCCGCGTTTCGGTCATCATGACCGAATCGGCGCACAGGTTTATCGGAGCAACAACGTTTGAAGCTCTCACCAACCGCCCGGTGAACACCGATCCGTTTGTGGCCACAGAACACTTTCAGGGGGAACACATCGGTCAGGCTCGTCGAGCAGACCTGGTGATTGTGGCTCCCGCCACGGCCAACACAATTGCCAGAATTGCTCACGGTTTTTCTGACGACCTGCTGTCCACAACTCTGCTGGCGACCACCGCCCCTGTGTTTGTAGCGCCTGCAATGAACTGCGACATGTGGGCCAAAGCTTCCGTTCAACGCAACATTGCACAACTGACCGAAGACGGCTATCACATGATTGCGCCGGAAGAAGGCTGGCTTAGTTGCGGGCAGATCGGCGCGGGACGCATGGCATCCCCCGATTCCATCGTCGCGGCATTGGAAAGCTTCAACAGCAAATAAGCGGCTGACGGAATCTGGCTATAGATGCCCGCCCGCAGCAGCTTCCGAACCTCAACAATCGAATCTACTTACCGAAACATTCCAGCAAGTCAAAAGTCTTAGCGAATGCGAATTCTGATCACCGCGGGGCCAACTCGCGAATACGTTGATGATGTCCGTTTTCTTTCCAACGCCAGCAGCGGACGCATGGGCTATTCTATCGCCGAAGCCGCCGTTCGCGCCGGGCACGAAGTGGTACTGGTCACTGGTCCTGTTGATTTACCGGTTCCTGAAGGCGTTCAGGTCGCTCAAATTGAAACCACAGACGAGCTTCGAAAGTCGTGTCTGGAACTGTTTCCATCATGCGACGGAATCATCGCCACCGCAGCCGTCTGCGACTACCGCCCACGCCAGCGCGTCCACGGCAAGATGACCAAGACGGGGGCTCCGATCGTGCTGGAACTTGTCGAAACCTCCGACGTTTTGGCAGAACTGGGCGAACAAAAAGCTCACCGCTGGGTCGTCGGCTTCGCTCTGGAATCTCAAGACCCTCGCACCAATGCCATGCGTAAACTGCGTATGAAAAACTGCGACTGCATTGTGCTGAATGACACGTCAGCCATCTCATCACTGGAAAACCAGGTCGAAATCCTGTCGCCGGATTCCGAAACGGTTGCCGAATTCCGAGGCCCCAAAACACGCATCGCAGAACAGCTGATTGAATTCATTGAAGACAAGATTGTGAAGTAGATTCGAGGATTTTCATGTTTAACCCGACTCGTAAAGGATGACAGATGCGTGCGACCTCCTCTATGAGTCGGGTTAAACGAAACAGTTTAAACAGTCCGCAAGAAGTTCAGGCAGGAGTCTTTCGCAGAATGACCACGGCAATTTTCAAACCAGGAAGATCCATTCTGGCAGCTCTGCTGTACTCGTGCTGTTGTTTGTCCAAGTCTGCGGTCGCCAGCGAATTGCCAAACATAATCATCATCTACGCCGACGACCTGGGCTATGGTGACTTGTCGTGTTACAACGCCAACTGCTCTTATCGAACGCCTCGCATTGATCGCATGGCTCAGGAAGGCATCCGTTTTACCGATGCTCACAGCCCATCGACCATTTGTTCGCCGTCACGTTATGGCCTGTTTTCCGGACAGCAAATTTACCGTTCGACCGGACGCGGTGGCGGTGCGTTTGAAGGTCCAGGTGGTCCCAGCTATCTGAAGCCTGGCACGTTAACTGTCGCACAAATGCTGCAGGAAAAAGGCTATCACACGGGAGTCTTCGGCAAATGGCACGTGGGACTCACGTGGTACGACAAAGATGGAAAGCAACTTGGCGGCGGATTCGAAAATTCGCTGTTGATCGACTATGAAAAAAGCACGCCTTTAATCGATGGCCCGAATCAGCGAGGATTCGATGAATCGTTTGTAACTCCCAACTGCCCTAACACCGATCCGTTGTACGTTTACATCGAAAACGGAATGGTCCCGTCGCCCGCAAGTCAGCGGCACCACCGCAACACTCTGCCAAATCCCGGCGGCAAGTGGCGCTGGGACAACGACGAAGGTTGGATGGCACCGGACTATGACTTCATGAATGCGGATTTGCTGTTCTATCAAAAGACAGCTGCGTTTATTAAATCTCATCAGGCGACTTCCCCGGACAAGCCCTTCTTTGCCGTGCTTTCAACACAGATTGCTCACGCGCCCGTGCTTCCTGCGCCGGAATTCAACGGGGCAACTCAAGGTGGTCCGCGAGGCGACTTTGTATGGGAACTGGATGTGATTGTGGGCCGAGTGCTGGATCTGCTGGAAAAGCTGGGGATCGATGACAACACATTGGTACTGTTCAATTCCGACAACGGAGCTGAAACGGTTCACGTCGACTGGATGCGCCGCGATCATCAGCACGATGCTTCCGGTGGCTGGCGAGGCATGAAGCGAGACGGCTGGGAAGGTGGTCACCGAGTACCTTTTATTGCTCGCTGGCCGCAACAGATTCCCGCCGGACAGGTTTCCGATCAGATGACCAACACCACAGACATCTTCGCAACGCTCGCGTCAATCGTGGGCTATAACTTGCCGGACGAACAGGCCACAGACAGCTTTGACATGCTTCCTGCCATGCTGGGAATTCACAATATTGAAACACAGATCCGTCCTCACATGCTGACACAAAGCTTTCGAGGCGAATTTCAGCTGCGTCAGGGATACTGGAAATACCTGGACCACAAAGGTTCCGGCGGCAACGGTTACGACAAAGAACCAATGAAAAGCTACGCACTTCCAGAAACGGCCCCGGATGCTCCCGGACAGCTGTACAACCTGCAAACCGATCCCGGCGAAACCACAAACCTGTACTTTGCCGAAGCAGCCAAACGCAAAGAACTACAAGGGTTACTGCAGCAGCTAAAAACCAGCGGACGCAGCGCACCGAAAAATCGCAAACCGATGGGTTTGAAGCAAAAATAGAGCAGGCTGCAATATGGCAAACAACTTAGTGCCATCGACCAGTCGATAACCAATCGCTAATTACTCAGAAAGCAATCGAGCAACAAGCGAATCAGTAGAAGCTTCCGGCAGAGGAAACTGGCCAGACCACGGAACAAATCCCGATCGGTCAATCAGAAACACACCGGGCTTGGTGCCAGCCGGCTTGTTCAAAGCTGGCGGCTCAATAAAACGCCCCCAAATCTTATGAACCGAATTTTCCGAAGCCGCAACAGCATCTGTCAACAAAGGAAACGGAAACGGCTGAGCAGCGTTGTTACGGTTTTCCTGGGGCAGGGCGGTTGAAACTCCCAGCACAATAATGCTCTCGCTTTTTAGCGCCGGATAAAACTGACGCAGCTCAACCAGATTTGGATCAGCCTCCGGACCAGCCTGCCCATCATAGAACACAACAACAATTCGATGTCGATGCAGGTACGCATCAATGTTCACCAAAGTTGATTCCTGATCATAAAGCTGAAATGCCGGAGCTGGCCGACGATCCTGCAGGTTGTCCGACAGCATCTGCCTTTCACGAGGATTCAAAGAACGCCACGTACACAACCCCGCAATAACGACAGCAGCGACGGCTAAAGCCAGGATACGAGGCGGATAGGACATTGATCTTCAGCTAACAGAATCCAACGAGGCAGTGCCTCAGACCATTTGAGCTAACGCTCAGAAACGCGACTACGTCGCTCAGAAAACTTGACTCAATGTGAACAAGTTGGCTGTTTTAAGTAGTCCAACGAGGCAGTGCCTCAAACCATTCGAGCTGACGCTCGGAAACGCTCCGCTGTCGCTCAGCAAATTTAACTCAATATGAGCAAGTTTCGTGAACTCAGAATCCACGATTTCCCAGACACTCAAACTAACAGCAGCGACAGCCAGATACCAACCGCCGCCAGTGGTTCGACGGTGAAATCCTGCAATCCGGACGCTGCCCGCCAAACGTTCAACCGTGGCTCGAATTCAGCATCGTGAGGCAGCGAAGGGCAGCAATTGGCGTACTCGGGGAATCATGTATCTGACGCAGAAAAACACAAACACGGCAGAATACAAGTAGCAAATTGCCGCACACCGACGCGACCAAAACCGGCGGGACAACCCGCCGCCTCAAAAACGGATTCTGGTGACAACACTTGAAAACACGGCCGTTCGCCGGTCTACTTAGGTTTCGCCCAACCCAATGAAGTCGGTTTTAGTGACGCCTTAATGCTTTGAGGCACGAATTCTGCGTAGATTAAAGAAAACCACGGAATATTGGCGGCAAAGATCGTAATCTGAAGATACAGCCAAGGTCGGGATCTTTGCTTTTTCAAGAACGCAGAGTCCTGAATTGAAGTCTTATCGAAGATGCTGCCCGCATCTTGCCGGCAGCTCTAACAAGTTAACAGTTCTTTGAGCAGCGGATCGTTTCCGGTTGGTCGTTCAATTTTTGGTCAAGGGCGATGCCCTTGTTGATACATTTAGTGTCTTGCAATTGGATAAAACAAGATGAAGCTCGGAGAGCTATTGCCTTGCGGCGGTGGAGACACCATTGTCCTGACTCAACCAAAACTTCTGGTAGGGCGTCGGTCGCACTGCGACATCTGCCTGAGATTTTCCAACGTATCCAGCCATCATTGCGAACTGGAATTCAAAGACGGATACTGGCACATCCGTGACCTTGGAAGCGCGAATGGCGTCAAGGTAAACGGTTCAAGAATTGAATCGAAATGCGTTATGCCCGGCGATGAAATCATGATCGCCAAGCATGCTTTCAACATTCGATACGATGTCGCCGCCGACGCGGCCGCTCCTGAAGAGGAAGACCCATTCGCGCTGAGCTTGATGGAAAAAGCGGGATTGGAAGTCAGCCGCCCCAATCGGTCGGCCAAACCGGCAGATCGACCACGCTCAAAATCAACCCGTCGCAATAGCGCAACGGATGATTTTCTGATGGAATGGTTGACGGAAGACTAAAACCGGCCGCGTTCCGATGTCGCTATCAGAACACTGCAGGCAATCACCGCCGCCACACCAAAGCTGTACTGAAGTGGCCCCAACAAAGGCGGAATTTATTGACTGTTCCATCCCTGAAATTGCGGGCGGCGAATTACCACAAGCTAACTAACTGAAACACAAAGATCGCCGCGCCGAAGGTAAGCTTGGCAAACATGCCAAGCATTCGTCCGTTCATGGCTGCTTTGCCGATTTCAGTCCGTTTGCTGGATTCCGAACCAACCCACGCTTCTCCCATCCACGCGCCACCAAACGCTCCAGCGGCAGCTCCAACAACTGCACCGACGGCGCTGCCGATGACTGGAATCGGCACCAGCATCGCTCCCGCAATACTGCCGACCATAGATACAACCAGCGAAAGAATCATCGCACGTCGGCTGGCCCCTTTTTGGGCGGCCTTCGCGGATCCGGACACCGCTTCCAAAATTTCGCCTGCCACTGCAAGTCCAAGAACGATCACCAATGTCGACCAGTTTGGGCCACCTGCAGCAGAACCAACCGCCAGCAAAAACACGCTTAAAGTGCCCACCATAATCCAGTTGCCGGGCAGCATCAGAACGTTGGCAGCAACGCAACAGCCGTTAAGCACCGTCAGAATTGTGGCTGCGATCCAATAAGTCATTGGCGAGTACCCAGGCAGTCTTGAAACAGCATGCCAACCGAAACAGCATGACAGCGCGGACAATCACAGAAGGAACAGTGCGACTTCATAGAAAATCACGACACCAAGAATATCCACAATCGCCGCGATTAACGGGTTGGACATAATCGCCGGATCCATTCCAGCTCGACGCAACAGAATTGGTAAAATTGTACCGGCGGTTGTTCCAAGAATCACAATCAGAAACACGGTCAACGACACAACAAACGAACGATCCATCCCCAGATTAAACCAAAACTGAATTACCGCAAAGTCAAGCAGTGCCAAAGCACCTCCCAGGCAGGCAGCAACCGCCAGCTCTCGCAACACCAGCTCGCGATCAACTCGAAATCCTGTGCCTGCAACAGCGGCATCAGTCGGCTGCAAAGCAAACATCCGGATAAATAACGTCGACGACTGCGACCCGGCGTTTCCTCCGCTGGCCATAACCAGTGGAATGAACAGAAAGATCAGGGCAGAAGTCAGGCCTTCCGGAGCTTCCCCAGCGCGTGCTCCACCTGGCTTTGTCGCTTGCTCGTAATGATGAGCAACACCAGCAGTCATCAGGGCCACAATTGACAGCAGCAGTAACCAGATTCCACGTTTCCATAGAATGACCGGCAAAGGCGTGTCTTCGTAGTCATCCCTTAACGGCTCAACACCGCCCTGGCGATAGGCATCTTCAGTGGCTTCTTCCTGAACAACGTCCATCGCGTCGTCGTGCGTGACAATACCGACCAGGCAGTCGTTATTGTCGACAATCGGCATCGCAATAAAGTTATATCGAGCCAGTTCCTGCACGACATCTTCGCGGTCTTCGTCGACTCGCATGCGAATAACATCGCGTTGCATCAGTTCGGACAGCTTGGCATCCGGCTTGGCAAGAATCAATTCACGAAGAGAAATCAGACCTTCCAGGCGGCGCGCACTGTTTACGATATAGATGTAGTAGATCGTTTCGCTGTCAGGAGCCTGCTGCCTTAGCTGGTGCAAAGCTTCACTGACAGTAATTCTGGCCGGCAACGACGCATACTCGGTCGTCATGATCGAACCAGCGCTATGTTCGTCATAGGACAGCAGGCGGCGTATATCGTTGCGTTCGGCCTGAGCAATCAGAGGAAGTAAATCTTCGACTCGATCGTACGGCATCCGCGACAGCAGGTCGACGCGGTCATCAGCCGACATGCCTTCCAGCAATTCAGACAAACGTCGCTTGTCCAGCTTTTCGACCATCTCAGACTGCCGACGCAGCGCGATGTATTCGAAAATTTCAACTCGCAACCGCAGTTCAGCGTGGTCCAGAATGGCCCAAACTTCGTGAGGCTCCAATTCTTCCAGAATATTGGCCACGACGGCAGGGTGCAACACCTTGCAGAATTCGGACATTCCGTGACGGTCGCCTTCAGCAACCATCAAACGAACGTCGGGAAGAATCAGCGAACTGTATGCGTCCGTCATATTTTTCTTCTCCCTTTGAGATCGTTACTGCAAGGTCGTGCATTTTGCATTGTCAGACTGAAAATCATCAGGCTGAGAATTAAACCGAAACAGCAAGCATTCGCGGCGATCGTATTAAAAAAAAATCCCTGCCACATACATGGCAGGGATCGATGTTTGACCGAAACGTCGCAGTCTTAGACGCTTAGCGTTTTGAGAACTGGAACGCACGACGAGCTTTTCGCAAACCGTACTTCTTGCGTTCTACCATGCGGCTGTCTCGTGTCAGATAGCCAGCAGAAGCCAAAGCGTGGTGACATTCAGGATCAAGCCCCTGCAGAGCTCGACCGATCCCCAGAACGATTGCACCAGTCTGACCAGTTGTTCCGCCGCCGTTTACACGCACGGTGACATCAACTTTGCCTTCCTGACCAACCAAGCGAATCGGTGCCATCACCATTTCGCGATCGCGTTCAACGGCACAGTATGTTGCCAGTGGACGACCATTGATAACAAATTCACCAGTGCCCGGCTTAATTCGCACTCGAGCAACAGACGTCTTGCGGCGTCCGGTACCCATGGCAACACCAAAGCGATCGACCTTACCCAACGCTGCTGGAATGTAGTCTTTGTCGTAAACAGCTTCGCCTGAAGCTTCTGAACCGATGTTCAATTCAGGAAGGGTAGAAGAAGGTACTTCAGTTTCCGGAACCTCTGGTTCTGAAACAGCGGCAACTTCTGGATCTTCGTTTTCAGGTGTGTCAGTACTCATATTCAGAGATCGCTAAAGGCAATGGGCGACAAAATTTTGAAAGGCCGATCGACGGCAACTATGACAGCTTACGAGACCTTTTAGGCATCAGATAAGCTGGAAAATCGACAGGCTGCTGAGCCTGGTGTGTGTGTTCAGGACCCACAAACAACTTCAGTTTCTTAAGCATTTGACGACCCAGTTTGCTTTTTGGCAACATGCGTCGAACCGCTTCCGAAAGAATTCGTTCAGGAGCTGTCTGCCAAACGTTTACAGCTGACCGCACTCGGCGACCACCAGGAAAACCGCTGTAGCTGTCGTAGCTCTTTTTGGCCATCTTTGTTGAGTAGTAAGGCACTTCCGGGTGAACCATTTCACCACCAGTGAAGGCAACCTTTTCAACATTCACAACAACAACTGCACCACCACAATCAATGTGAGGAGTGTATGTCGCCTTGTGTTTGCCCATCAGGACCGTGGCAATCTGAGTCGCCAGACGTCCAACAATTTGGCCTTCACCGTCAACAACAAACCAATCGCGCAAGTCGTCGGTTTGTTCGGTTTTTGCCATCCACGTTTTTGCGAGCATTGGCATCGCTTGATCACCTTTTTCCGGCGGACTTAGACAGAATATACTTAGATGAAACGAACTATGGGCTTGTCGCAGAAAGAGACCCGAACGACACAAAAAGTCGTCCGTGGTAGCAGAAGCCTGCGAAAACGCTGTAAAATTCCCTGTTCATCGGCAGGGCCAGCGATCAAGTCGAGCAATTTAGCGACTTTGGCCTGCACAATCAACGCTTGGTCTCGCGTTTTATCGCACATCCCGCTGTCTGGGCTGCACAATACCCGCTGAAGTTCAACCCACAACCACGAAGTCACTCGAAACTGACGATTTGCCCAGCGAATTTTCGAGAATTCGGAAATGGCCGATTAATGTTCTTCACAAATAGCCAACAGCGAGAAAACCTAAAACAACTCAGCGAGTTGAGATTTCCCGCAGCAGCGGATGCTTTGCCCCAGCCCCATGCTGGCCCGTGCTGGCCCGTTCGCATCATAAACACAGATTTCACCCGCCCCAGTCAGAGTTGCCCGGGCGAATTACTCGCACACGAGGGCCGTCATTGGGCGGAATCGCCTTCAAAAACCACGCCGCGGCAAAACCAAAGGCGAATCCCCCCGCATGAGCCCACCAGGCAACTCCAGCGGCTTCGGTCCCCCCCATGGAAAAAGTCCCCTGAATCAACTGCAGAACAAACCAGATGCCGAGGAAAATCGGAGCTGGCACAACAATCATCTGCAGAATAAACAGGATCGGGATGATCGTCACGACTTTTGCGTGAGGGTACAGCCACAGATAGGCCCCCATCACACCGGCAACAGCGCCGCTGGCCCCGATGGTCGGCACAACAGATTCCGGCTGGAACGCATAATGCGACAAACTCGCCGCAATGCCGCTTCCCAGATAGAAAAACGCATAGCCGAAAGGCCCCAGTCGATCTTCGACATTGTCACCGAAAACGTACAAAAACCAGATATTCCCCAACAGATGCATCAGGCTTCCGTGCAGAAAAACACAGCTCAGAAGCGTGGTGAAAGGGGGAAGCACAGAATCCGGAACCCGCTGCTCCTGAATTGCACGCCTGGGGCCGGCGGGAGTTTCAACGATCACCTGTCGCTGAACCACCAGTTCCTGATTCGGATGGCTGACGCGAGCCGGGATCATGCCGAATTGGTCAACCAGGCCATCCGGCGAATTCGACTGCACCACAAAAACAACCACGCAGGCAGCAATCATGGTGTAATTGACGATTGGAAATCGGTGCGATGGAATGTCGTCGCGAAGCGGAAACATGAGGCAACGATGACTTTCGTTGACGGCAATCGGCGGAAACCACGCCCGATTAATTGTACGAGCGCAAGAAAAAGGCTGCTTTGCCAATCAGCAAAACAGCCCTATTTACCCCGCAGGGACTCGAACCCCGAATGACAGAATCAGAATCTGTAGTGTTACCAATTACACTACGGGGTAGTGTCGTTCAGCGAACCTGGCCGCTGTGGCGGAAATCTAGCAGTGAAAAGCGACTATGTAAAGCAGGAATCTCCAGCGTTTCCGTCATCGAGACACCTTCGCTCTCCTGCAGGTTCGATTATCACGGGCGAACAGAGCAACCAACCGCAGAATTCCTAACCATCGATCGTGTTTTTTCCAAAAGACAGCAGCCGCTTTCCCTGCCGCTCACGTACACAGGAACAGGTCGAAAAGAAACTTCCAATGACTCATCCCTGAGCTTACCCGGCAACCGCGTTTGGCACACAAATGGCGGACAGTGCCCGTAAAACACGATTCAGCAAGAGCCGGAAACGAAATCTTGCCCAAACTCACACGCACGCTTTTCACAACCAATTCATTCAGCATTCGCTTGTACCGGATGACGCCGTTTTCTGTACTATCTAATATCCGTACCAGTTGGATACAGACCCATCTATTCTTTTTCTTCGCATCATTAGCAAAGGCGAGCCACTTACAACAGTTGGCCGTTAGAAGTCATGACAAACGAATCCGATGCAGCAGACACCAGCAATGACAGTGGCTTCCTGAATCCGCAATACGCTCTTACAGAAGATGGCGTGCTGCGAGTCTACAGTGTTGGCGAAACAACCGTTCTGGGATTTGGCGGTGAAGACGTTCCATCGGAGTTCAACGCTGCTCACTATCGTTCCGCCATTTCCGATCTGTTAATCGCCAACAACTGCAACGTTGTGGCCTTTGATTTAACAGGAGTAAAACTTGTGCCCACCGGAATGCTGGGACTGCTGGTTTCACTAAAGCAACTGAATGGCCTGCAACCTCGAGTACAGGTGTTCAATCCGTGTGAAGATGTGGTTGAAGTGCTTCAAATCACAAAACTCAACACGATGATCGAAATCCATCAGGTGGATGTATAAGCCAATCCACTGCCCCACACAGCAAAGTCCTGGCAATTGCCAGTTCAGGAAACGTTCTGCTGGCCACGGTAAGCCGCACAAACTCACGACCTGCGATTCAGAAACTTAAGTCGCGGCCCACTGAATTAACAACTTCAATCATCGAATAACAAAACAGCCTCTGCATCAAAAAAATGCAGAGGCTGTTTTCGTTTTCGATGACAACAATCCCAATTGCCGTTAGCCAGCAGGGCCGGAAGCGACATCAGGAACATCGTCGCTGATAGTGGCCTGCTCAGCCGCCGTTTCATTCACAACAGTCACAGAAGTTCCGGCCGCAATCTTAGGACCAGCACTATGCTGATCGATAATCTTGTGCATCTGATCAGCGTTCATCGTTTCGGTTTCAAACAGTTCAGCGCTCAGGTGTTCCAGTACAGCTTTGTGAGACGTCAGAATTTCAAACGCAGTACGATATCCTTCATCAACAAGTCGTTTCACTTCCAGATCGATCTCTCGAAGTGTTTCCTCGCTGTGAACTGACTCCTTCACCATCGCTCCCGATCCTGCAAGAAACGGTGAAGTCTGCGATTCGCTATAGTACATGCGCCCCAGTCGTGGACTCATGCCGAATTCAGTGACCATTCGCCGAGCCATATCGGATGCTCGTTGCAGATCGTTTTGCGCGCCCGTTGACGTTTCGTTATATATCAGCTGCTCTGCAGAAATCCCCCCCAACAGCACGGCAATGCGGCTTTCAAGTTCAGACTGTGTCAGTAATTCACGATCATCTTCCGGCAACTGCAGCATATAACCCAGCGCACCCATTCCGCGAGGAATGATGGAAATTTTGTGTACGGGATCAGTGTTCGGCAAGCTGTCAGCCACCAAAGCATGTCCGCATTCGTGACACGCCACACGTCGTTTCACTTCTTCGATGATGATGCGAGACGACTTTTCAAGCCCAGCCATGACACGTTCGATTCCATCTTCAAACGCTTTCATGGTGACTCGCTTATCGCCGCGTCGGGCGGACAGCAAAGCCGCTTCGTTCACCAGGTTTGCCAGATCGGCTCCCACAAATCCGGGAGTCAACTTGGCCAGCCGAGGAATGTCGACTTCTTCCGACATCTTTACCTTGGTGGCATGTACTTTCAAAATAGCGGCTCGCCCTTTGATGTCCGGTCGATCCACCAACACGTGGCGATCAAAACGGCCAGGTCGCATCAAAGCCGGATCCAGAGTTTCCGGTCGGTTGGTTGCCGCCATCACAATCACGCTGTGGTCCGTGCTGAAGCCGTCCATTTCCACAAGCAACGCATTCAGTGTTTGTTCGCGTTCGTCGTGACCACCGGGAGCTCCACTGCCGCGAACCTTGCCCAGTGCGTCAAGTTCGTCAATGAAGATGATTGCTGGAGATCGCTGTAACGCCTGCTGGAACATGTCGCGAACGCGAGCCGCCCCCACTCCAACGTACATTTCCACAAAATCCGAACCAGACAGCCCAAAAAACGGCACGCCGGCTTCTCCCGCAACGGCCTTCGCCAGCATTGTTTTGCCTGTGCCTGGAGGGCCCACCAGCAAAACACCGCGTGGAATACGTCCACCCAGCGATTGATACTTTTGAGGCGTCTTCAGAAACTCAACAACTTCTTTAAGCTCTTCAACGGCTTCGTCAATTCCAGCAACGTCATCAAACGTGACTCCCACATCATCTTGAGCATAAAGACGTCCGCGACTTCGGCCGAACGACATTGCCGAACCGGTTCCTCCCAAACGTCGCAACAGGAAGATGAAAAGCCCAACCATCAAAACGGTCAGGAACAGCATCGGCAGCATTTCGGCAAATGCAGATGGCGTTTGCCCGCCCGTGGCTTCGATGCCATTATCTTCAAGAAGTTTCAGCAGATCGTTGATGGACTGATCACCGATTCCCCAAACCCCCACGTAATATCGCTTGGCGGTCTTGCCTTTTCGCACGTCGGCAATTGAGCAATCCTGCCAGGTCATTTGAGTCGGACCAATGGTCAACTCATGAATGTCTCGAGCCGTGCGAACTTTGTTCTCTACACTGCGTTTGAATTCGGTCAGCGTGACCTTTTCGCCATCCCTTGATTGACTCATCGTAGAGAAAATCAGTATTCCGATGACCGAAAATACAAGAACGTACCACATTCCATTGCTGGATTGGTTCTTATCCTTGCGTGGGTCGCGACCGGAATTGGGGGCTTTTTCCGGAGGTTTTCCCTGAGAGTCAGACATGAATTATTACCAAAATACAGTATGTACGGATTTTTCGTCTGGTAGCCACTGCTCCATCAACACTCAACTTTAGACCTCACCCGGGCAGGGGTCAACTTTCAGAAGCCCGCCATACCCGACTACGTGAAGACTATTGCAAGTCAACCGATTTAACTCGCAATTCCCGCCAACGTGATTTCGAAATTCACGCGATCTGAAGCCTGCCAACGGCTATCTCTGCTAACTTCACGCCCAAACGTCGTTTTGCCGGATGGTCGGCTTGCGTGATGTAAGTTACCTTACGATCAGGATTCACCGTCTTTCCGGGGCTTCGCTTCAATTTCCTCGATCGCTTTCTGAAAGGAATCCTTCATCCGACCGCTTTCGGTTTCTTCCATCAGCTTTTTCAGCAGTGGAAGAGCCTCACTGGCTGCGGGACCAACCTTGCCCAACAGAAACAACGCATAGAAGCGACTTCGCTGATCATCAGATTCCAGCCCCGCCATTAAAACAGGAACCGCTTCCGGACCAGCCGCATCAATGGCTCGCAACGCTCCGCGAGCATAATTTGTATCCTCTTCGCTTTTCAGCATTTCAAACAGAACGGGAACGGCTGCTTTTGCAGCCGAACCAATCGCTCCCAAAGATTCAGCCGCAGCGCGTCGAACCGTCCAGTCGGCATCATTTAAAGCCGTGATCAGCACCGGCACCAACCGTGATTTGTCTGCTTCTATTGCCGCAAAGCATTTGATGGCCTCGCTGCGAATATCCGGCTGATCGTGTTCGATAATTCGAACAACCGCTGGCAGTGCATCGCCTCCAGCATGCTTCATCGCCGTTAATGCCGCAATGCCCGCCAAAACCACATCAGTATCTTCATCAGACAGCAAAGGAGCCAACAGTGCTGCCGTGCTTGAATCATCAATACCAATATTCGCCATCGCGTTGGCGGCACTGCTGCGAACACTGGCGTCTTCCGATGACAGCATTGTTGTAAGCATCGGTAGTGCTGGTTTGGCAACACTTTTCAGAGTTCCCAACGTGGTTGCCGCACTGGCCTGCACCGCCGGCGATTTGTCTTTTAGTGCGGCTGTAATTTCTGTCAGCACACCAGCCGCTGCTTCTCCCAGGTTTTGCAGCCCGGCGATGGCTTGAGAACGAACTTCCGAATGTTCGTCGGTCAGCGAATTCACAAGTATTGGCAGTACCTTTTCATTCGGCAATGAGATTGACGCAATGGAAAACACGGCAGCGGCTCGCACACGCTGGTCTTCGTCGCTCGCAGCTTCCAGCAAACTGTTCACGGTCTCGTCAGAAAGCCCTCGGCAATTTCCCAGGGCCATTGCCGCCGCTTCACGAACCACGGCAGACGCATCTGTCAGCGTATTTGTTAAGGGGATGAATGCCGCCTGAGGAATCGGCTTCATGCGCCGCAGTGCCAAAGCAGCACTGGTTCGCACGTGAATCGATTCAACAGACAACGCTTCAATTAACTGATCGGTTGCCGCCGGGCCGATTTCTGCCAGGGCCAATGCCAGAAGATCTGTTGATTGTTGAGCATCTTCAGTCGCCGCTAATAAAACCGGCACGCAATCGCGACCGATTCGCCCAATCGCCCGAATGACGTCAGAATGATCATCTGATTCTCGCTTCAGTGCCGCAACCAAAACAGGAACTGCATCAGCCGCATCTTTGCCCATGGTGCCTAATGCAAACGCCGCTGAACGTCGTGAAGCCGCATCTTCTCCGTTGAGCATCTCCAGCAAAAACGGGACGGCTCGTTGTGATTCTGAGCCCAGCTTTCTTAGCGCTAAAACCGCTGCACTGCGGACTGCTGGATCTTCGTCAACCAACGCAGTGGCGATTACATCCAACAGTTCGCTTCGATCAAAACTGGACGACGCAAGTGCCACAATCGCGGCTGCTCTGGCCGGGGGATGAATGTCCTGAATCAGGCAAATCAGTCGATCCTGGTTTGCTTCAGACACAGAACCAATTTCATGCAACGACCTTGCGCCTTCGGCTCGCACTCGCCCTTCAAGACTAACCAAAGCCTGTCCCAACGCCGATTCTGCTGTAGTGCCCAGTTTGCCCAAAGCTTTCGCCGCACTCACGCAAACATCCACATTCCCATCCGACAACGCTGCGGCAAGCTGCGCCGTCACAACTCCGGAATCGTCTTTGATCCATCCGAGAGCCTCAGCCGCGCCAGCTCGAATACGGGAATCCTGATGCAATAGAGCCTCAGAAAGCCGGGGAACGGCAGGAATTCCGATCTGTCCCAACACCCACGCGGCACGGTATCTTTTCTGGGCGTCTCGGCTGTCAAGACTGTCGATTAATGCGGGTGCCGCGTCTACAGCGCCAGGACCAATGCGAGCAATCGCCATGGCGGATTGCATCCACACCTGTTCGTCTCGATCACTAATCGCCTTGATCAACGACGACAGGGCGGGCAAAGACTCCGGGCCACGCGAGGCCAGAGCATATGCGGCATCGCGACGAACAGGCAGGTCTCCGCTTTCCAGTTGCTGCGCCAATGCTTCAACAGTGTTCGACGCATCCTGAGCGGACAGCGAAGGACTGAACGCAAGCACCATCGAGACTGCCAGAATTTTCGCGACCTGCATGACAACGGGTTGTGAAAACATGTGCTTCAAATCTGCAATCCACGAAGTTGTCCCGTGCTGTCACCAACAAAATCAACTGGTGCTCCAATCCGATCCAGCATCGACATAAACAGATTGCACATCGGCGTTTCTTCAGCGACTTTCAGGTGACGTCCCGTGTCGATGCTGCCACCGCCATGCCCTGCCAATAGAATCGGAAGGTTTTCGTTGTTGTGTCGATCGCCATCGCTTAACGCGCTGCCGTAACACATCATTGTGTTGTCCAGCAGGTTGCCATATCCATCCGGAGTGGCCTTCATTTTTTGCAGCAGATAACTGAACTGAGCCACATGGAACCGATTGATGTCTCGAATCTTGGCATGTTTGGCAGCGTCGCCGCGATGATGCGACAAGTCGTGATGCCCATCCGGCACGTTGATGTGGCGATAGCTACGATTGCTGCCGGCATCTGCAAACATGAATGTGCTGACGCGAGTACTGTCCGTCTGAAACGCCAGAACCATCATGTCGCACAGCAGGCGGATATGTTCGCCATAATCGGACGGCGTTCCGGCCGGAGCCGGATAGTCGATGTCCGGATTAACCTCGCCATTCGCAACCGCGCTGACGGTTCGACGTTCAACTTCACGCACACCGTTTAAGTATTCTTCAAGCTTACGTTTGTCGTTCTTGCCCAGTTGTTTTTGCAGCTGCCTGGCATCCTCTGCAATAAAATCCAGAATGCTCTTCTGCAGGGCATCTCGTTTTTGTTGACTCTTATCCATAGCTTGCGCATCGCCATTTCCGAACAGGCGTTCGAACACAAACTTAGGATTCGTCTCTTTCCCGACAGGTGACGCTTCTGAAGACCAGGCAATGTTGGACGAATACGCGCAACTGTAGCCGGAATCGCATCCACCGGCGCTGCGACCTGGTTCGCAACCAAGTTCCAGTGACGCAAAGCGAGTTGCCTTGCCGATCGCTTTGGCGGCAACCTGATCGACAGAAACTCCCGATCGAATGTTCGAACCATCAGTCTTGCGAGGTTGAGCGCCCGTCAGAAAAACGGAAGCACTGCGAGCATGATCGCCAGGTCCGTCTCCGTTGGCTCGTCCTTTATCGTGAGTTAATCCGCTGATCACCAGCAAGTCATCCTGCACGGGAGCCAGCGGACTTAGCGTGTATGGCAACTGATAGCCAAAACCTTCTGTTGTGGGAGTCCAATCCGGCAGATGCACGCCATTGGGAACGAAGATGAAGCCCATCCGTTGAGGCGGAGTCGGAGCAACAGATGCAGCTGCCGCAGAGGGAACCAGGGATTCAAACCATGGCAGCCCTAAACTTAAGCCCAGACCTCGCAAAGCCGTTCGTCGGGAAAACGATGTTTGTTGGTTTGACATAAAATTCTCTTCAATTCAAACGAAACAGTCTGCGACGCATGCGATCGGCAACAAGCTTTGCCAACGCAACCTAAGTAACCCCATAAATTCCGATGAGTGTCGAACTTACCTGGCTTCTCGCATCATAAAAGGGTCACTGGACACGATTGCCAACACCATCGCTTCAAACCGATAGTCGTCTTTTTCCATCGATCGCACAATGTCATTTATCGTACAGCGATCGTAAGAACTAAGCCCTCGGCCAAGTGCATACGTTAATAGCTTACCCGCCAAACAGCGACAGAACTCGGTTTTCTTTTCTTCCACCAGAATCTGCATCAATTCCCCAGCGCCAGCGAACTTCCTGCCGCCCGGAAGCTCGCCGGAAGCATTAACATCAAATCGACCGTCACGGTCTCGCCAGGCCCCGATGGCGTCAAAGTTCTCCATACCAAAACCAATGGCGTCCATTTTCAGGTGACACACGGAACACGCCGGATTCGCTCGATGTTGCTCCATCTGTTCGCGCAAAGAACCCAGAGTTTCCCCTTCTTCCAGTTCCGGCACATTTGCCGGTGGCGGCGGAGGCGGTTCGGCCAGAATATTATCCAACACCCATTTACCACGTTTAACGGGCGATGTCCTGGTTGGATTGGACGTTAACATTAAAATGCCCGCGTGAGTCAGCACGCCGCGCCGACCCGGTTGCAATGACACCTGCTGGAATTCAGAACCACTCACACCCGTCATACCGTAGTGCCGCGCAAGTCGTTCGTTCACAAACGTAAAGTCTGCATTCAGAAATTCCAGAACGCTGCGGTTTTCACGAATCATCGAAGCAAAGAACAATTCCGTTTCGCGCCGCATGGCAGCCCGCAGTTCGTCATCAAAATCCGGAAACAGTTTAGGATCAGGGGTCATCCGCGAGACGTCTCGAAGCTGCAACCACTGCCCGGCGAAGTTATCAACCAACGCCGCGGATTTTGAATCGGCCAGCATACGTTTTACTTCTGCCGCCAGAACATCTGGCTTAGTCAGGTTGCCATCGCGAGCAACTTCGCACAATCGTTCGTCCGGCATGCTGCTCCACAGAAAATACGACAGGCGAGACGCAAGTTCAAAGCTGTTAAGCTCGCGAATGCCATCGTCATCGTCTTCAGCCGGATCAGCCTCAACGCGGAACAGGAAGTGAGGATTCGAAAGAACGGCAGCAATCATCGTTTGATAAATTTCATCCTCAGAACTGTCCTGCTGCCAGGCAAACTGCATAATCGCGAACATTCGGCTTTCTTCGTCTTCCGTTGTTGGCCGACGGAAGGCTCGTTCAGCAAACTGTTTCAGATTCCGCTTCGCCGCTTCCACCTTCTGATCAAGATCATCAGCTTCGTGTACGACCACTCGCTTGCGAGCTTCCGGATCTGCCATCACTTTACTGGCAACTTCCTGAGCCGCTGCCAGATACTTTTCCAGCAGAATTGGCGGAATGGTCAGAACATCGCCAATGTTGTCGAACCCATTCCCAACGTCGTCCGATGGAAAGCTGTCGGAAAGTCTCAGATCCAGTCCCACAAGATCGCGAATGGTGTTGTTGTATTCGGGCTTGTTAAGTCGTCGCAACGTGACCTGCCCGGGATGCTTCTGAGCAGCGCAGTCAAACCCGGCCAGTTCGGTTTGAATGGATTCAATGGCGGCAACTGTTTCTTCCGATGTTGGCTGAATCTCATCGGCTGGAGGCATCTGCTTTTCTTTTAGCAGCCGCACCACTTTTTCCCAGAGGTCATAGTCAGTTTGCACGTTGGCAGACGTTGTGTACCTGTCGAAGCCGACGCCAGCTTCCGGTTCTTCACCACTGTGACAACTAACACAATGTTGCGCCAGAAACGGAACCACGTGCTGCTTAAAATAAGTCGGCTGACCTACGTCTTCGGTGTCCGAAAACGCGTAAGCAGGCGTATTTGCCGCAAACGCAATCAAACATACCAGCCCGAGCAGGGCGCAATTTTTCAGAGATGCTTTCATACCGCAATTGTAGCCACAGGTTGATTGAATGCGACTGCAAATGAATCCAGTATCTGGCCGCTTTCTAATTCGAGTCGACGATGGCTTTCCGAGTGAAATGACCGGGCGCCAGGCTGCGAGCATCGGATTCAGCGATTCGCACGACATCCTTGGTACTGATGCATTCCCGAATAATTTCAACCAAAGTTCTCGGCGAATACGGCTTCGACAAAACTCGCGAAATCGTTTCACCAGACTTAAGGGAACCATCAGCAAATCCCGTGCAAAGAATCACGGGCAGGCCCGGCGATGCTGTCTTCAGCTGTTCTGCAAGCCACATTCCGTTTTTCCCACGCATGCAGAAATCCGTCACCAGGCAATCAATCTCCGACATATGCCTCTGCGCGATACTGAGCCCCTGTTCTGCACTATCGGCGGTCAGGATCCGAAAACCGGCCAACTGCAAATACTCGGCCTGCATCTCCAACAGGATTCTTTCGTCGTCAACAATCAACACCGTCTTTTGCTCATCAGCATCACAGTTGCGAGGCAACTTCAGTTCTGCAGGGCCATCAATTGCTTTGCATACCGCCAATTCTGAAATTGACTTGAAATAGATCGTAAAGCAACACCCTTTCCCCGCTTCAGATTCGACTTCAACAAACCCGCCGCAACTGCGAACAATGCCAATCACACTGGACAGCCCTAAACCTCGCCCCATTGACTTTGTTGAAAAATATGGATCAAACAACCGCGACCGCGTGTCTGACGTCATTCCCGAACCATTGTCCACAACCTGAATTCTGCAATAGTCTCCCGCAGTTAATTCCTGATCGTCGGTCAAGCGAGCGATGTTGGGCCGATCCATGTAGACGGTGTCAATTGAAAGCACAATCCTGCCATCAGAATCGCTTGCCTCCGCAGCATTGGCCACAAGATTCACCAACACCTGCCTTAGGCGTGTGTCGTCAATTCCAGCAAAGCATGCGCCGTCGCTAACTGACATCTGCAACAGATTGGGGCGTGCAACGGATTGCAACAAGGCTTCCGTTGATCGAGCAACATGCACCATGTCACACCCCGTGGAATCCATACGCGGATTCCCAAGAAACTGCATCAACTGCCCCGTCAAACCAGATGCCTGCAGTGAGGCATCCTTAATTTGACCCAACAACTGGTCCTTGCGATTTACCGGATTGGACACTGCCGCCAACTCAGCCAACCCTGCAATGCCAGCCAGAAGATTATTAAAGTCGTGCGCGATACCTGATGCCATCTGTGCCAGGCTTTCCGACTTCTGCCGCTCCGCAAGCCTGCGTTCCATTTTCGACTGAAGCACTTTCTGCAGTCTTAAATTTTCATTGGCGGCCTTAACATCCTGCAATGCTCGAAAATATTTCGACAGCAGTCCGCCTATTACAAGCACAACAACGACCAACACGCAGACACAGACGACAAGTCCAATGTTCCAACGTCGGTGAGCAACAACAAGCTGACTGCGTGCTGAAGCCTCAGACTCAAGGCTATCGATCAGCATCTGCATTTCCCTTTGCCCCAATTCCGAAAACGCCTTTGCGAATGCCGCATCGGTTCTGTGTTTGGCAAGTTCCTCTTCCAGCTTTGATGCTAAACGCGAATGCGATGACGCGGGCTTCCATCGCTGAATTTTCGTCAGAAGGTCAGCCAATTCACGATGAAGGGAAATCTGCAACTCAATGTCACCCGATTCCACCGCACGCGCCAGGTCGCCCCGAATGTTTCGGATCCTCTCATCAACATCATCGGACGGTTCAAGAATCCTCAAAGCATGGCGTACCTGAGCAAGCTCAGCTGGCTGCTCCAGTTTCTCAAAGATCTCCATCGCTGCCATCAAGTGCTGCTTCGCAGTTTGATGTTCATGCATGCCGACGTGCATGATCCCCAAAGATAATTCAACACCACCCCTCAAGTGATCAGTCCCGGGCATCTCGCACATTTCCAATGCCAATTGAAGATGCTGCTTCGCGAGCTTGAACTTCTTCGTTTCAACCAGGCAGTCTCCAAGACCCGCATGAGCGGCAAGGGACACCATGTTACGGACATCGTTGCCCTGAATCTTCAAAATCCGCTGATAGGATTCAATAGCCTGTTCATACTGTTGCAATTCAGCCATCAAGCCAGCCGCGTTAACCAACCATTGAGTGCGCCCAATCTGATCATCACATCGCTCTGAAATTTCGTCGGCCTTCAGAAGACATTCTATAGCCGATTGCTTGTTCCCCAATGCAGATTCATTGCCCGCCAATTCGTTGTAAAGTCTTGCAACATAAGCGGTGGAGTCTTCAAAAGACTCTGAAATTTTTATAGCTTCCAGTGCGGCATCACGCCCTACGTTGTATTCAGCACATTCCAAAGCCGACGCTGATTTGTAGCGCAACACCTGACGAAGCTGTTTGTCATCGCCGAACTTTCGAGCCAGAGCCTCTGCTTCCTTCAACACCGACAGGGCCTTGCGATGCTGTTCAGAAATAGCCAGCCCAACGCCCTGAATCCAAAGTGCTTTGCAGACGAAGGAATCTGGCCACGGTATCTTCGGAGGACTCGACAGTAGCTTTTCCGCCAGAACGGCGGCTTCCCCTGGGTTCGAATTCAGTGCATTCAAAGCAGCTTTAAGCTGAGACATCTCATCCACGGATGGCACGCGAAAAGCTGGTACTCGCCTGGCAGTTTTGGTGGACTCAGCAACCGCCAGACTATCCGCAGGCTGAAGTGGCTTACCTTTCGTTCGTAAGGGCGTAGTATCGTTGTCCTGCAAGCGTGAATCGCTTCCCGTGACTCAATTCGAACTCGGGACCAATAAATGTCAAACGAACCGACCCCAACACTAAAGCTATTGCTGATTGAAGACAGCCTGACGGATGCGGGCCTGATTCAGGCAAACCTGCGCATCGGCCTGGGAACGGTGGACGTGCATCGAGTCGATCGCTTGTCAGCTGCCATCGCGGTATTGGCTGTAGATTCGTTTTCTGCAATTCTGCTGGATCTGAACCTGCCCGACAGTAGCGGGCTCGACACGTTCCATCGCCTGGCCGCCAGATCCAACGGCACGCCCGTCATCGTTCTAAGCGGAATGGATGATAGCACCACAGCGATTGCCGCCGTTAGTTCCGGTGCAGACGACTATGTGCAAAAAAATCACTACGAAGCACACACGCTGGCCAGAAGCGTCCGCTTCGCGATCGAACGCTGCAACCGTAGAGCCGTCGAAGACGAACTCTCCATTGTTCGCAACGAACTAACGGTCGCTCAAAGCGTTCAGGATCGCCTGTATCCGAAAACGAATCCGGTTATCGCTGGCTTCGATATTGCGTCCGGCGTTCGTTCCGCCGGAATCGGCTGTGGCGACTACTATGACTTTATTGCTCTGGACGACGGGCGACACATTTTCGTCGTGGGCGACGTCGCCGGTCACGGCATGGGATCAGCACTGGTGATGGCCGAAACGCGAGCCAGCCTCAGAACATTGACCGACATCAAAATCGACACCTCGTTGATTCTTCCAGCAATGAATCGGCTGATTTGCTCCGGCACCGCCGAAGGCATGTTTGTCACGTTGGTGCTGGTTATTTTCGACCCCGCCACTCAAACGTTTGAATACTACAACGCCGGACACCCAGGCTGGATTGTACGCAAGAACACACGCGAACAACTGACAACTCACCAAATTCCATTGGGGCTTTTAGCGGACGTCGATCATTCCGCCAGCAGCACATTTCAACTGGCCCCCGGCGACATCCTGGTGGTTCCAACCGACGGCATTCACGAATCGCCTAACAAAGACGAAATCTTCGGAACCAATCGATTGCTTGATTGCATCGAAGCCAATCGCAACCTGAACGCCAGCGAAATTGTTGAAGGCCTGTTCAACGCAGCGATTGAATTTTCAGACAGCGAAGTTCTGTGCGACGACATGACGCTTGTCGTGCTGAAGGCAAAGTAGTTTACCTGTACGGTCGGTTCCCATCGACCGATTATTCAGCACGGCTGCGCCGGTCCCACCAGTCTCGAATTCAGCACGGCTGGTACGAACCAGCTCTACGGTCGCACAACCTGAGCGTTGTCAGGAAACTTCTGCGGGCAATTGATGCTGACGTTTTTGTCGCGGTGAGTCACCCCGCTGACGATCACCACCTGAGAACGCGAAACGCCAAATTCCTTCGCCAGAAACTTTGTCAGGTGCGCATTGGCCTTTCCATCAACCGGTGGAGCGGTAATAGAAACTTTCAGGCGGTCACCCATCACTTCGCCAATCTGGTCGCGTGAAGATCGAGGCGAAAGGCGTAGCTGTAAAATGAGTTCGTCACCCGACCAGCGATAATGAGCCGCCAAACTGCTTTCCGGGTTGTTACTCAGCGGAAACTCCCGTGCGATAAATGCTGACGACCGGCCGCCCAAAGTCCGTTTGCAGAAAACCGATAATCTTCCCGTCCGCCATCGCAATCACGGGAGCCCCCTGCCATTCGCTAAGGTCCGCGTCTTCAAGATGGATGCTCCAATTATCCTCAAACAACTGCAGCTGTTCAAAATCAATGGTCTGAATCAACGGCGTCGACTTCCCATCGATGACTGCACTACGAACAATCAAACAGTCTTCCGGACTGTTGGGTGTTCTAAACGCCGCCCATCCCAGCGTTCCACTTATGCCGGAAACTTCAACTTGCAGCATCCCCGAAATAGGTGACTGGCAATCGTCTTTACGTTTACCACTTACCAGCAACGGTTCCGCTTCATTGATAAGCAACTGAAAATCCGGCAGGGCAGTCTCGTCGTCTTCCACCGATATGGCAGAAGTCAACAGCATCGATTTGCTCGAATCCGAAACCAGCAAGCCAGTTTGAGTAAACTCTTTCGATCGTTGAAAACCGAGCAAGCTGGTCTTGTGCTCACCCTTCACCAAAACCGTTTCAGGCAACGGAAAGTCGACCAACGGAATATTAGCGGCTGACTTCAGCCACTCTTTATCAACCGCATCCGCCAATACAAAGACGTGACCATTCCGAACGACCTCCTTAGACGTGCCATCCGGTGGACTAATAAACGAAACGCCACCCTGAACGATCGTTGCCAAAGACTCAGCGTTCAACTTGATTCCCGTTAACCCGACATCAACAGCAAACCCACTGTTCACCCAAAACTTCGTCGAAGGCCGGACAAGCCGCCGATAAGCTCGATCAATACGCACGGTCACGTTAACGTGCCGCGCGTCGGGCGACAGGTTAACCGATAAAACCTTCCCCGCTTTCACTCCACGCCACGTCACAGGTGCACCGGGAGACGTCCCATGACGGTCGTCGCTGCGCAGCACAACTTCCAATCCACCATAATCGAGCTCATCTGGCGGCGCTGCAGCCAGCCCATCAAACACTCGACGAATCGGGCCAGCGGATTCTCCCGGACTCACACCGATATATTTCGCACCAACAGCCGTATCCAGACCGCTGACTTCCGTCAGGCTTAATCGAGGACGCACAATCCAGAATCGCGTGCCTTCGCGATCCAGAGCACCGCCGCCAGGATTCAGCATCACATTCACGGCAATCCCCGAAAGATCGTCATTCAACGCAACGCTTGTAACTCGGCCAACATCGATCCCGCGAAAACGAACGGTATCTTCTGCCTTCAGTCCGTGTCCCTCAGGAAAGTGGATGGTGATGACCGTTCCGGTTTCCGGCATTGATTTCCATGCCAGAAAAACGGCCCCCAGCAGGCAGACAAGTGTCACCCACCACATGTTGGAATAACGCAGAAGCCCAACTGAAGCCGCTTCTTTGATTTCCGCAACAGGAAACTCAACAGCTGAAACTTCTGAAGATTTTTCAGCGTCTGAAACGGTGGCTGCGACCGTTGTCTCTTTCTTTGGCGAACTCATGCATCTTCCCAAATAGCGTGAGGATCGAACGACAGCGAAGCCACCATGCTCATGGCAACACATGCAATAAACGCGATAACTGCAGGACCAAAACTGAATTCAACAAGGTTGCCAAGTTTGACCAGCATCACCAAAAACGCCAGCAACATAACGTCCATCATGCTCCACTTGCCGACGTGTTCCATAATCCGCAATGTCATGGCCTTGTGTCGCTTGTGCAGAAACTCCAGCAGACTCAGTTCCAACAGCAGGACAATCTTTGTCAGCGGAAACACAACAGAAAACAGCAACACAATTCCACCAACCAACCAGCTGCCGTGACTTAACAGTTCAATGGTTCCGCCAAGAATACTCGATTCGTGTTGGTGGCCCAGTTTTTCGATTCGCAAAATGGGACACAACACCGCAGGCCAGAACAAAACAAAAGCCGCAACCGCAGCAGCAGCCGTGCGACTGGCGGACTTCTGCCGACAACCGGGCATAGAAATCCCAGCACCGCACCTTGTGCAGACGGCTTTTTGTCCCCGTTGCACTGTTGGCAACTGATGAATCTGTCCGCAACAGTGGCACGCTCGAAAAGCATCCATAGCAATTTTCTCCCACACAGATCATGGCGAATTTCAGGTACCACGTCCAGCTTCCCAACTGGCAACTGGGCAGGGCAGTCACGACGCATCAACTGGACGATAAAACGCTGCTAGCAGCGTGTCCGGATACCGGTTTCGGCCTGGATATGATTACTGAAATGATGT
>CALFSX010000132.1 GCA_937916515.1 uncultured Planctomycetaceae bacterium | reverse complement strand
TTCTCTGAACACAACATTTGACAGTAACTCTTACGAATGTTGCTCAGGAATTTCCGGCGGCTCGTTGGAGCGTTGAAAATCCTGGGTATCAACGTGGATGTGTCGTCACCTGGAGTCTGGATGCATTTGCTCTGGATTCTGCTCCCAACCTTCTGGCAGATGCTGACGTTTCAGTCACGTTGATCAAGTCTGGTAACAGTTCGCGCTGGACGACCACAACTCCCTACGCTTCTACAAAAATATCCAACGGAAAACGCACCGCCGTTGTATCGGTGGCGTCAAGCAGACGTGGAGATGCAGTTGCTGAACTGCGTGTCCGTTTTCTTCAACCTCAGATCTCAACACTGGCCGCTGGCCAATATCGTACAACTTTGACTGGCACTATAACGGGGCACTGAGTTCCGAACGCCCTGCATCCTTGAATACTGCACCCAAGATGAACTTTCATACTTCGAAGTCAACAAATCCGTTGGGCGCATTTCGCGTTGGATTGGCGCTTGCAATTGCGGCGGTGCTTTTGTTGAGTTCCGGGTGCGCGGTGCCTCAGGTTTATCCGGTTGTGCAGCACAAGACTCTGAACGAGCTCTATCACGAAGCGGTTGCCAGTTCTCAGAATACACCGGAACGTGCTGCTGCGTACGCGATGATGTCTCAGCCAGAAGTTCAGTCTCACGTTTTGCCGCCGGTCGAAGACAATGTTCCCGTTGAGAACCAGGATCTGCCGAGGCTGTTTTCGCCGTCTACAGATCCGGAAAGCAACTCGATTCCGCTGTTGCCTTCACCTGACGGTTCTGCCGACGGAGCGTCAATTTCAGGTTGGCAGTCGCGAAGTAGTGGCCGGCAATCTGCCGGAAGAAAAGCTTCCAGCCGCATTCGTGCGGTGTCTCATACAACGCACGGCAGTGGTTCGCCGATTCTGGTGACAGAAATTCTGGAAGACAGCGACATTCGCCAGGCTATTCAGTCGATCGCGTCGCAGGCTGAAGTGTCCGTTATTATTGACGAGCAGGTGGGGGGAGTTGTCTCGGCAATTATTGAAGACGAAACATTTGAAGACGGGTTGCGGAAAATTCTGATGCCACTTGGTCTGGTGTATCGCAAGGTGACCGAAGCGGAGTATCTGATTGGAGTTGCAGACCCGTCCAGTCCATTGTTTTCTCGCTTGTCCGAACGCGTTGACTATCGTCCAATGAACCTGTCACCGGAAGAACTGGTTAAGTTGGTTCCCGAACGCGAAGCCAAATTCATTCAGGCTGTGGAAAATCGAAATCGCATTGTCATCGAAGCTCCGCCGGAGATCGCGGATTCTCTTGTTGAACGGCTTCGGCAGTTCGACACTCCAATTCCGCAGGTGGAACTGGAAGCGATTGTGTGCGTGATTTCGCCGGAACACGAATTCAAGTCGGGGTTGGACTGGAATCAGGCGGTCACACTTAACGGCAGCGAAATTTTTCGAGCCGGAATGACGGGACTGGCGTTCAGTGGTGCTGGATCGGGTGTGGGGGCATCAAGTGCGTTTTCAGACTTTGCCGTCACGTCCGCATTCGTAAAGCTTTTGGCACAGCAAGGGTATCTTGCTATTAGAGCGGCCCCTCGCGTGACCGCCAGAGACGGCGATCAGGCGAAAATTGCGATCACACGTGAATCGTTCTTCAGTACTCAACCGCAGTCGGACAACGCGTTCTTTCGCCAGGATATCGAACAGGTTCAAGCCGGAATTGAACTGGATATCACGCCAATTGTTCGAGGCGACAGTATCACAATGAAGATTGAAAAGGCTGAAGTCAGCGAGGACATACGCACCTCGCAAATCAATAGCGGAATTGTGGAAAACCCATATCCACAGATTAACCGCCGAACGGTTTCCACAACAGTACACGTCAAGGATGGCGAAACGATTGTTATCGGTGGACTGGTCCAGCGCCAGACTGTTGATCGCGTTGCCAAGGTGCCTGTGCTTGGAAGCCTGCCTGGATTCGGTCGAGTGTTTCAGACGGTTGAGCAGCGGGAACAGGATGTCGAAGTTGTGATTTTCATTTCGCCACGACTTGTTCACCCAACATGCTCGCCGATCACCGGCTATTGATAGAAATACCACCAAGAGGTCAACATCATGAGGTTTGCAAAAGTTTTTGCGTTGGTCATCTGCTGCTCAACGGTTTGCGATTGTGCGATGGCACAAAAGCTGATGCAACAACAAGCTCCCGATGCGCCCGGTCCACTAAACGCAGTGCAGGTGCAGCAACCCGTGAAGCCTGCATTTTTGATTACACCACTTGTGCATCGCATAACCGCCAGACGCGGACAGTTACTTTCATTTGAATTTGAAATCGAATCAAATCTTAAGCCGACGCGACTTGAAGTTTCGGCCGTGGGAATGAAGCAACAGGAAAATGGTGTGATTCTGCCAGATCCTGTCGCTGCTCCGCCCAGTGTGATGCAGTTGTTGACACCTTCAACGATGAATCTGTTGAAGGGCGAAAAACAAGTCATCCGCTGTCAGCTGAGAGTCCCCAGCGAGAACAATCCGTTTTTAACATACGGAGTTCTGGTTAAGGAAATTCCGCTGGGGGATCTGAATGGATCCGGTGAACCGAACCGTCCCAGTGTGGGTGTGCGGTTTATGACTCAGTATCTGCTGCGAACAGACATTGAAGTTTCCGGCGTGCGAGCGGATTCTGTGAAGCAGTTGGAAGTGCAGTCTGGAAAGCTGGAAGAACGTAACGGCGGAGCCGTCGTTACTGTTATGGTCAAGAACCCAACGCCAGCGGCGATGGAGTTTCAGGTCCGCACTCAGCTTGTTTCGCAATCGACATCGCGAATCTACAGTTCAAACCTGTATGTGCCTGTACGCGTTAATCAGCAGGAACCAGAACGCTACGACGCTCGCATTCTTGGAGACACTTTGCTGCGACTGGAAGGCCTGCTGACAGATTCCGTGTTTCCTGGGAACTACGTGTTGAAGGTGGAGTTGCTGCATCATGGCCGAATTTATCAGCGATCTGAATTTCCTGTGCAGATTCACACGGGCGACTTTCCGGCTCAGGATGCTACCGTGGTGCGAGTCGCTTCCGATATTTCCGTTGAGCCCAGCAGCATCGAGCTATCGTTGCGAAAGGGCGGCAGTCGCATGCAGGCGTTTACGATTCAAAACGACAGTCAGCAAAAGATCGTCGCGAGCCTGACACCCAAGTCCTACATTGGAGAGTTGGCTGACTACATTTCTTTTCGCCCAGACGTTGTTGAGTTGAATCCCGGCCAGAAACGCAAGGTGCTGGTCGCACTGGGAAGTAAGAGAGACTTTGATGATCATTCCTATGCGTATGCAACCATCAAAGTTGCTCCTGAAGTTGGTGAAGCGATTGGTTCTCAGGACATTCCCATCGCACTGTTAACCAACAGCGAATCGTTACCGGAACTTAAGCCGGGTAACATGAGCTGGCGGTCAACACCGGCTCCTGCAGGCTTCGAAATTCCAATATCCAACGTGGGTAGGCGACACATGGAGCTGCTGGCGAGACTCACACTGAAAGACCAATTCGGTCGCGGCTTTGTGGTGGAAGACGGTTACGGGCGTTGGGTGTTACCTGGTCGCGAAGTCAAGCTGTGGTTTCTGTTTCGCGAACCGCCGCCACCGGGAACCTACAATGTTAAGCTGGAGATTCAGCAGGGCGAAGGCATGCCGATGCTGGAAATAAACCAGACAATCCAGCTACGGTCGGCTTTGGAAGAACGGGTGTCCACGTTGCCTTCAGAAGCTGGCAATCAATAGCCCAGTTGATCGCAGGCTGACAAATTCGGCGCACGAAAAAAGAGCCTTGGAAATTTCCAAGGCTCTTTTCGCATTCTGATTTAACAGCAGATTACGTGAGAGTAATCAGTTGCTTTCCGGCACGATGTTGACTCGTCGACCGTTCTGATCGAACATGACCTTACCGTCGCAAAGAGCGAACAGCGTATAGTCACGACCAGTACCGACGTTGCGTCCTGGGTGCCATTTGGTTCCGCACTGGCGGATCAGGATGTTTCCGGCAAGTACAGCTTCGCCACCGTACTTTTTAACGCCGCGTCTTTGGGCATTTGAGTCACGTCCGTTGCGACTCGATCCCTGACCTTTCTTATGAGCCATGGTGCAGCTCCGTTCCTTATATTCGATTTAGCTGAGGAGTTAATTTCGCTTCACTCTTGAGAAGTCAAGCGGCGGATTCTGACGTATTCCACTAATAATTCAAGGCGTTTTCGCCTGTTACCTGATATTCCGAGCAGGTTAAGAAAGAAATAGGGGCACCGTTTCGGCGGAATTTCCCGTATTTCACTCTCAAGCCGGGCAAAAGAACTCGTGTTTTCCAGCCGCCAATCAAGGATCTGCAGCAGAAAAGCCGCGTTCTGCTATTCCTCATCGGCCAATTGGCTGCTGACGTTGCGTAGAATCGAGTCTCGATTTGGAACTGTCAGCTTTGCTGCACGAGGAAGATATTTCCATGTGGGGTCGCCCAAAACTCGAAATTCCATTTCACTTTGTTCGAAGCTGTCACCTGGGCGACCGAATTTTTGTTCAACAACTTTGTGTTCAACAACTTCTTCACCGGTGTCGTTCATTGAAATTTTATAGGCGTTGGAAAAACCGTTCATGAAGACCGTAAAGTAGTCGATGTTCGGGTCCACGCCGCGCCAAATTGCAACTCCATAAGATGCTTTTGTAAGTGGTTCCGGATCGTCCACGGAAACAGGTTCTCGCACGTCCATCACAGCTTGCACGCTGTTAAGAAGGCGGAGTCCCGAGGCTCTCTGACGAAATTCGCGTTCAAAAATCGCTTGCTGTACCTGAAGATTGACTTCGTCGGTGTATTCCAAGGGGGGGCCAGCGTCGTCTGTTCGCAGCACGAATCGAGGAATCAGCAGTGGGTTGCTGGGAGCTGCATCGATATAGTTTTGCGGCTGAATTGTGGGGTCTTCCAGCTTTTCCAGCAGTGCACCTCGCTCGTTTCCGGCAAGTTCGGTGTAATCACGTGGGATGACCCGGTAGATCATGTACCACACCAATTCCGGCTTGGTAACGCCAGTGCCTGGGTCGGTCACGTCCATTCGCACAAAGCGGACGGGTTTGAATTGAACTTCTGCAATCCACAATGCTGGATAACCGGGGCCAAGAATGGGCTCGCCAGACTTTCGAGCCTTTTGAGAGCCCAGCATTTCGTCAACCGTCATCGCAATTGACGATGATCGAGCGAAACCTCGGTCAAGTTCGGCGCGAATCAGCTGAGCGTTGGTTTCACCAGCTCTGCACAACACAATTCCAAGAATTGCGGTGAAAATCAGTCGACAGCGAATAGATGTCTTGGTCATGGAACCGTTGACCCCAGTGAGCTTTGCGTGCAAGGACAAACAAAAAATCGGTTGCGAAACGGTCAGAGCGAAAGCCAAACACATCTCACACAACTAAGGCAAACACGAATTTGTCAGCAAATTATGTGTGCCCGTGGTGATGTTATCGGTCGAA
This sequence comes from uncultured Planctomycetaceae bacterium, assembly GCA_937916515.1. Lineage (GTDB taxonomy): Bacteria > Planctomycetota > Planctomycetia > Planctomycetales > Planctomycetaceae > Fuerstiella. The sequence continues at coordinate 15,993 of CALFSX010000132.1, read as the reverse complement.
GACCATGTCGCAGTGTCCCCCATCGTCCTACCAAAACCGGCAAAATCAAGGATATTTGCCGGGTGGAACAAATGTGTGGGGGCGATTCTGTTCAGAGTGCTTACACATCCATGCGGTTTGCTCGTTCTTCAACCTCTTCAATGCTGAAAAATGCCCCCTGCCCTGCCCCTGGACAGGTTTCGCAGACTTCGTCCCATTTGTCCTTAGAACTAATGTTTGACTGCCAAAAAGGCCAAGTTCTGCACTGAATCGGTCTTACCGGGTACACTTTGCAATGGCGTTTTTCTGAATCGAAAAAGGTGCAATCGCCGTTTTGGAACTCTGTGAGCGACACTCGCCCCTGAACCAATCGCGTGTGAAATAGCCTGATTTCTCCAACCGGCTTATCCAGATAATCGGCAATTTCCTGAATTTCTGCCTCAGATAGCCAAACCACGCCGGGAGCCCCTGTGCAGCAATTACCGCATTGTGAGCACGTGAAATTCAGTCCGTCTTTGTACCATGGCTCTGCGCTTGTTGGTTCGATCGGCTCGTTTGACATCAACTAAGACTTTTCTTGAAGTAACTTGGCGGTTTGCTGCCGCAGGATAGCGTGCCAAACAGCCGAAATGAATCTGAACCGACTGACAATTGCACAGCGGGCGAAAGTTACTCACCGAACAACGTGCCTTGAAGGGCAATTGGCTTTGGCAGGATCAACTGACGAAACGCAAACTATTGGATTCCCAATCGCCGCCGCAATTGTCTTGTGTGGGGGGCGCTCGATGCGGATGGGGACTGATAAAGCCAATGTGCCATTTGGCTGTGAAACTCTGCTTCAACGAGCGTGTCGAATTGCGGGTGAGTCTGCAGAATGCGTTATTGTTGTGGCGGCTGTCGGTCAGCATCTGCCGGAGCTTCCGCACAGCGTTCGAATTGTTCGCGACGAATTTCCAGAGGCTGGTCCACTGGCCGGGATGTTGACCGGACTGCGATTTTTAAAGCGTGAATCGCAACTGGCTCCGGTGCGTCAGCAGTCTAAGCTGTGCCTGGGGGCAGTTTGGGTGACTTCGTGTGATACGCCATTTGTTGATCGCCGAGTGATTGAATGCCTGAGCAATCAGCTTGGTGATTTCGATGCGGTTTGCTTTACGTTTGCTGGTTACCTGAATCCGCTGGCTGCGATTTACCGAATCCGTTGCGTGGATGTGTTGGAGTCGATTTTTGCGCAGGGAGAACGCAAAGCGACTGCACTTTTGAACGCAGTCGAGACCTGTATTCTTCGCGTGGATGATGTATCCGCTGACTTTCCCGAACACACCTTTTTGAATGTGAACACTCCAGAATCCTTGCAGCAGGCGCGACGACTGCTGTCGTGATTTTTGAGTTGCCAAAAGTCTTGAACAGGCATCCTTTAATAGTCCTGCTCAAATGGCATCACATGTACTCGTAGCGACAACATCGCGGATTGGTGATTAGAACGTTCAGTGTCTTTCTGCATGCCACGCCATCGTAGCAAGGGCGAGGCCCTTGCTATGCGTTTTCAGCATCATCAACGGGGCGGACAATGATTCTTCGTCCGGCTACGCGAATGACTTCGATCTTCATTCCGGGATCGATGTATCCGCCATCGCTGACGACATCCAGAAAAAGGTCGCCAAAGTTTGCTTTGCCGGACGGTCGCAATGTGGATGCGGTGATGCCAATGTCGCCGGATTGCACGGGCGAGTCCTCTATCTCGTTCTTGAACACGGCGGGGTTCAGCATCGGAGCGTTGTCTTCGATCTCTGCATAGCCCGGTGGTGTTAATATCAGCTTGTTCAAGAACGGAATGGAAGGCAGAAAACGATTGATGGAAATTGCGACTACCAGCACGGTTGCGAGTGCTCCTGCCAGCGTTCCCAGGCTGCTCATCGATTCGTTAAATTGTTCTCCTGCAGACATGCCCGAAAACGTATGGCTGGCCATGACCAGCGAGCCGGCCATCATCAGCAGCCCGGAGACACCGAAGACTCCAAAACCTGGGATCACAAAAATTTCCATCGCCAGCAGCACAAGCCCCAGTACAAACATGACAAGTTCCAGTGAGCCGGATGTGCCGCCCAGATAGCGACTCCAGAAAAACAGCGAGAAGAAAACAGCGGCAAGAATTCCGAAGAAGCCACTGGGCATGTGCAGTTCGATATACATGCACAGAATTCCAAACGTAATCAGACCGAAGCCGCCCACTTGTGAATTCAGCACGAACACCAATGTGTCGACCCATGTTCTGGCAACGGGTTCCAGCTTATTTCCTTCCGGAATACCCAGCCTAAGTCTCAGCTCTTCGATGTTTTCACACGGAGCATCGGCCAGCCCTAATTCGTGCGCTCGGTTGCCGTTCACAGTTAACAGCACTTCTTCGCGTGATTCCGGAACGACTGGCCCTTTGATCCATTCTTCATTGGAATCGTTGATTTCGTATTCGCTCATAAACGTCACGCGACCGGTTTCTGCGTTGGTGGCTTCGAACACCTGCAGATTTTTATCAACCATTGCCTGAAGCAGAGCTGTCGGGCGGTTTTTTCGTTCGGCAAGATTTTGCAGGGTGACCAGAAAGTCGCTCCAAAGTTTCTCGGGCACTCGTTCGAATGCGCCACCTTCTTCTGTTTCCTGAATGACACCGGCATCGCCCAGGTGAGCGTCCGGAGTCATGATGATGCGATCTGTACCCAGTGAAATTATCGCTGCCCCGCTAAGTGCACGATTGGGAATCCAGGCCACGGTTGTAACTTTGGTTGGGTCAAGATCCGCAATGGTGTTGGCTATGTTGACACTTGAAAATAAGTATCCGCCGGGCGAATCGATGTCGAAGATCAACAGGTTCGCTCCGTCTGCAACAGACGTGCGAATTTGCCGAAGTATGAATTCTTCTGTAAGTGGCGTGATCGCTTCGTGAATGGCGATGACTTTAACATTTAGCGGGCGATCTGATTTCGCCGGTTCACGCATCGATTCTGTGGATAAGTCGTATGTCCTGGCGACTTCTCGCCGATTCTTGACAAGCTCCGCTACCATAAATCCAGAATGAACGGCGTCTGATGCATTGAAGAGTCCGGGTGAGCCGACGTCTTTCATGCGTTCCGTTTCCGAAATCGGAGTGTTGTTCGCCTGCATCGATTTCAATTCCGCGGGAGTCAGAAATCGAACACCGGGGTCTGGTCCGTCAACGCTTACTCGAAGCAGTTCCACAGCTGGATCCATCATTGCCTGAACCACACCACGTGAAAGCCGGCTGTTGCGGCGGTCGACGATACTCAGAATCAGATCTCGTTCTTCGTTCGGAACAGCTTTTCCTCGCCCAATGTCACCCAGTGATGCGTCAGCATCCATGACGATGTCCTGGCAAGCCAGGGCGATAATCGCGTGATACCCATCAACGGTTTTGGGCACCCACGCCACCGTGCGTACTTTAGAAACATCCGCGCTGGTCAGGCGTCTGGCTAAATCACTAACTTGCCCGAAACGGCTGGTGCCCGGAGGGATTTCCAGAATCAGAATTGCATCGCGGTTTTCTCGCACGGCGCGAGCCTGCAATTCAATGGCAACGTTGCCGACATGAGCAACCTGGCTGTCATCGATGGGGCTGGTAAGTGTGAGAAACTGACCGATGCTTTTAGCGGCTTGTGCCGGTGCTTCGGCAACTTCGTCAGCTGCTGCAGCGTAACATTGGCACGCAACAACGGCGATCAGAACCGTTTTGATGGCAGAATAAATGTACCGCATTACCGAACTCCAGGGAAACGACATCCGATCACCACTGATCAGGCTATCAGGACAACTCAACAATTGTAGGGGCAGAGTCACCGTTCAGGCAACTATCGGCAGGGGCATACAGATTTTGGTGTCTACGCATTATGTTCAGGCCAGATATGACGTTATCGCAAACCTGTCTTTCGTTGGATTTTAGTCTGAGACTGCGGCTTTGGTTGGGATTATTCGTGTGTTGTCCGTGAACGTTTGGCACGCCGGGAAAATACGTGATTCTTACTTCCAGCGGATTCGGTGCAAACTCCCAAATCCTGGCAGCGGATTATGGTAAACACCTGATTTGGCTCAGAATCTTGAAGGCTGTAGCTAAGCAATCGGACCAGGAACGGCTTGTAATTCGCTGATGTTTTTTGTTTCCGAAACTGCTGTTTTCACAGATTTGGCGTCCCCAAACTGTGGGAATTACTCGGTCGCCCGCTGAATTACTTGAACACAGCCCTGGGATTGGCTATCCAGTGTTTCCTGGCAGGAGCAACAGGCGAGACCGCTTTGGGTGATGACTCTAAAGCGGCTGTTGAGCTGGTTTGGGTGTCATGCAGATTGCTGATCTTGGTATCGAAGTGATGTCACACCCTGAATTGTTGCCGTAACCTTTGGGTTGCGAAACAGGTTTTGAATGAAACAGGCGAAAGAAATGATACGAACTCGTTTGGGGATTCCAGTAATGTTGCTGGCATCTTTGTTGGGATGGAATACCTGTGCTGTCGCACAGGTTGTGGAAGACGCGCCGACCGCGACGGCTGATACGGCAATTGACACGAAGAGCTCCGGCGAAACAGCCGATTCAGAAGAGCCTGCGGCTGAAGTTCCCAATGAGGTTTACGATAAAGGCGATGTCGCCTGGATGTTGGTTTCGATTGCGTTTGTGCTGATGATGAGTTGCCCTGGATTGGCCTTGTTCTACGGTGGACTAGTCCGCAAAAAGAACATTTTGAGCGTCATGATGCAGTGCATCTTTTTGATGGGGCAGATGTCTGTGCTGTGGGCCGTGGTTGGTTACAGCTGGGCTTTTGGCGGAGCTAGTCCATATTGGGGCAACTTTGATCACCTGTTTTTGAAGGGTGTGACTCCAGGCAGCGGCGTAGGCGTTGAGGCACTTGTGAGCAAACAGATCTTTGTTGCCTTTCAAGGGATGTTCTTCATCATCACACCGGCGCTTATTTGTGGAGCATTCGCAGAGCGGATGAAATTTTCCACGATGGCCGTTTTTAGTGCGGTTTGGGGCCTGCTGATTTACTGCCCGATCGCACACTGGGTTTGGTCGGACCATGGCTGGCTTTGCGAGTGGAATGACGATGCCAGGTTCAAGGCAATTGACTTTGCAGGCGGCCTTGTGGTTCATATCAGTTCGGGGGTTTCTGCACTGGTCTGTGCGATTATCATCGGCAAGCGAAAGGGCTTTCCGTCGTCCCCAATGCCTCCACACAACTTGACTTACACCTGCATCGGTACCGGATTGCTGTGGGTAGGCTGGTTTGGATTTAACGGCGGCAGCCAGCTGCATTGCGACGGTCGAGCGCTGAATGCCGTGTTTGCGACTCACCTGGCAGCGTCAGCCGGCGTGCTGGGCTGGTCTATGGCTGAGTATCTAAAGCACGGGAAAGCCAGCATTCTGGGAGCGTGTTCAGGAGCAGTGGCCGGGCTGGTTTGCATTACCCCAGCCAGTGGTTCCGTGACTCCCATGAGCGGCATTCTGATGGGTTTTATTGCCGGGATTTTCTGTTTTCTGTGCTGCACAAAGATGAAGAACACGTTCGGATACGATGATTCGCTGGATGCCTTTGGCGTGCACGGAATGGGCGGTATGCTGGGAGCGTTGCTGACAGGTGTATTTGCCACACGCTTTGTGGCTGGTACGGAGGAGAAGCTTGGACTACTGGAAGGGAATTCGGCTCAAATGATTCCTCAGGTGGTCAGCGTTCTTTCTGCGGTCGTGTTCAGTGCCGTCGGAACGTTCATTATTGTTAAAATGCTGGACTTTGTGATGGGGCTGCGCGTCAGCGAAAACCAGGAAACTCAGGGGCTGGACATCAGCCAGCATGGAGAAGAGGGGTACATTTTCCAATAACCCTTCGGCATGCTACTCTATAGCAGGCGGGGATGGCCGGGCTGAAACGAATTGGCCTGGCCTCAATTAAACACATTCGAGACTGACTTCAGACGAATCATTAAGTAAAGAAACGAGTTTGAAATGAAGAAAATTGAAGCAGTGGTCCGCCACTTTAAACTGGAAGACGTAAAGTCTGCGATCACAGAAGCAGGCGTTCAGGGTATGACGGTGACTGAAGTTCGAGGTTTCGGGCGTCAGAAAGGTCACAAAGAAACCTATCGCGGTGCGGAGTACATTGTGGACTTCATGCCGAAGGTGAAAGTTGAAGTTGTGGTTGTCGATGAGCTGGAAGAGAAGGTTGTCGACGCCATCGTGAATTCTGCTCGCACCGGCCAGGTAGGGGACGGAAAGATCTTCATCAGCAACATCGAGAAGATCGTGCGAATCCGAACCGGCGAAGTTGACGAGTCTGCGATCTAATTAAGAGTTCGTCTGTGCAAAAAACATAAAGGCCGCCAGCAATCATTGTTGGCGGCCTTTATTATTGGTTAACATCATTGTCCTGCCAGCTATCCCCCCCCAATTGCCGTCCAATCCTGTTTCCTGCATTCCTGAGGTGTCCTGTGACTGAAAAGACCATTGTCGTCATTGAAGACGACCGAGAAATTTCGAACACTGTACAAACCGTATTGAAAGCATCAGGGTATCAGGTTTTTGCGGCTACCAACGGCAACGACGGACGCAAGCTGATTACATCAAAGAATCCAGATCTGGTCCTGACCGACATGATGATGCCACGCATGGGTGGATTTCCTGTACTCGAGTTCTTGACTGAGATGGAGAATCCTCCCAAGGTTATCATGATGACGGCCAACGAAGGCAGTCGACATAAGGCCTACGCCGAAATGCTGGGAGTCGTTGATTACCTTCGCAAGCCATTCGCGATGGAAGTGCTGCTGGAATCTGTTAGTCGAGCATTGTCACAGCCATAACGATTCTGCGGTGGCAGTTGTTTTGGCTGGCAGTTATTCAGGTGTCGCTTGGTCAATCTGGCCGACGCCCATCGCCAAAATACTTTGAACCAATCGGTCGTGTGACTTGCCGCTATTTACGGTACACAATTTAACTCAGCTTCAGCACATCGCGTGCGAAATTGATTCCATCGACAAGCGATTGGACATCTTGCAGCGTGTTATAAGCTGCAAAGCTGGCTCGCGTTGTGGCCGTCACACCAAGTAACGTATGTAATGGCATGGTGCAGTGATGTCCGTGACGTGTCAGGACAGCCTTGCGATCTAACATTGCGGCCAAATCTTCCGGGTGAATACGGTCGATCCGAAAGCTGATAATCGCTCCCTTGTGTTCAATCGACGGGCCGAAGATCTTCATTCCTGAAATCTGATTCAGCTGTTCCGTCGCCGCTTTAAGCAACTGCTGTTCATGCTGGTGGATTGCATCAATGCCGACTTCGTTAATCCAGTCGATGGCCGCGCCCAATGCAATGGCCTGAACGATTGGCAGAGTACCAGCTTCAAACTTTGCTGGAGCCTTCGCCCAGCTGGAATGATCTTTTGAGACTTCGCTGATCATATGGCCGCCAAACAGAATTGGATCTGTTTCTTCCAGCCGTTCCGCTTTGCCGTAAAGTACCCCCACGCCTGTGGGGCCGTAAACTTTATGGCCGGAAAACACCAGGAAGTCGATGTCGTCTGCAACAACATCGGTGGCGATGTGTGGCACGCTTTGAGCACCGTCGACCACAATGATGGCACCGACGTCATGGGCTCGTTTTGAGAGTTCGGCAATTGGCGTCATCGTGCCCAGCACGTTTGACATGCCGGTCACGGCAACGATTTTTGTTTTGTTGGAAAGCACAGTCTCCAGCTGTTCCAGGTCAATTCGTCCGTCAGGTGTGAGCGGCATAAATCGCAGGGTGGCACCGGTTTGGCTGGCCAGTTGCTGCCATGGAACGAAGTTGGCGTGATGTTCCATTTCTGTAATCAGAATTTCATCACCCGGCTTTAAGTGTCTGCGTCCCCAGCCGAACGCCACCATGTTCAGTGTCATGGTGGTTCCGCCGGTGAAGCAGATTTGTTCCGAAGTGGCCGAGCCGATGAACTCGGCGATTTTTTTGCGTGAAGCTTCCAGCTCTTCATCGATGCGAGCACCGAAACTGTATTTTCCACGATAAGCATTGGCGAAGTATTGTTCTTCGACTTCGCGTTCTTTGTCGATCACCAACTGAGGCTTTTGAGCAGACGCGCCACTGTCCAGATATACGGGTGTCTGGCCATCCTCCAGAATCTGGTTCAACACCGGAAACTGCGAACGAATTTTCTGAACGTCAAAGGATTGCTGAAGAACTGGTGGGCGTTTTGCTTTTACCGCGATATTGCAATTGCTGGCAGGTGCCACAGGTGATGTTTGCGCGTTGCAATACATCGCGGAAATCTCGCGAATCCGATCGACCATTCCCTGCAGTCCATTGTGTCGCTGCGGAGAAATATATTGCTTCAGCTTTAATCGATTGAATACGTCCACAATGCTGAACTGCAGAATCTCGCTGGCTTTCATGCCGTCGTAGCTGGCCAGCAGGATCGTAATGAGACCTCGAACGATTTCGGCGTCACTGTCAGCTTTGATGGAGATCACCGGATCGGTGGAATCGTCGCTGGCGACTGCAGTCAGCCAAACCTGGCTCTGGCAGCCCTGCACCAGGTCTTCCGCTTTTTGTTGGTCGGCAGAAAACCGAGGCAGGTCGTAACCGAGTTCTAAAAGGTACTGAGACTGATCCCGTGGGTCCAGGTCTTCAAACTCTTCGAATATCTCTTCAGTTGTAATCAGCATTGTTCCACCAGTCGCATGGTCGACTACAGGATTTCAAGAACCGGCGCGGCTGGTGTTTCCACCAGATTTCTAGCGACCTGCATGGCGACGTTGCGGCAGATTGCCAACAGTGGTTCGCGTGCCGGAGTATCGTCTCGAAGCAGGTCCATCATTTTTCCGGCGTCGCAGTATTCTCGAATGCAAACGTTGATTGGAACTTCGCCAAGAAACGGAGCCTTAATTTCATTGGCAACCTTCATGGCTCCACCCCGACCAAAGATGTCACCGGACATGTTCTCAACGAATCCCAGCAGCGGGACGTTCACCTTTTGATACATGTCAACTGCCTTGATGGCGTCCAGCAGCGCAACCTGCTGAGGTGTGCAAACGATGACGGCTCCCGCAAGAGCGACCTGTTGCGAAAGAGTCAGCGATACGTCACCGGTTCCGGGAGGAAGGTCGATGATCAGATAATCCAGTTCGCCCCAGTTTGTGTCTTTCAAAAACTGAGTCAACGCTTTGTGCAACATCGGGCCACGCCACACAACGGACTGCCCCTGTTCGATAAAGAAGCCCATGGAAATCAGCTTCAGGCCTTCAACATCGATGGGTTCCATGCGAACGAGTTTCTGGCCTTCGCCACCCGTCTGTTCTGTGGCTCCCGGTTGACCGGACGCTCCCAGCATGTGAGGGATGCTGGGGCCGTAAACGTCTGCATCCATCAAGCCAACTCGGCACCCCATCGTGTGCAGCCCACACGCCAAAGCCGCAGCGACGGTGCTTTTACCGACTCCGCCCTTGCCGCTGCCGACAGCAATGATGTTGTGAACCTTCAGGCCAATACGTCCACCTGCATCTTTGCCTCGAACGGTTGACGTAATGTTAACTTTGACCGACTGGCCGGCATCCAAAGCGGGTGAGACTTTTTCCGTAACCAATCCTGTCAGGCGTTCCGGATTCGGATAAGCAGGCGTGGGCAGGATCACATTTACAGTGAACTCGTTGCCCTGCTGATCAACCGTTCCCAGCATTCGCAGCAAAGAAAGTGGTTTTCCGAGTTCCGGGTCGATTACCTGAGCAGCAAGGTTTGTTATCTGTTCGACGGAGGCCATAACCGGTGTTTTCCGTGATATTTCGCGAATGTACGAGTAGGTCAGATTCCCGACGGAAATCTCTGAACGCATCGTAGGCAGCCATCGAAACAGATCAACACTGTCAGCCAGTGAAGTGAATTGTTTCGTTCATACGAGACCGAATCTGCGGTTTCATTTTCCCACACGGGAAGGTTTTGCCGGACGGATTACTGGCGATAGTGCACGTTTTGCTGTTCGGCTTTGAAAGGCTGCGTGAATATGAGGCTTTGAGTAGGCTGATTCCAGTTGCCTGCCGACGGCCAGGAGGCTTCACCCAAAATTACTCAGATTGAGTTCGTCGCCCCCCGCGATCAGGCGGAGGCGGAAGCTCGCCTGCTGCTTTCGTCCAGATTTGTTCTGAAGGCGGGCCAATGAGCATGCAGTGCCCATCGATCGAGTGCGAATGAGGTTACGCCCAGGAAAATTGCCACGCCACCGCTTCAAGCTGATCGACAGAAACGTCGGCCTTCAGGCAACGGCTGCAGTCTCAAAGTAACGTTTAGTCCACAACACTTTTCTTAAGCCACACCTTGGTGGATTTTCAGCACTGTTTACGCCCTAAAGTCTGACTCAAACTCATGCGTGTGGCGTGCGAATTTTTTTGTAGCGACGATGGGGGACTCGGAGTTCGAGACTTCCCATCGTCTGCCAGCGCTACGCCACTGGGCAACGGCGAAGCGTTTGTCAGGCCGTCGCCATTTTGCGAGTTGCTTTGGGGGTTGGTTCTTCAATGACATCAAAGCTGACTGGGTCAGTTCCGTCTTCGTGACCATTGTAGTTGATGGTGATTTCCTGGCCTGGCTGAATGTCTACCAGGGCAGTGAATACTTTTGTCATCCGCCCCACGTCGTCGTAACGTGCGTTGGGAGAGTATGAGTGATTGTACATCGACCCAAAGCCCAGCGCCAGAGCGACCGTGCCTTTGCCCCATTCGAATACATAGTGTTGCAACACAGATCCGGTATGTTCGCCCAATGCATCTTCTTCCGGCATAACCAGGACAGGTACTCGCTCAAATTCAGTTCCGGCAGGAATGAACTCGCGAGCAAAAACTCCTCGTCCCTTGCGCGGCGTGTACTTGATTTCGATCGAAGGCGATGTCTGAATCGGCATGGTCAACTAACAGTCTGTGAAGTTTGACGTAAAATAGAATGTGAAATCGAAGACTAAAAATCGCGAGTCTGAAATCGAATTGTTCCATTCAGCAATGTGGCGACAACTCGCCCAATGGCAGAACGTCCGTCGAATGGTGAATTTGCACTGCGTGAATGGAATTCGGATGCGTCGATCGTCCATGATTCATCCGGATCAATCAACACCACATCAGCAGTTGCTCCCGGTGACAGTGTGCCATATGGGACGCCCAGTACTGTCGCAGGTCCAATGGTTAAGCACGAAATTAACTGCAACCAGCTAAGGTGTCCGGGGCCGATAAGGGCTTCGGCACAAATCGCCAGCGCTGTTTCAAGTCCGCAGATTCCGGGAGGTGCAGCATCCAGTTCCACCGATTTTTTCTCAATAGCGAAGGGCTGGTGATCGGAAGAAATAACCGTGATGGTGCCATCCTTGAGTCCACCGATTAACGCGTCGATATGTTGCTGAGACCTGAGCGGTGGGTTGCACTTATAAAGTGTGTCGAATGATCCCATCACTTTGTCAGTGAGTAGCAGGTGGTGAGGAGTTACATCGGCGGTAACGTTGACCTGTCGTGCCTGAGCCATCCGAATGCGTGACACTGCATCTTCGGTTGTGACGCACATGATATGGATACGGCCTTCGGTCAGTTCTGCCAGGGCAATATCGCGACTGGTCATGATATCGTTGGCTGCAGCAGGAATGCCTCTCAGACCAAGTCTGGTCGACTCAAAGCCTTCGTGCATCACGCCACCTTCGGACATTTCCGGCACCATGGAATGATGTAAAATCGGGCGATTGAACATGCCCGTGTATTCCAGAGCTCGACGCATGACCTCTGCATTGCCGACCGGCGATTTCGCGTCCGTAAACGCAACCGCTCCAGCCTGAACCAGCTGCCCGATTTCTGCCAGTTCTTCGCCTTTACAGCCCTTTGTGACAGCGCCTAGCGGGAAGACTCGGCAATTGCCGGCGCGTTCTGCCTGGCGGTTAACGAATTCAGCGGCACCACGATTATCGGCCACCGGATTTGTATCCGGCATAGCGGCGATTCCCGTGAATCCGCCAGCAAGTGCTGCAGCGGTGGCTGTCGCGATCGTTTCGTCTTCTTCGAAACCTGGTTCTCGCAGAGCCACATGAGCATCGATGAAACCTGGGCACACCAGCAAACCAGTCGCGTCGATTACTCGATCGGCGTGCGTTTCTGTGCCTGGTGAAAGTACTTCGGAAACCAGTTCGTCAATAATCAGCAGATCGGCCAGACCGAAAACACGATTGGCGGGATCGACGATTGTTCCGTTTTTGATCAGTAAACGCATTAGTTGCCAGCCTTCCTGGCCAGAAGGTAAAGACACGCCATTCGTACAAGCAATCCGTTGGAAACCTGATTCAGGATTGCAGAATGAGGACCGTCGGCAACGTCTGGTGTCAATTCAACGCCTCGGTTGATTGGTCCCGGTGCCAGCACAAGCAGGTCGTCTTTGGCTCGCTTGATGCGTTCTCTGTTCATGCCGAACAGGTGAGCGTATTCCGCTATGGATGGAAAAAACGCACCGCGTTGTCGTTCAAACTGAACTCGCAGCAGGTTAACGCAATCAACTCGCGGAAGAATTTCATCCAAGTTATAGGCGATTTCAACGCCCAACTGGCTGATCGTCCTGGGGATCAAAGTTGCCGGACCGCACACAATAACTTTCGCACCTAGTTTTGTAAGGCCGTGAATGTTGGAACGCGCCACGCGGCTGTGTCGGATGTCGCCGACCATGGCTACCGTCAGCCCTTCGATTCGTCCCAGCTTTTGACGAATCGTGAGTATGTCCAACAAGCCCTGCGTGGGGTGTTCGTGAGTTCCGTCGCCCGCATTCAGCACTCCGGCTCGAAGGTGCCGTGCCAGCAAGTGAGGCGCTCCCGGTGTCTGGTGACGGCATACAACCAGGTCGACTCCCATGGCTTCGATGGTCAAAGCCGTATCGATAAAGGTCTCGCCTTTTGAGAGGCTGCTGCTGCTGGCTGAAAAATCGACAGTGTCAGCTCCAAGTCGTCGTGCTGCGATGTTGAAGCTGGTTTTTGTGCGAGTTGAATTTTCAAAAAACAGATTTGCGACCACGGTTCCGGATAACAAATCCAGTTTCTTGGAACGCCCTTCTGCGATGGCTCCAAACTTGTCCGCCAAGTCCAGAATGGTGGTGATCTGTTGAGCAGAAAGATTTTCCAGTCCCAACAAATGGCGATCGTGCCAAGGTGCTGTTTTCTTTATTTCGTCAACGATAGACGTCATGTAGCCGCCGATATTGTCTGGTGACACTGCCGTTTAAACGGTTTGTCGTGCCGTTGGAAACATGCGAGAACTTAGCTGACCTGCTGTTCATACACCAACTTGCGTTAACGTTGATTCAGATCGTGAAGCTCTCGCTGCCATCCCCGTCGCAACGAGCCGCGCAAAATTTAAACGACTTTATTTTCGACAGCTCGACAGTGCAAATGCTCAGGCCAATTCCTCCGTTCGATTCTTACAAAAGACAAGCGGCACTCAAAAGAGTGCCGCTTGAGTTTGCTTGACGTTGTCGCGGCGATCGATTGCCAGGCTTTCCGTTTTCTTCAAATCAAGGTCTACAGTGAAGCCTGCTGACATGCAGCTTCCGTTGGCAAAGATCACTTCTGTTAATAAGAAGTGATTTCTGTCATTACTTAGATGACTCTGATTCAGCGGTTTTTAGCGGCTTAATGATCGTAACACCGTGTCGAAGATAGCTTCCTTCGGTCGGTCCTGGTTCAACATAGTTCAATTTTGAGTCGATGAAATCAAACTTCTCAACGATGCGTCCGATGCTGGGCAGCATCTGCAGAAAGTCCTGAACTGGAGCAAGATCCGGGCCGTTATTGCCGCCGCCAGCCATTGCTATCATCATCGGCAACATCGCTCCAACTTGCTGAAGTCCCTTAGCCGTCTGGCGAATTGACTCGCCCGTGTTGCTGTAGCTGATTGAATACACTGGACCCTTAACGTCCATTCCGAACTGCGTGAAGGTCTCAGTCTCCGCAAACGACGGGCTCTCGCCACCCTTCGTCAGCATCACAGTTTGAACGGCGTCCTTGTGAGTACCCATAGTCATCCAGCCGTCGTTGAATCCGTAAACCGGAGTCATTCCGCCGATCATCGCAAAGATACCGGCTTTGATTTCCTGGAACCCTTCCAATGTGTCGGAATCTTTAATTGTTAGTCCCTGAGCTTTGACTTGAGGAATCTGCTGAAGTGCTTCCACTGCTCTGTGCAACAATGCATCGATTCGTTCCGGGTTACCGCACTTCATAAACGAAACAGACTTGGCTGTCTGGCCGAATGGCGTAAGTGGTCCCGGCATCGTGATCGAAACGGATTCACCACTGAAACTCTGGAACAAATCTTCGTTAAGATGCAGGTCAAACTGATCCTGCATCTGAGCGAACCTGTCGAAGCCTTGCTGGCTTTCAGGAAACAGTTCCGGAATTTTCGTTGTGATCCAGGCGTAAAGCGGTTGCATGTTGGCTCCGCTGTTCATGCTGAATCCGCTGGCTCCTTCCGGCACCCAGTTGGACCAGTTTTCGAATGTTTGTTGTTTTGCAAACATCTTGCCAACCACGGTGCCGGCTGCTCCGGCGGAAGCCTGTCCATAGCTCGCAGACAGGTTTCTGTTTCCGTCTGTGTATTCAACACTGACCTCGTGATCGATGACATTCACTTCTGTCAGGATTGCTTCAAACAGTGTTGAAACTCGCATTGCATCTTCGTTGCCAGCGCCAACGGTCTGGATGAATGCCACAGCTCCGTTTAGCTGCTGCATCAGGGCTTTGCCGTCAAAGAAAATCAGAGCGTCTTCGGCTTCCGGCAAATGAGTGAGTGCTGTTGCTACGCGGGGATCGTCGAATTTTGATTCGGCACTGGGGTTGTTCAGCAGCGACAGGCACTGTCTGGCCATTTCAGGTGTTGAACAAAATACGAACATGTCACCGTTTAAGCCGATACATGGTGACAATGGAACACCGGGAGGCAGACGCAGAATCGTCAGAGTTGTGCCTTCAAATTCTTCAATTTCAATTTTCAGATTTCCGTTGGCGGCACCTTCTGCCAGGTTCATTAAGTTTGTGATACCTTCAACCAGTGAAGCTGCTGCACCGTCAGGAAAACGGGCCAATACCACGTGATGGCTGATGGGCCCTTCGATTCTCTGGCCGTAAGCGATTTCCTGAATGTTCGCAAGCTTGTTCCATTCAACTGGTTTCATCGCGTTGAACAGCGTGTCGCGAACAGCCATCATTTGCTCAACGTCGCCTTCGGCCATACGAGACTGAATAATTTGCATTGAACGTTCGATGATGCGAGATTTTTCGACCTCATCCCAAACAGCCTGCAGATGTTGTTTTTGGTAGTCTCGTTCCGGATTGTGCTTTCCGTAGACTGCCAGAAATGCATCAGCCGGAATCGCTTCCTTAAGGTCCGCCGCAAAAACCTGCTGGCCTATCAGCGGGCATATCGCAGCAACGAACAAAGCTGCTGACGTCGCTGAATGCCACCATGATCTCATCGTTTTCATTGTGTTTCTCTCGGAGTGATTGAAAGTGTTGGGTTCAGGGCTAAGTAAATGGTCCATTCACTTGGCCAGTCGGTGCGACTGAATTTTCTGTTGCAGGCCGCATGTTCATGCTGACGAAAGTTGATGGCCGAAGTCGTTTCGGACTTCCTGATTGGCCGACGTCTGCTTCAGGAAGGTGTTTCCCAAACCAGCCGCGATTCAAAGTGCTTCGTCACAGGTCTAAAAATCCTGGACGAAATTTTTATCAGCGGCCGGAAACTTCCTACAGACGGCGAACGTTAAACATGCTGCGATTCCCGCGTGGTAGTTGCAAATCACTACTGGCACCACTATCAAAAATGTCCATGACTTTCTCCACGATGGGGCACGATGGTACTGATTGATGGGGCACTTTAGGTGTGAAATCTGCAGTTGCGGGTTGTTCTTTTCGTATTCATACCTAGCAGCGTGTCCGGGAAGCCATTCTTTGTTGTTGCCAATGGCGTCTGAA
>CALFSX010000131.1 GCA_937916515.1 uncultured Planctomycetaceae bacterium | reverse complement strand
TGGGACTGACACCACTGAATCAAACTATCAGCACTTGCCGTGCCGAACACTATTGTCAATGTCCCCTTTTGCGTTTCTTCTCTTGGGCATCTGGTCAGGCACCGAGAGATCAAACAACGAATATCTTGTCGTCACGCACATCGAGTTTTCCATGTAACCGCAGCTTGTCTATCGCCGCCCACACCGCTTCTTGAAACTTTTTGCTGTTTGATATTCCGAGCAGTTTCGCTGCGGCCGATGACGCTTCCGACTTCGTGGGACCGACGTTGCACTCAACGGTGGAGACTACAGCCGTAATGATTTCGCCGGAAAAAATCGTGTCAACTTTTCGCAGGCTGGAATTGTCCAGATCCTTCCGAAATCGCACCGGAAAGTCCTGCTGCCCCTTACGGCAGGCGAAGTCTTCGATCAATTCCACGCGTCCGCCCTTTTCCAGCATGCTCAGCGCACTACCGATTTTCTCTTTCAGACTGGCGACAAGACGTCCCTGCCCAAGGATCGAAATGCATCTCCGCCCGATTTCATCGGCATGGATCGGGGCTTCCTTCTCTACAATGCGCTCGATCAGTTGAGCAAGGGCCTGTTTTTGTAAATCGGCTGGTCCGCCACTGAAGTTGGGAATGGTCAGGCGGCATTCAACGTACGGAGCAGCGATTGAGTCTTCAGCAGGCTCATCGATTTCCATTCTCTCCCATTGAACTTCAGCAGAGCCACCCTCTTCGCGTGGTGATGAGTGACTTCCTTCCGAATCACGAGACTCCCATTCGATTCGCGCTTGGTCAACAGCTTCCAGAACCTTCTGTACCTGTTCATCAGGGCGTTGAAACCAATCTGTGCTCCAGATGCGATAGATAATCCACCCACGAGATTCCAAAATTGCCTGACGTAATCGATCACGATCTCGCACCCATCGTGCGCTGTGATACTGAGCTCCATCACATTCAACGCCAATCAAGTAGCGCCCTGGATTTTCGGGATCCTTAATCCCAAGATCGATTCGAAAACCGCCAACGCCGATCTGAAAGTCGACTTCCAACCCGCAACGTGTTAGTGCCGCAGCGACTTGTTCTTCAAAAATGCTGTCTGCGTCACCGACCGACTGTGCAATCTCCATGTCGCCAGTCTCAGCGAATTGCAGATACGTCTTCAGGGCGGTCACGCCGACGCTTTTGGTGCGTGACAGGTCGATATCCTCTGCCTTAATCGAACTGAACACCTCGCATCGCTGTGAAGCACGGCTTATCAGTACATTCAGGCGCCGTTCCCCACCTTCCCGATTCAACGGCCCGAAGTTCATCGTCATCTTATCGTTCTTGTCTTTGCCATAACCGATCGATATGAAAATCACTTGCCGCTCATCACCCTGAACGTTTTCGAGACTCTTGATGAAGAAGCGGTTGAGGTCGGAACGCGTAAAGAATTCATCGTGCTGTCGCGCGTCGCGACGCAGCAAATCAAGTTGATCCTGAATCTCCCGTGCCTGCGCCTCGCTGAACGCAGCGACTCCCAGTGAAACATCGGGGGTGTTTTTTACGTGCTGCATCACGGCAACCGCGACGGCCCGAGCCTCAGCAGCGTTCGTTGCAGAACCTCCGCGATCAAAGCACCCGTTCTCAGTGAAATGAAACTTCACGCCCAGCGCCCCTGAGGCGAGCGGACTTGGGACCACGAACAGACGACTTTTGTAAAACTCCTTGTTGCTGACGGCGATCAGCGATTCATGTTGACTGCGATAATGCCAGCTTAACATGCGACTGGGAACTCCCTGAGCCTCGCATAGTCCAAGAATGCTCTCAAGGTCACCGGCGTTGGTCGAATCGTCTGTTTCGTCTTCGCCTCCTCCCGATACGCGGCCGAAGAAGTTCGTTGGCGGCAACTGTTTTTGGTCACCGACGACAACAATCTGCTTGCACCGCGAAACAGCCCCGAGCGCATCGACGGGCTGCACCTGGCTGGCCTCGTCAATAATCAGGAGATCGAATTCAACGCCACCCGGTTCAAGATATTGGGAAACCGACAGCGGGCTCATCAAGAATACTGGCTTGATCATCTGAACCGCCTGGCCCGCCTCACGCAACAGCTTCCGCAACGGCATATGCCGCCTTTTCTTATTCATTTCACGACGCAGCAGGCTGACCTGCCCGGAGTTCGCTGCCGACGACGGCATATTCTCGTGGTGCTTCCGCGCGACCTCCAGTTTACTGTGGCTGATCTTAAGCTCGTCGAGTTCTGCGAATCGCTTACGCAGAGCCTCAAAAGAACTCCCTTCAAACGTCGAGAGTTCAGGCCGATTCCTCCACGACCACGACCAGAGTGAATCCGCCAGGCGATAGTCGAGCGCATCGAGCAATCGTCCCTGCGTCTCATTCCCCTGCTTGATGCTGCTCACAAAATTCGACAGGCCGACAGACGTTAATTCAGACAGGTACTTCTGAGCATTCGTGTAGTGGCTTAACTGTTCGGTATTTTCTAGCCACGAGCCGAGATGGTTGCTTAGTTGCAGAAGTGGGACATCTCTTGGCGACGTAGCATTGAGCGCTTCGCCCAGTTCCAATTTCAAATAGGCCACCAATTCTCGCCATTCTTTATCCGTGGCTTTGAAATGAGATTTCACTGCATCCATTGCAGGCGCCAGTGTTTTCAAGCTGGCCCCTTTGGCTGCAAGTCGCCGAGCATGTTGTTGCAGCAGTTCGGATTCTTCGCAGCCGCTAATCCAATCCACGATCCCTAACGCTCGATCCAGTGTTGCTTCATCGGGAAACCCCGATGAATCCTGCTGCCACGCAGCCCCAAACAATTGTCCGCACAGATCACTATCGCGATTAGGATCGTTTTGAAGTTTTTGAGCTGCCTGCATGCGATCAATCAACGCCAACTGCTCATCGATCGCATTTGGAACCCCATTTCGAGCTACCCCGCGAAACGTTGCTGCCGCACGGCGGTAGTCACCAAACAGAAAGCGGAACCAACTTCTTCCCCGTGCCGCGATGGCAATTCGTATTGGAGTCCAGTCAATCCCCCATGCGGCATCAATGAAGTTTTCTTCAACTTCGGCGCGACCATTTCGGGCGACGCGGATCGCCTTTAGAGACTCGGAGACCTGAGTGTTTGAGTGCCAGCGTTTGTCCGTAAGAGTACTACGGTCAGCGGTCGATGGAAGCTTTCCAAGGTGCGTGATAAGCCCGATGAATCCTGGAAAGTCCGTCAATTTTTCCGGCCGTTCCACTTCAAGGATTTCGGAAAACGACTTACCTGCGGCGAGTAGTTGGTTAACTCGTTTTCGCAGTCGGGAAATTGACAGCGCAAGTCGATCCGTATCAGCCGGAGTCAGTGGGGCGCATCGGACGCCACGCCAACTATGGCTCTGCAATGGTCCGGTTTGTGCGAGTGTCTGGTCAAGGGCCAGGACGCACTGCCTGGATCGCTGGTAGTCTCTTTGGGACCAGTTCACCACGCTGTCATCCGTTCGATCCGCAGCAGACAGGCCTGCCAACTTCGACTTAAGCGACTTTGACAAAGCCTGGTGTGGCGTCCAACCAGTTTCCTTAATCTTGCCGTGCAGAGCTGCCCCGTGTTGGCGTAATTGCTGGGTTAACTCACGTAACTCATCTTGCGGCATTTGCTCATCACTGACCGGTTGCCCTTGTTCGAAAGTCTGTCTGAGGTCTTCCAGCACTTCCTGCTTGCGAGCCTTGTGGCTGTGAAGCTGAAGCATCATCGAGCCGAGGCCTGCACTGACAAGTCGCTGCTCGACCACCTGGAGCGCGGCCATCTTTTCAGCAACGAACAACACCTTCCGCCCAGCGTGTACGGCGGCAGCGATGGCATTCGTAATCGTCTGAGATTTTCCCGTTCCCGGAGGCCCCTGCACGACCAAGCTTCGGCCTCGAGCAATTTCCTCGATAACGACAGCTTGCGAGGAATCGGCGTCCGCGATATGAACGACGTCTGCCGGATTCAACACACTGTCTACAACATCGGCCTCACCACAAATTGCCGGCCCAGCGACCTCCGGAGACATGCCGTCACCAAGGAGCGATTCCAGCAACGGGTTTTCTGAGAGAGGGCGATCGTCCGGCCACGCGGCGTCCGACAAGTCCCGAAACATCAGGAATTTGGTAAACGAATAAAACCACAGCAGCATACGATTGCTGTCGATTTTCCAGTCCTCGCGGTCCGAAATCTGTTCGCGTATCTGGTTGAAGTAAGTCTCAGGTGTCCAGTCGTCGTCTTCCGTCAAATCGTCGGGAAGATCCGGTAGAGTGATACCAAAGTCTTCGCGCAGCCGAGCTTGTATAGACAGATTTGTGACAATCTCGTCATCGCGAAAGCGAAGCCGAAATTCCGTCCCCGCTGAGTTTCTCGTAAGTTCCACGGGCAACAGCAACAGAGGAGCGAATCGGCGAGTCGATGATGATTTCGCTTCTGTCCATTGTAGGAAGCCGCAAGCCAAATAGAGGATGCCGACCCCTTGTTCTTCCTCAGCAGTACGAGCGTCGCGAAAAGTTGAAAGAAGGCGTTTACCGAGACTGTCAGCCGCCAGACTGGTCTGCAGAAACAAATCAGTATGCTGATCGAGCACCCCATCATCGCCGTCTGCGACTTCTGTGAAATCGACGGTTTCGGATGCTGGCTTGGCATCGCGATCGACGATTTGAATTTCCTTGGTCGCTTCGTCCGTGGAATCCGGAGGAGCATCCGACGGAAGAAAGGCCATCGACTTGTCGTTGCGAACCAGAATGTCAAAGATCTGGTCGGTGCGTTCGTCGACGATGGGAACCCACGATTTTCGTTTTCCTTCCAGTGGCGTATGGATCAGCCGATTCCGCGCACCGAGTTCGAGTAGTTCTTTTCGACTCACGTCGAGAGCAGCAGACAGATTCATTGTATGGGCAGACAGGTCCTGGGAAACAGCTAGATCATCCTTCTAGGGTGACTCAACCGATTCATTTTGTCCAGCTTCCAGGACGACATTTCGGTCAGTTCATTTCTTGTTACAGCCTGCCTCGGATCAAAATCCCTAAGATTGCTCGCAGTAGGTCCGCCAGTGACAGCGGGAGTGGCGAGCGGCAACTCGAATACCCCTGGTTTGGGGGTGTCACTGGCTCCACGCAACCTTGGTGTCTGGATCGCCACCGCTTTTATTGTGGGCGACGGGACAGGAACACAATTAGGGGAGGGAACGCGATAAGGAACGCGCGTCTGATAAGTTCACGATTCCCACATAGCAGCTTTTGCGATTTCCCCTTCCAAAGACACCGTCCGCACGCGAGCGACTAAACTGTTACATGCACACCTGCTGTCGCATTTGAACGCGCTATCGATAAGCTGACCAGTCGGCGAAAGTGCTGAACACAAAAAGAGACCATGAATGGACAGGAAATTCAGTTTTCTACTGGTACAGCATGAATAAAACAGACACTCTTTCCGTATGATCTGCCATAGCGCAACAGTGAGAAAGCCTTGAGGATTTCAGGTCGTGTTAGCTGATGCAAGTAACATGTACAACATGTGGTATTCGCCTGCGGGCAACGGAGAAGCATTTCCGAAAGCGAGTGCCGTGTCCCAAATGTTGTACCATGGTGGACATTCCGGATTCTGAAACCGTCGTCAATATCGCCTCAGAATCAACGGCTGCCCCTGAACCATCCTTAGAACAAAAACTACTCACAGACAAACCGATCAACCCCTTCGCCTTTGTTCCAATCACGGACGCAAATCGTCCTAGGCAACGCCGCAAGAATCGAAACAACCCAACTTCCAATAAGCCGGATCGTGGGTGGGCAATTCTGCGAGCTGGTTTGCTGTTGCAGGGAATCGCGTTAAGCATCTTTGTAGTGGCGGTTGCGGCTATGACAGCAATATTGATTCCTGTCGTTATCACAGCCGTTGAACAGAGTTTAAGCCCAGACAGTCCAGCTCCAGCAATTAATCCGTCACAGACAATCCCGTTCCTTGACTGGGTTTTTGATGGGTGCATATTTCTGCTGTTTGTGTCTCATGTTCTGTGCTGCCTGGCACCTTCGGAAACTGGAGTCGGTCATATTGCGGGCAAGAACATAATTGTTGATCTGTTAACGCCGATTCTGGGATTGGGACTGATGCTGATTCCTTCACTCAGCGACGCCGGAGTTATGCTGGTCATTGCGGGAGTAATCGTAATCTGGAGGATGGTGCAGCAGGCTATCGGCTGTTGGTTTCTGGTTGGATGTGCCGACTTCATGAAGCATCAGAAACTGCTAAACCGTGCCGTGCTCGCTCATAGTTTGTCAGTGCCCGTGGCTTTTGTGACGGGATTGGGGCTGACAATGCTGTTCTCAAAAAGAGCAATTTCAGGCTGGCTCGGCTGGGTAATGATTATCTCCGTTGTTTTACTGGCGCTCGCCCAGTGCTTTATTCTGCTGCTCTTGATTTCCGTCTCGCTGCAACTGGCCTGGATTATGCCTGGACTGCTCAACGAAGCGCGAGAGGAATAACGGTCGTTCCGGTGGTGATCCAATCGATGTCACGTTGAACTACCGACTTACATGCGTCTTGAATAAGTTGAACAGCAACGGCATTGCCCCTCAGGTTTCACCACGAGGGACAATACCTAACAAGGGCTTCGCCCTTGACCCAGTGGCGTGGTTGGCTGCCAACCATGGAACGCTGGAATCGCCGAGCCGCTCCGTTGTTGCTACGAACAACATGCGCGCACCGTGCGCGCTTCATTTTGAATAAGACTCTAAATGCGGCGCAGCACCGTGAGAAAACAACTCTACAAAACGCACACTCAGCGCAAACATCTTTCCGTAGCGACAACGTCGCGGCTCGGCGATTAGAACGTCCCACGTCTTCCGGCATGCCACGCCACCGGGTCAAGGGCGAAGCCCTTGTTAGTGGGTTCGAGTCGTATAGGTGCGTTGTTTGCCTTTTGGTCCGATTTGGACGGTATAGCTGGCTCCATCGGGCGCGACACTGGCTTTGACCCATTGACCTTTACACGTATCTGTCGTGCCGGAATTGGCGATGAAGTCTGTCGGGGCCTGAAGTTCGGCGGCCAGCTTTACGTTTGTGTGCAACTGATACATGTCTTTTAGAGACTTAACTTCACGCAGCGTTTTCAAAGTTTCTTCAGCGCCACCTTTGGTTGGCCCGTTGCACATCACGGTAACCGTCGGGTCAACTGCCAATACCAAAGCGGGATTGTTGCTGGTCGGCAAGCCGTGATGCGTAACCATAAACAGATCGACAGTCCCCACGGGATTGTTGGGGGTCATTAACTTGCCTTCGATATTCCACGTCAGGTCGCCGCATGTGAAAAATCGAAAGTCTCCAAACTGAAACAACACGCTTAGACTGGCTGCGTTGTCCGAAGCGTCTGAGTCGCGTTGCTGATGACGGTCGGCAAAGGGATTCGGTGTTCCGGTATTCGCAACAACGTCACGACTTGACGTCAGCACTGTGGCAGTCAACTTTGTCTTGCCAGACTTCAACGGAATATGATCGCCGACGTTAAGTGACTTCGATCCATTTTGAGAGGCGGATCGGTAAGCTGCGATGCGTTCTTCAAACGAACGGTCTTCCTGCAGTGTGTCCGGAATGCCTCGATCCCAGAAAGTCCCGATTCCAAATTCTGCAGCAACAACCGCATGATTGCCATAATGATCCATGTGCCAGTGTGAGACCACAGCGTGATCAATTTTCGACAACCCGGCGACGTTTTTCGCCACGCCAATAATGCGATCTTTGTCTCGACCATGATTGTCCGGGTACCCGGAATCGATCAGTACAGATTCACCTTCGCCGGTGACCAGCAACGTCGCCGCGCCACCTTCGACATCGATAAAATAGATATCGAATCGACCGTTACTGCCGTCGGCAAAAGAAGCGGCACACACGATAGAACAACAAAGAAAAGCAAGCTGGCGAAGCATCAAGAAGGTTCCCCAAAAGCGTCAAGGTTTAACGGCTGACCACAACAAGCAGCCTGACGCAGATATGTGACGCTTCTGACGATGCAATTACAAGTGACCATGAAATAACAAAGCCCCGGACTCTTGAAAGTCCGAGGCTTTATGCGTTTTTCTGTTGCAGCAAGACTGTTTAAGCCGAGCCATATTTCCAGAAATTCATCGCGGATCTGAAGGGGCGATTAATTGGACAGCGGCACGTTAAATGAATGGTTAGTATTTCTGTTATACCTTAAACGGTGGAAAATTACGGAATTCATGTTTAACCCGACTCGTAGAGGAGGTCTGCGGCTGATTGCGTGCGGCCTCCTCTTCGAGTCAGGTTAAACGATTCAATTCAGGCTGCGTCGAGAATCACCACATCAGCCGTTTAGGCGTTGAACCCGGTTTGCGCGGATGACGAAAAAACCGCGGCTAACGCCGTGCGGCTGATTGATACATGTCGCTGTCCAGTTAACCAGCCGAAAACGCCGCCGCAACCAAGCGCTGATCACTCAGAAGCAACTCCATCTTTGCTAAGGCACTTGTCGATTTGACGAACCGCCTGACGCAATCGCTGGCTGTTCTCGACGATCGCCAAACGCAGCCAGCCTTCGCCATCATCTCCGAATCCTCGACCGGGACTCACAGCGACGCCGCCTTCGTTAAGCAGCTTCATTGCAAATTCAATCGATCCCATGTGACGCCATTCTTTCGGCATTTGAGACCACACAAACATGCCGGCTTTTGGTGGAGTGACGTCCCAGCCCAATCGAGTCAGGCCTTCGCACAACACGTCACGTCGACTTTGGTATTCTTTGGTGATGCTTTCAACGGCTGCATCGCAATGACGCATGGCCACAATCGCAGCAATCTGGATCGGCTGAAAAATTCCGTAGTCGTAGTAGCCCTTGATTGTCGCCAGAGCTCGAACCATTTCTTTGTTGCCGCAGCAAAAGCCAATTCGCCAGCCAGCCATGCTGTAGCTTTTGCTCATCGAAGTCATTTCCACACCGACATCAATCGCCCCCGGTGTCGCCAGAAAACTGGGAGCTTCATAGCCGTCGTAGCAAATGTCCGCATAAGCAAAGTCGCTGATCACAAGAAAGCCATGCTTTTTGGCCAGCTTAACAAGGTCAACATAGAACTCTTTTTCAATCACGGTTGCTGTGGGGTTGTGAGGAAAATTCACGACCACAACTTTGGGCTTGGGAACAAGGTGTTCGCACGTGTAGGCAATGTTTTGCAGAAACGTTTCCGGTTCGCGCGTGTCCAGAGTAATCACGTTGCCAGACGCCAGCATGACGGCGTAGACGTGAACCGGGAAATAGGGTGACGGCACAATGGCGGTGTCTCCTGGCCCCATCAGCGCCAGGCACATATGACTGAAGCCTTCTTTGGAACCGATACACGCCAGCACCTCGCTGTCCGGATCAAGCCGCACGCCGTAACGTTTCCAATAACGCGACGAGACTTCTTTGCGCAGGTTGCCAATACCGTTGCTGACGGAATAACGATGGTTACGAGAATCCGCCAGGGCTTCTTCAATCTTTTGAACGATCAGCGGATCCGGCGGGTCCGTGGGATTTCCCATGCCAAGGTCAATCACGTCTACGCCATCGACTCTAAGCTGGTATTTTCGTTTGTTGATCGCACCGAACATATACGGTGGCAAACGCTTCACACGTTCTGCGACAGGGATCTTGAACGGCGTGTCTTCAAAAAGTACTTCTGATTCGCTTCTCATCGTTTTCTTCCAGTGTAACGAGCTCTGAACGTGCGATTCTAGCCTGCGAAATCCATTCCGGCGATGCCATTCAGCCCAGGAAATTTCGCGAATTCAGCCACTGACGGTTTCTTCCAGCTTTTGACTTCAACCCGAGTAAGGTAAACGGCTTCAAGGTCGTCTCAAGGTGTACCAACCTGATTCGGTAAATTAATCGGTCGCGAAGAGCGGTATTCAGCAATGGGCGAAGGATTCCGACGGTGTAAATCCGCCTGAATCTGACACGAAGGCCCAACAATTGGTTCAACAACATTGAATCAGCGAAATTCGCTGCAACACGAAATCATGAACGACAATTACTGGTATCTGAAAAAGTGTGACATCTTTCATGACCTGGCAGCGGAGCAGTTACTTTTGCTCGAACAACATTGCCATTGTCGAGAATTCAGTCGCGGACAGATGGTCTATACGCCAAAGCACACAGCCGACACCGTTTTGCTGTTGGGGCGCGGACGCGTGCGAACTTTTCATCCGGCCACCGACGGCAAACAGGCGATTCTGGGATTTGTAGAACCTGCCGAACTGTTTGGTGAGTTGTCAATCTTCAATCAGGGTGACGAACTCCGAAATGAGTTCGCTGAAGCTGTTGAAAGGTCGTCGATTGTTGAAGTACCGCAGAACTTTTTAAAGAAATTGCTAAACGAATCTTCGGCCGTTGCTAACAAGCTGGCAAAACACTTCGCCGCAAAACTTAGCCGAGCGGAAGGTCGCCTGAAGTCGTTGTTATTCCGAACCAGCCGCGAACGCCTGATTCACCTGTTAAGCGAACTTACAAAAACTTACGGACAGCCAACTGCAGATGGAGTCATCATCGCTCAAAAGATTTCTCATCAGGACATGGCCAGCATCATCGGGGCCACCAGAGAAACTGTCACGATAACTTTGGGGGAACTTCAGGCCGAAGGCGTTTTAAAAATCAACCAGCGGCGCATGACCATCAGCAATACAGCGTTCTTTAACACAGCGTTGTTTCCTGCTTGAAGTCGCAGCAAAAAAGCCGAAACCGCGAACGTCAGGAAACAACTGCGTCTGGAATTTCCGACGTAGGTTTCCTGCTTGCAACGTGTGGCTGGCAATACGGACAAAAAGCACCGTAATAAACACGCGAACAGTGGCCACAATGGCGTGGTCCTGTGTTCACCACAATCCTTTCGCGAGTCGTCAGGTAAACAAATCGCGAAAACACAATCGTGGTGAGCGCCGCCAGCACCCACGACAACGGCTGCCTCAGGTATTCCAAAACCACAACAACAATCAAAAATGCACATACCGCCGCAACAGCCGCTGTAAACCAATCGCGAGCCGTCAGGTTGGACTCCACCAGTTCGTCGTCGTACAGCAACTTCAAAGTTTCGCGACGAAGCTGACTGGCCTGCTCAACAGACGTGCTGTGAACAGCCTGCAACAGCCGTTCAATTCCGTCAATGCAGCGATAGGTATCTCGCAAACTCACCTGCTGCTGGTGAGCCCAACGGTTTCGGAATTCGCGAAGCTCGCTAATCAGGCTGCGCTCTACAAAACTAAGTTCGTGGCGAAAAACGGCATTCCAGTTTTCCCACATCAACACCAGCACCACCTGAGCGTCCCACTTAGTTCGATCAACGGAGTTTATCACGTGAGCCACACTGCCAGCGGTTGTCCAGTTGTCACCCAGGCGTTCGCGCAGGCGAGTTTCGACATACGGACCAAGTCCGGTCGCAAGAATTTCAAGCCCGTTTGTGATAGTGCCCTTCATGCCCGAATCTCAACAGGAACAGTTGATGATTTATTCGGTGAATTATGACACCCCAACGTCGAAGCAATTGCGGAATGATCTTACGCGGACAAGTTGACGAAAGATCTCCGTTCAATCTTCTGACAGAGCGGCCTTGCTGGAAAAATAAGACACGTTGCCAAAATGCAACAATCGACGCTTCATCAAACAACGTGTCAGCAATTCCCGCTAACTGAACTTCAATCCAAATGCTTCACAAAGCTCGTCGATTGCGCTGTCGGGCATTGTGGCAACAGTACCAATGGCACCTGCGTTGATTACAGCTTCTGCCGTTGATTCCAGAACTTCCAGACGATCAAAAGTGTCGAGCACGCTGGAACCCGTAATCAACACGCCATCGTTTTCCAGCAGTGCCGCAGGAGACGCTGCAGACACAGCCGACGCCATGCTGCCATCATTCAAATACTGAACACCATACGGTACTCGACCAACATCCCGCAGAAACACATAGCTTTCAGGAATCGTGCGCACGTCCAACCTGGTTGTCGTCACACTAAATGCTGTGGCGTTGACCGGATGAGCGAACGCAATCGCCTGAACGTGCGGGTGCTTCTGATAAATCGCCTGATGAGCAAACACGGCTCGACTGGCCTTCTTGCCAACCTCGCGACGTCCGCCATTCACCAGCACCAGATCAGACACGTCCAGAGTTTCGCGATCCTGCTGAGTTGGACTAATCACGAATGAATCGCCGCTTAGCCGCGCCGAAAAACTTCCTTCGGTGCTGATTAACAAACGTTGCCGGCACCCTCGACGAATAAACGCACACAACTGCCGACGCAGTTCCATTTCTTCAGACGTCGCTGCTGGCGGTTCAAATGTCTCCAGCGCCACACTGCGGTTGTGAGCCTGCTGCAGCTGTGCGTCCGTCAGATAGCGTACATCACCAACCTGCTTCGCTTTGACAATTGTCTTGGCAGCAAATTCAAACGCTTCAAATCGTTGAAACGCATGCGACAACGAATCGCCTCCCACTACCACTCCGTGATTTTCCAATATCACGCTATCACAGCCAGCCGCAAAACTTTCCGCGATGTTGGTGCCTAACTGCTTGCTGCCCGGCAGCGCATACGGCGCGAAGCCGGTTTTGCCGCAAACCGAATGAGCCTGATGAAACAGCTTCGTATCCGGAACCTGACGACAAATACTGAAAGCCACCAACGCCACCGGATGAGCGTGCACGATTGCGCGAATATCAGGGCGAGCATCGTAGATCGCTTTGTGAAACGGGAATTCAGACGAAGGAGGGTGTAAACCTTCTACGGAGCCATCCGGCTTGACGCAAACAATGTCATTGCGAGTCAGGTTACCCTTATCGACTCGAGCAGGCGAAATCCAGATGTCTCCTGCATCATCACGCACGGACAAATTTCCGCCGGACGTTGTCGTCATACGATAACGATAGATGCGATCCATCGTTTGCATGATTTCATCACGAGGATGAATAAGTTGGCGTGCGTTGTTCATGGTTATGCTACTTAGCGAATATTGCAAAAAGACGAATCAAAGCATGATATCACAATGACAGAAGTTACACCCAGCAGTTGAAAGTCGCGTTAAACGTATTCGACGTGACTTACAGTGCGCCGCCACTGACAAGCCATCACTTACTTAACAGACGCTGCCTGTGGCATCAGTTTCATCACAGCGTCGGTCCAGATCTGGTAGCCTTTGTCACTAAGATGCAATCCGTCTTTGACAAACAGGTCGGGCGTTGGAGTGCCATCGTCGCCCAGCATGGGAGTCCAGACATCGACGTATTCCAGAGTTGCATCGGCTTCGCAATCTTTGGCAATCAGGCTGTTGGCTTTGACAATCTCTTCACGCAGATTCCAACGTTTAATGCTGGGTTTGATCGCAATGAAAGCGACGGTTGTTTGAGGTGGCAACTTTTCACGCACAAGCTTCACGAACTTCCGAAAGTCTTGATGCACAATTTCTGCCGTCTTGCCTTTTCCAATGTCGTTGTCACCGGCATACAACAAAATCAAGCTGGGCTTAACAGAAGTTACCGCACGATCAA
Source organism: uncultured Planctomycetaceae bacterium (assembly GCA_937916515.1). Classification (GTDB taxonomy): domain Bacteria; phylum Planctomycetota; class Planctomycetia; order Planctomycetales; family Planctomycetaceae; genus Fuerstiella. The sequence continues at coordinate 29,099 of CALFSX010000131.1, read as the reverse complement.
AGAAATACAGTGAATCGGAAATTTCTGAACCGCCAAATCCGTGATTGATCGACTGGTGATCCGGAAACCACTTCGGCAGATCCCATTTGCGAATGCTGGAACTTCCGATGAACAACACGCTGCCCGGCTTCGACGTTCCGCCAATGATCTTTTTTTCGAATGCCTGAATGTCCGTTTCCCACTTTTCCGGGCTGGTCGCAGCCGCCACAGTTGGCCCCTGAGCAACAAGCTGCGGCAAACCAGAACGAGACAATGCCATCAGGCAAACAACAGACAAACAACGCGAAATCGACATATTCAGCACCCGTTCAATCAGTGTGGATTGGTTACGTAAAACAGAATCCACGATGGTAAATGGCGGCGGTACTGAAGTCCATTCACGCAAACACAATCAAATGCAGGGTTAAGCCCTGTTTAACACAGTAAACTCCTCCAAATTGAAGCAACGGTGAATTGTGAATCGGTGTGTTTTTTGCTAAACTCAGGGGGTGTTCAGCAATGGTCGTAAATCATTATTGAACAAAGATTTAGGAGGTTTTACAGCCTCCGTTTTTCGTGCCAAATCTGCTTCGTTGTCGCAACAGCTCTTGCTGATCGCAACTCGGGTGGATGTGCTGCAAATGACCAGGGCTGACGAGCCCATAAGGAGTTTTCAGGTTGTCCACAGACGATCCTTCAGGCGAATTGTCCGTTCCCGGTGATGGTGCTCTTTCAGGCGGCGGTGGCTTCGACCCACGCGTGATGAGAACCGATATTCAGGACGAAATGCGAACCAGCTATTTGACGTACGCGATGAGCGTCATCATTAGCCGTGCATTGCCCGACGTACGAGACGGACTTAAACCATCGCAACGCCGCATTCTGGTCGCGATGAACGACCTGAATCTTTCACCCGGCGGATCGCGCACCAAGTGTTCGAAAATCGCCGGCGAAACCATGGGTAACTATCACCCGCACGGCGACGGTGCAATTTATCCAACGCTGGTACGTATGGCTCAGGAATGGGCCATGAGAGAAACCCTGATCGACAAGCAGGGCAACTTCGGTTCGCTGGCAGGTCTGCCTCCCGCTGCGATGCGATATACAGAGGCTCGGCTGGGCGGAGCCGCTGCTGAACTTCTGCGAGACCTTGATCGCCAAACCGTCGACTTCGTTGCCACGTACGACCAACAGCGGCTGGAACCTGTTGTTCTTCCCGCGCGGTTCCCCAACCTGGTTGTGAACGGATCAACGGGTATCGCCGTCGGCATGGCAACCAGCATTCCGCCGCACAACATGACGGAAGTTTGCGAAGCCGTTATCCGCATTATCGACAACCCGGACCTGACGCTCGACGAACTCATCGACGCCATGCCGGGACCGGACTTCCCCACCGGCGGCATCATCTGCGGACGCAGCGGAATTCGTCAGGCCTACATGACGGGCCGCTCCACCATTGCCCTGCGAGCTCGCACGCACTTTGAAACGGAAAAACAAAGCGACGTGATTGTCGTCACTGAGATTCCGTACATGGAAACTCGCGACCGCATCCGCGAAAAGCTGGAAGTCCTGGTCCGCGACGAACGCATCAAGGGCATCTCCCGAATTGTCGACTTAACAGACCGCACCATTCCTGCATGGCAGGTGCGGCTGCACATCGTTCTGAAACGAGACGCCGACAAAGAAGTCGTGTTGAATCAGCTATACCAGTTCTCGCCGCTGCAAAGCACTGTCAGCATGATCCTGTTGGCTCTGGACGGTAACCGTCCTCAGCTGATGACGATGCGCAGCATGCTGGACGCCTTCATTCGTCACCGCGTTGAAGTCATCCGCCGCCGCACTGAATTTATGCTGCGAGAAGCTCGCAAACGCAAGCACACAGTCGAAGGCCTGCTGCTGGCTCAAATCGACATTGACCGCATCATCAAAACGATTCGCGATTCCGCCAGTCGAGCGGCCGCGAAAGACGCTCTACAGCGAATTCCGATTCCCGCCGAAATGGTCGCGCGAGCACTCGGCGAAAACGGCTTTGCCGAATTTCAGGACGAACAGGGCACAAAGGAAGAATACTTCCTGTCGACCAACCAGTCCGAAGCCATCGTTTCCATGCAACTGGGTTCGCTGGCGAACCTGGAACGCGAAAAACTGCAGGGCGAACACGCTCAACTGCTGGAAAACATCGGCGAATACCTGCACCTGCTTAGCGACGAAGCCCATATCCGAGCTGTCATTCGCGAAGATATGGAAGAGCTGCAAGCCAAGTATGGCGACAAACGTCGTACCGATATCTCCGGGGAAGAACTTGGCAACTACGACAAAGAAGCGCTCATCACCGAAGAATCCATGGTGGTTACGCTGTCTCGTCGAGGCTACATCAAGCGAACTCCGCTGGATACTTATGAAGCTCAAAACCGAGGCGGCAAGGGCATCAAAGGGGCCACCTCAGACGAAGAAGATGCGATCGAGCATCTGTTCGTTTCCAGCACTCACAACTTCCTGCTGTTCTTCACAGACCGAGGCAAGGTTCATTGGCTTAAAGTTTACGACCTGCCATTGCAGGCCCGAACTGCCAAAGGGCGAGCACTCGTTAACGTCATCACTCTGGAAGAAGGCGAACGAATCTCAAACTGCTTCAGCGTACGCACGTTCCCTGAAGACAAGTTCCTGATGATCGCGACTCGCAAAGGTATCGTCAAAAAGACAGCACTGGCCGCCTATGGGCGTCCGCAAAAGGGAGGCATCATCGCCATTCGACTGGACGACGACGACTCTCTGGTTGACGTACGAATTCTGGAAGGCGATCAGGATGTCGTTATAAGCACCTCCGGCGGAATGGCCATTCGCTTCAATCACGACGACGCTCGACCAATGGGCCGAGCAACTCGCGGGGTCAAGGGAATTAACCTGATTGGCGACGAAGAAGTTGTCGGCATGGTTGTGGCTGAATCCGATCGCACGCTGCTGACAGTCTGCGAAAAGGGCTACGGCAAACGCACACCATTCGGCTCCGGCACTTTGGATGGCCCTGAAGACGAGGACGGAGAAGGTTCAACCAGCAGCAGTGCTCAATACCGTCGTCAGCGTCGCGGAGGCAAAGGCCTTCGAGACATCAAGACCTCAGAACGCAACGGCAAAGTCGTGGATGCATTGGCTGTGCGTGACGACGACGAAGTTCTGATTGTTACGGCCAAGGGCAAGATTCAGCGTCTTCGAGCGTCCGACATCAGCACGATTGGTCGCAACACTCAGGGCGTTCGCATCATGAAACTGGACGACGGCGATACACTGTCATCCTGTGCGACAATCGCCAGCGAAGACATCGAAGAAGCAGCAGTGAAGGCCGCCGAAAAAGTAGCCGCCGAAGCAGCTCAGGATGCCGCCAATGCCAAAAAGGCAATCGCTGGCGACGCTGCAAGAGCCGCTAAAGCACTTCTGGACGAAGAAGATGAAGACGACGACGTTGAAGCTGACGAGGAATCCGACAACGAAGAGTAGGCATCTGACCGAAACCAGTCAGTCAGTAACCAACAGAAAGCAGGCTCCGGCCTGCTTTCTTCATGCGCCGTAGCGCCGTAGGGTGGGCACCGCCCACCAATCACCAACACACAAAACCTCGCAGAGATATTCACCAACCCTACTCGCCAACAGTTCCTCAACGCTTTGAAAGTTCATATTCACAGTACGACCGTTGCACGAACATCCCCATCGTTGATCAACAACGCGGCGTTCCACCCATTTGATAAAGCTACTTGCCTTCCAGTCATGCGGACAAACGGCGTATCCGTGTTTGACAGGGTTAAAATGAATGTAATCAAACAGCCGCTGAAATTCGTCTTCATCGGTAATGGTGTGTTCCCAAAACCGGCGTTGCCAAACATCGCTTTCCCGATGCTTCGCTCTGGATGCTGACACCACTGATTTTTGTTTGCTGTCTTCATGAAACGTTTTGGTGAACTGCGCTTTAAATTTCCCGATACGCTTTGAGTAGTCCGAATCACCCGGCGGGAGCGACCAAATGAAGTGCATATGATCTGGAAGCACAACCGCCGCAACAATATCGAACGGCATTTCGCGGCGTACGATTGTGATTGCGGATCGCAGTAATTCGACGTTGCCTTCATCCTGACACAAATGTCAACGATGATGTGTCACCACAGTGAAAAAGCAGGCTCCACCCGCAACAAAGTAACGTAGATAGTCCGACATATCAGCATCCCAGATAGGGTCGGAATCGCCCACCAGACGATCAAAGCAAACAATCGATTGGTCAACACTCCCGTTCACCCAACAACATGTTTTTCTCGACACGAGCCAAACACGCAGACCTGAACAACCAATTGGTGGGCGACGCCCACCCTACATTAACGTGCCCAAGATGCCAGGGCAATGTCAACATAGAACGCTCCAATCTGTAGGGTGGGCATCGCCCACCAAAGGGACAAAGCAAACAATTCCAATCGAGATCTACCTCAAACAAACAATCGATCGGTCAAAACTCCGGTTCACCCGACAACATGTTTTTCTCGATACGAGCCAAACACGTAGACCTAAACAACCGAATGGTGGGTAATGCCCAGCCTGCATTGACTATGCACTTTGGAATATGACCAAGCCTACGTTATGGGTAACGTTAGCAGAATGACTCCGACCAACATGTCTGGAAACAATTTCATTTCGGACTGACCATATGGCGACAGCTATAAGTGACTCGTATCCACATCGGAACTCTTCCAGGTCATTCCCGTCTCAGCGTCGTGGAATTCCCACGATGCAAACGAACAGCCGAAGGCGCTTGCGACGTCAGCAATATATTTCACCCACTCAGTCAGTTCATCGAAAGTAATGCAGAATCCCTCATCCTCCGTCGCACCAATTACGTTCCATCCTTCATTCGGTGTGGCAGTTTTTTGAATGGTGACTTCATCATCTTCAGATAGTTTCCTGCTGAGCGACTGTGCGTCATCCGCGTTGGTTGTGACACAGCAATACCGAAGCACAATCAGGGAATCCTCCGTAACACCAGCTGCCTGGCTTAGCCGAATAATCGTTTCGGCCTCGTGCAATCGACGCTGCCTCACCCTCGCAAAATGAGCCCGCCACATTTCCTTCGCTTCTTCAATTGTTACGGCACTTTCGCGATTTGAATCAAGCGCTGCAGAGTCTGTCGGGCATGTGGCCTTCGATGTGCCGTCCTGCTTGCAGAGCTTTTCAAGTTCTGCGTTAAACACTCGCTGAACCACATTCAAGACCTGACTTCTATTCTGCTCGGCCTCGACTGCAACAGCCTTGGCATAGTGCTGAGCAATCTCAACAAGAACAAGCCCCCAGAGCTCAGGCCTCATCGACGAGTCAGGATCGAGAGTCAACGTAAGATCGCCATCAGCAATCCAGACTCTCAATATTTCACTGACGGATCGCTTGTTTTTCAGCAAATCGGGCACCGGAAGATCGCTCATTGTTTCAGCCTATGACTCTCACAAGAATTCACCATTGTCCCAGCGACATGGCAGACAGAAGAAAGGGAGGCCGCAGTCGCTGAACCGCTTCGTTAGAATTCCCTTCAAACAGTGCACACCCGTTTACCGTAGCGACGTAGTCGCGGCTCGGCCATTCGAGCGTTCCACGTCTTCCCGCGTTCCACGTCTTCCCGCGTGCCACGCCACCAAGTCAACGACGAAGGCCTTGTTTCGTAGGAACAGAAACAATCATGACGGATCGAAGACGCCTCGATACCAGTCGAAGTAGGCGTAAATCAGAAACACGTTCAATAGTAGATCAGGAACACCAATCGGCAGGTATTGAGGAGCCACAAAGAAACAATACAAGATTATGTTAACGGTGTACGGCAGCGCCATCACGATCGCAAGTGGAGTCGTCCGTTTCGCGAACATCAGAGTTCCGGTCACAAACTTGAACAGCCCCACCCAGAAAATCAGATAGCCCGTTTCCTGCAGCGCCTGCATCAGATGATCAACTGGCCGAGGTGGATCTCCGATCGGATAACCTCTAAACCCAAACCCCATTGTCATGATTCCTGTACCGAACAAGAACACAGCAAACAGAAGTCGTAAAATCAACGTCACTTTGGGCAGACGAACCTGCTTTCCAGTCGCCTGCTGTATATTCAATAGACTCTCGGCGTCTGTCGCAGCCATGGATCGGGTAACCTTTCATCGTGCCTTCGAAATTCCAACCGCTTGATCGCAGACTGACGTGCATCCGCGTATCAAAATAATTCCCATCCGGTGGGCAATGCGCACCTCACGTCAACTAGTCTGCCGTTTTTTCAGGTAGCGTCAATCACGACAACGCGTGATTGAGAACGAGACCAGGCAATTGATCGTGCGTTTGCCACTCATCCACCGTTTCTGCTTATCAACTTTCGGGACTGCGCGTGTTTCGCCCCCCTTGAGCTTGCCCCAGAGGCTTGCAGGGCCTTTACACCAGCACGATCAGACCGCCCAAAAAACGGCGCGGCCAAACATTGCAGGCCGATCGCGTTCTGCCCTTGACACAATGTGCTACCTGAGCAGCATGTGCTAATCAGGTAGCACATCCGACTGGAGCGTCAACATGACTTCGATGGAACTGGGAAAACGCGAGCGGCAGATTGTGGAGGCCGTCTTTCGGCTGAAGGAAGCTTCTGTGGCCGACGTTCTTAAAGAACTGGACAGCCCGCCAAGCTATTCCACCGTGCGAGCTATGCTGGGAATGCTGGTCCAGAAAAAACTTCTGAAGCAGCGTCAGGACGGTAAACGATACCTCTATCGCCCCGCCTCAAAGGTGGAAAAAACCAGCCGCTCTGCCTTGAAGAACGTGCTGGCGACATTCTTCAGCGGCCAGCCAGACAGCGTGGTGGCCGCGTTGCTGGATGTGTCTGATGACGTCACACCCGAAACGCTCGATCGCATGCAGAAACTAATCGACGCAGCTCGCAAGGAGACTCAGCAATGATGCCATCCTTCTTCGTTTCCGCCTGGCTTCCTACAGTCAATGCACTGATCAACCTGACACTGTCGTCCACCGTTATTCTGATGTTAACAGTGTTCTTCATTCGCCTGGCGAATCCTTTGTCGGCCACGCTGAAGTGTCGACTGCTGCGAGCGTCACTGGTGATTTCCATCGCGCCGTTGCTGATACTTGCCTTTGGCTTGCTGAGAGCAATTCCGGCTTCAGAACTGGATGAATCCGTCACAGAAAACATTGTTGATGTGGCAGACGCCGATGCCGCAGGGCGCGCCACGGTCTCCGTTATCGATAGCGAATTGGTGATAACCAGCAGCAGTATCCAAAGCCACGTCTTCGCCCTGAAGGACAAATTCGCACTTGAGTTTGCCGATCTTTCGCGGGTGGATAACGTAGAAGCGACAACATCGACGCTGGCTCCGACTTTGCCCCTTGTCGTTCGCGTACAGACCCCCAAGCCAATTGACTTATCGGAACTGCAAGGTGTGAGGTTTGCGGACTTCGAGTCAGTCATCCCTCTTGAACCTGTGGCCGGAGTTGTCGTTGCACCGCACTTTCAGTACGCCCATGACTTTTCCACCCTGGCGTTCGTGAATTCCACACTGGCATCCCGTTTTTATCCCACTACCGACGAACACGGTGAAGCGACAATCGGCTGGGTTCCTGATGATTGCCTCAGGCAGAAATATACCATCGTGGAATTTGCAAACTCTGGATTTCCACCACTCTCACTGGGCAATACATTTACCACGCCTCACACAACCAGTCAGAGAGTAGACTTGACCGTAGACAAAATGAGGAACGTCACCGGGACCGTTTTAAGTGAAGCGGGCGAGCCAATGCCGGACACAAGAGTACAATTCAGTTTTTTTCTTTAACGAGACATCGGCATTCAATTGCAAACTCCGGCGAAGCGTTCACGAATTCGCAAGGTCGATTTTCATTTCGCGTTCCGGGCAGATGTTGTGTGGGAATGCATGCTCAAAATAGAAACCAATTCAGCACGGCAACTCTACGTACAACGCTTGACGATTCACGCTGCACAAACATCGTTCTAAACTTTACAAATTCAAATCAAATCAGCGGCCTGGTTACCGGCGGCCCAGACAAACATGCACTGACCGGAGTTAGCGTGCGACTTACACGGCATTTCACGCTCGAAAAATCCCATTTGTGGCCTCTGAGTGCGCCTCTTCACCTCGAATACACTCGAAGAGGTAGCATTCAGGCAACCGTCACTACGAACGAAACCGGCCTTTATGAGATACAGTCTGCAGATGGTGACTGGACGATCGCGAATCCGGTCCCGGATCGCACCCGCCGCAACACATCCGTAATGTTCGCTCACCAACCAGAAAATCGCGTCCAATTGTCTGGGGGCATCGATGCCAGAAAGGATTTTCACTCCGACACGCTGACTCAGCTGACCATTCATGAAATCCGCAAACTCTCGGCTCCCCCACAACCCCTACCCTTTCAATCACTATCTCTATCTCGTGGTCCCGAAACGATCTACATGATGCAGGCGTCGAAGGATGACCTGAATCGACGCAAAGAGCCGCTAACGCGACTTCTGCCCGCAAAGCCTTCCGCATTCGACTACGGCGGCGCGTATGTCGCATGGGACGGCCGGGCCAAAGAGATCACAGTTGAGAGTAAACCCCGATCAAGTGTGAACGGCCAACTTGTAAATGCAAATGGAAAAGCGGCGGCTGGTCGCAGTGTTCGATACGTGATTTATCCTCGCAATGCAGACGGTAACATTGTGGAAGCTTCCGTACCCGACACGATCAGCGGACAGATTGATTCCGACGAACACGGAAAGTTTGCTTTCGACAATTTTTCCCAGGACTGCGTTTGCGAAGTGCAGGTGACCGCTGACGAGGGAATCGAATGGGCCAAACAGCGCTGGACGGCTGTCGCCAAAGTCACGCCAACTTCCGCGGACCCGATCGACTTTGGCAAGCTGGTTGTGCCTGAGAAAATCGCCACCGCAAAATAGACTTCAACAAACCAGACTGTGCACAGCAAACGAATTGTCGCACAGACGCTGTGAGCCCTCGATGTCAGCTCGGGGGCGGCAGGTGCTTATGTTTCGTTTGGAGTTCACAGCCGCTTGGTCGCTGCTTCGACAATTCTGCCTAGTTTGCCCAAGCGGTAAGTTCCGTAGCTTCGGCAGAAATCGCTGGTTGTTGCAGACGGATTCCGGGCAAACAGATGCCGACTTACGTTCAGTGTGTCAAAATTACAATGCGGCAACTCATTGTGTTTCAACGGGTTGTGGCAGGCTTGGGAAATGTCCGTATAACCGGGCGATTCCAATCAGACCGCAACGCCAATTGCCGAAATTTATAGTGTTGACCTGCTCGAATCGGACGCAATTCTTGCTTCCGTTCTCCCATCCCAAGGGCAGTGCAACCGGATTGACATCGACGAACAAATGGCCAGAGGAACGACCACACGTAAGAAACCAGTGAAGTCTCTCACACCAACCCAACGGCTGGTGCGGTGGATGTTTCGACCAATGCGCCTGGTGATCGCGGCAGCTCTGGCATTTGCCTGGTTGTGCTGGCCTCAGTTTGAACGCCAATTGCCAAGCCTGGAAAATCGCGAAGAATATCGAATCGGCGTATCTGAACTTAGCATCACGCCGCCGCCTCACTGGGTGCCCGTTGATCTTGTTGAACGTGTTTTCGAACGAGCTGGCTTTGATGAATCTTTGTCGCTGCTGGATCCGGCTCTTAGCGAAAAGATCGCTCTGGCCTTTCACACTCACCCATGGATCGAACGTCTTCAACAGGTGAAGAAGTCGTTTCCAGCGCGAGTTCACGTGGAAGTTGTGTATCGCGAACCTGTCGCGATGGTGGAAGTTCCGGGCGGCGGCTATCTGCCCATCGACAAACATGGCTATCTGCTGCCCGAGAAAGACTTTAGCACCGCCGACATCGATCGGTATCCGGTCATTCGCGAAGTGGCCAGCGTGCCGATTGGTCGAGGCGAATCGTGGGGCGATCCGGCTGTCATCGGTGCCGCTCAACTGGCCGCCGTGTTGACTCGCGAAAACGAGGCAGGGCAGTCGTGGTGGAAGATGCTGGGCTTTAAAGCGATTGTGGCTCCACGACAGGTTGCTCTGGCAGACCAAACAGACGACCTGCAGTATCGCCTGGTCTCCAAAGGCAATTCTGAAATCCTGTGGGGCCGAGCACCAACAACCGCTCATCCAGCAGAACTAACGGTCGCTCAAAAACTGGAACGCATGGCCGAATACCACCGCAGCTATAACGGCTTCGACGACGCTCCCGCTCCGTTTCAAATCGACATTCGCCACTGGCAGGGAACCAAGCGAAGCCTGCTGGCCACAGAATCGCCAGCGACCTCGCGTCAGTAGCCGTGTGCTGTTGTGCTTGGTTTTTTCATCTATGTTCGCAGCAAGTCGGCCGGACAAGCAAACCAAAAATCTGCCGGAGCAGCGCGTGCGGCCGCCATTGCATCGAAGCCTTCAGCGACTAAGGTAATTTAGCCAGGGTTCGCGCTGTTCCGGCACGCGGCACACGCTCGATCCGACCTACGGCAGACCGACATAGCGACAACGTCGCGGTTCGGCGATTCAAACAACCCACGTCTTCCCGCACACCACGCCACCGGGTCAAGGGCGAAGCCCTTGCTAAGCGATGACCTTCCAGATTGGCTGTGCTCCTTCAACGCCGACCAGTTTATTATCAAGGCCGCCGAAGAAGTAGCTAAGCTTGTTGGGGTCGAGCCCCATCTGATGCAGAATCGTGGCATGCAGGTGCTTCACGTGGAATTTGTCATCGACAGCCTGGGCGCCGATTTCGTCTGTGGTGCCAACGCTGACGCCGCCTTTAATTCCGCCGCCCGCCATCCACATGGTGAATCCGTAGCTGTTGTGATCTCGCCCGCTGCCCTTGGCGTATTCGGCTGTTGGTTGACGACCGAATTCGCCACCCCAAACGATCAGTGTGTCTTTCAGCATATCGCGTTGCTTCAGATCCTTGATTAATGCGGCCAGTGGTTTGTCGGTTTCACCTGCATGCAGATTGTGGTTTGTTTCCAGATCTCCGTGAGCATCCCAGTTGTCGTCGTTGTGAGCTCCACCGGAATAAATCTGAATCATGCGGACACCGCGTTCAACCAATCGGCGAGCCAGCAAGCACTGACGCCCAACGGTCGAACATTTCGGATCGTTCAAGCCATACATTTCCTGAGTCGCCTGACTTTCCTGACTGAGATCAACAGCTTCGGGTGCTTCAGACTGCATGCGGTAAGCGAGTTCGTAACTGGCAATTCGAGCCGCCAGGTTACTGTTATCGCTGCGCAACGCGGCGTGATCGCCATTGTACTGGCGCAATGTATCCAATAACCGGCGCTGACCGCCGTCGGCAAGTTCAGACGGCGGAGACAAGTCCAGAATCGGGTCGCCCTGCGAACGCATCACGGTCGCCTGATACGTGGCGGGCATATAACCGCTGCTCCAGTTTTTAGAACCACTGATCGGGCCGCCACGAGGATCCAGCATCACCACGAATCCAGGCAGATCCTGATTCACACTTCCCAGACCGTAGTTCACCCACGAACCAAGACACGGATTGCCGCTGAGAACTCGCCCGGAATTCATCATCAGCATGGCCGAGCCGTGAATCGGCGAATCGGCCGTCATCGAATGCAGAAACGCAATATCGTCAACACATGTGGCGACGTTGGGGAACAGGTCACTGACCCACTTACCGCATTCACCGTATTGATTGAACTTCCAGCGAGGCTCAACAATGCGGCCCTGGTTTTTGTGACCACCGCGACCAAAGGTCTTCACCTCGATTGTCTTACCATCCATGCCGTACATGTCAGGCTTGTAATCGAAAGTATCGATATGGCTGGGGCCACCGTAGCAATAAAAGAAAATGACGTTCTTCGCCTTGGGAGCAAAGTGTGGCTGCTTGGGAGCCAGCGGATTATCCCACTGAGTTTCGCCGTCAGCAGCAACGGTCTGGTTATTCAGAAACCCGTCCTGATCAAGCAAAGCCGTCATACCAAGGCCAGTAAAACCGGCACCTGTCTGCCAAAGAAATTCTCGACGAGTTCGTCCGCAGAAGTTTGGTGTAGTCATAATATGTTGCGTCCAAAAGAAGCTGTCGAAACGACCAGCTGTTGTCTGAAATGAAACGAAGCTTGCACCGAAAATGTCACCGTTTACAGGAAGCGATCAATCCAGATACATCAATTCATTCAGATTCAAGGCGACCAGACAGAAGTACTTTCGGGCCTGTTCGTCGTTCATGTTGTTATGTTGTTTCAGCGATTCAATCAGCTCAAGCCCGCGTTCAATTTCAACCTGAGTCGGCTTGCGCTGCATGGCTCTTGTTAACGCGGCTGTCACCTGTGACTCCGCAGAATCGCCGCTTGTCTCACGAATAAATTCGGCAAAGACGCTGGCCTGCTGCAGAATAAACTCGCTGTTTAACATTCCCAATGCCTGAGTTGGCTGAGTTGTCACAAAGCGAACCGGACATGTTTGATCGGTGTCTGCAAAGTCGAACGATTCGATGAACGGATCCAGCAGCGACCGCTTGACGTGAATGTAAATACTGCGGCGCACTTTGTCATCCGGCGTGGAATTGCCCCAGCCAGAACCAGGTTGAGACTGGCCCGCTTTAACGGCTGCCGGAATGTCGGTGTAAATGCTGGGACCAAACATGCGGTCCTTATTCAGGCTGCCGTTGACCCACAATATGGTGTCTCGAATTTCTTCGGAAGACAACCGCCGCATGTCAAAACGCCACAGCAAATCGTTAACAGGATCAACGGCAAACGATTGTTCGCTCGGTCGAGACGACATTTGATAAGCCGACGAACTCATGATCAGCTTGTGCATCGCCTTAACGGACCATCCACTTTCGACAAATTTTACAGCCAACCAATCCAGCAGTTCCGGATGGGTAGGTTTGGTGCCCTGAAAACCGAAATCACTGGATGACCGAACGATGCCTCGCCCAAAGTGGTATTGCCAGATGCGATTCACCATCACTCGAGCTGTCAATGGATTGTCGGCGCTGGTGATCCACTGTGCCAGAACTTTGCGACGCCCGGAAGTCTGGGCCCCTTCAGGCATTGGCGGAATAACGGCGTCCGGAGGAGACAGAATTGAAGGAAATCCGGGCGTGACTTCATCGGCTTCGGCGTGAGGACTTCCACGAGTCAACAGATACGTTGGCTTGATATTTGTGACGTCTTCTTTAACGCACAGTGCAGAAGCGAGTCCTGTTGGTTTATTGGCTTTAAGGTGCTGAAGCTTTTCAAACTGTTTCTTGTAGTTCTTAACCTGCCGGTCATCCAGAATCCCGCCCTGGCGTTTTTCAACGATCCGAACACGATTCGCTTCGTACTGGAAGTCTTCTTTTTCAACGTCCTGCAGATCATTCAAAATCAGTTTTTCGATCTTGCTAACCTGCTTTTCAGCATCCTTCAAACTCTTGTCGTAATTGGCAATCGCCTGTTGATACGATCGAGCGTCTGCCGGGCGATCAATCTGCATGACAGATGCACTAAGAACCGATTCCTGACTGCGCTGTCCATAACGCTGAATGTTGCGAAAGAACGCCACCATTCGGTAGTAGTCTTTCTGTGGAATCGGATCGATCTTGTGATCGTGGCAGCGAGCACAGTTGACTGTCAGCCCCAGAAACGTCTGACTTGTTGTGGTCACAATGTCATCGAATTCATCATAGATCGCCAACTTCGGATCGGCTGGTTCGTCGTCCCAGCGTCCCAAACGATAGTAGCCCGTGGCAACAAAAGAATCAGCCGTGGGTTCCGAAAGTTCGTCACCCGCAAGTTGTTCCGTCACAAATTGATCGTACGGTTTGTCATCATTAAATGCCTGAATGACATAGTCCCGGTATCGCCACACATGCGGCTTGGCAGAATCTCTTTCGTAGCTGTTGGTTTCTGCGTACCGAACAAGGTCCAGCCAATGCCGGCCCCATTGTTCGCCGTAGTGAGGCGATTCCAGAAGATGATCAATCAGTTCTGCGATGGCAGATTGATTTAGCTCACCAGCATTCGCTGTCGAAATCTTTGCCGTCCAGCGATCAAGTTCCATTGGTTCTGCAGGCAACCCCAACAGGTCGTAGTGCATTCGTCGAACAAGTTCACGAGCATCAGCGGCGGGCGATTGAGTAAGTCCGGCGGCTTCCAGTTTGTGTCGAATGAACGCATCAACCGCGTTATTGCCAGGTTGTTTTACGGCAGGAACTTCTGGCAACCTGACCGGCTGAAACGACCAGAACTTCTTGTTCTCTTCGTTGACCGGTGGCGGTCCAGCGTGAACTTCGAATTCAATTTCGTGAAGGTCCTTCGGCCACGGCAAACCCATTTCCACCCACTTGGTCAGCACACCAATTTGCTGAGGCGACATTTGGCCAGACGGAGGCATCTCGTACCCCTCGTAATTGATCGCCTGAATCAGGTAACTTTCTGCATGATCCTTGAGGTCAACCGCTGGTCCGGAATCGCCGCCCTGCAAAATTCCAGCGCGCGTCGTCAGGTTCAACGCACCTTTGGGAGACTTTCCGGAATGGCAGCTCAGACAGTTGGACTTCAACAGGTCAACAACCTGTGAATCAAAGAACTCAACCTGATCCTGCGTGAACTCAGCATTCTCGTCGGCCAAAACCGAAGCGGTACACACAAGAATTGCCGAAAAAATATGAACGGCGCGACGCTGCATGGTGGGAACTTTTGCAGAAAAAGGCGGGAAGAATCGACGCTCGAATTAATTATGTTTGTAAAGAAAGTACCATTCACTCGGCTTCGGGTCAAGATATATCCCGGTGGATCGGACGTTCGGTCCTGCATTCGAGCGACAGGAACCCTACTATTATTGAAGTTCGCCGTCCGTTTGCAATTCTGTTCAACAATGAATCAGACATGCTGGCTGTTGCGACAGCTTTTGACCGTTTTGCTATTTGCTTCATCTCAACACGTCTGCCAAAACCGTGACGCTTGATGCCCTGACTTTCGACAATCGATTTACAAATCAACTGCCGGCCGATCCAATCGCCGTGAATAGTCGGCGACAGGTTCAAAAGGCCTGTTACTCCAGAGTGTTGCCGACGGAAGTCGCCGCTCCGGAATTAGTCGCCTATTCCCGCGAAGTGGCTGCAATGCTGGGCCTGGATGAAGCGACCTGCCGCAGCTCTGAATTTGCAGACATCTTTGCCGGCAACAAGGTACTGCCGGGCATGGACCCGTTCGCTATGTGCTATGGCGGACATCAGTTTGGCAACTGGGCGGGACAACTGGGTGATGGTCGAGCGATCAATCTTGGCGAGGCCCGGAACGCCGGCAATGAACACTGGACTCTGCAACTGAAAGGCGCTGGTCCCACACCGTATTCACGAACCGCCGACGGGCTGGCCGTGTTGCGATCCAGCGTGCGAGAATTCCTGTGCAGCGAAGCCATGCATCACCTGGGAGTACCAACCACCAGAGCGTTAAGCCTGATTCTTAGCGGAGAAAAAGTTCGACGCGACATGTTCTACGACGGCAACCCACAACTGGAACCGGGAGCAATCGTGTGTCGAGTTGCAAAGTCGTTTACCCGATTCGGCAACTTCCAGATTTTTGCCGCTCGACAGGATATTGAAACCCTCCGCACACTGGTCGACTTCACAATTCGCAATGACTTCCCGCACCTGATTGACAACAACACACACGCTAACGACGAACCTGTTGCCAACGAAATCGTCTTCCATTGGTTTCGCGAAGTCTGCACGAAAACGGCGGAGATGATTGTCCACTGGCAGCGAGTTGGCTTTGTTCACGGAGTTATGAACACCGACAACATGTCGATCCTGGGGCTGACAATCGACTACGGGCCATATGGCTGGCTGGAAGATTACAATCCGGATTGGACACCCAACACCACAGACGCCAGCGGTCGTCGCTATCGCTTCGGAAACCAGCCAACAGTTGCACACTGGAATCTGTATCAGCTGGCCAACGCAATCGTGCAGTTAACTGAAGAACCTGGTCCTCTGGAAGACTCGCTGCAACTGTATGCAGACACGTTCAACAAAGGCTACTTCAGCATGATGGCTGCTAAACTGGGACTATCCGGTTTTGTTCCGGAAACGGATGAGCCACTGATTAACGATCTTTTGAAGACGCTTCAGCTGACCGAAACGGACATGACCATTTTCTTCCGCAATCTCAAAAACGTCCCAGCAAACGCCAGCGACGCGGACGGAGAAACGCTGCTGGAACCACTGAAGGAAGCGTATTACAAGCCCGGCGAATTGGCAGGCGACACCCTGAAAGCCACCATCGATTGGCTAAAGCGTTACAGCCAGAGACTGGCGAGTAATGAACTCTCCGACCAGCAACGTGGCACCTTGATGGATTCCGTCAACCCGAAATACGTGTTGCGAAACTACATGGCGCAACTGGCGATCGACAAGGCGGAGCAGGGCGACCATTCAATGGTCAACGCACTGCTGGATTTGCTTAGACATCCTTACGACGAACAGCCGGAACACGAAGAAACATTTTTTGCAAAGCGTCCTGAATGGGCTCGCGAACGTGCCGGATGCTCGATGCTAAGCTGCAGTTCATAACAAGGGCTTCGCCCTTGACCCATTGGCGTGGTTGACTGGAAGACATAGGACGTTCGAACCGCCGAGACGCTCCGTTGTCGCTACGAGAATGATGCGTGCTTCCTCGCGACTCTAAAGCAACATCAAACCTTGTTGTGTAAACCGCAACGACAACCACAAACCCATCAATAGAAAATGGCGATGCTGAAGACAGCATCGCCATTCGTTTTTCAAGCCAGGCACTTAATCGGAATCCATTTCAAAATCGTTTCCCAACAAGGGCTTCGCCCTTGCCCCAATGGCGTAGATCGTTCCAATCGCCCAGCCGCTCCGTTGTCGCTCCGACCAACATACACGACGCACGGTTCGCGCTTGAGTAAGACTCTAAAATGTGATCCAACCGGTTAACCCAAAGTCGGCCTTAGATTGCTTCATCAGTCGATGGTCGACGTCGGTTTCCGCCTTGACCGCCATCACCACCTGGACGTTGGCCGCCTGGGCCACCAGGTCCGCCAAACCCACCACGGCCGCCGCCACCGCCACGCATTAGAGATCGCATGTCGAGGTTGAATTCTTCGCCTTTCAGCTCAGCAATCTTTGCCTGCTGCGCGTCGGTCAGCACGGCCATAACTTTGGCTTCGCCTTCTTTGCGAGCTGTTTCCATTTTCTTTTGCATCTCTGTGAAGTCCGGACGTTCTCCACCCTGACCCGGCTGGAATGCTCCACGCATTTCTTCTCGCATTTTGGCTGAAGCTTCCTGAGCTTCTTTTTCGGCGGCGTCCAGCTTCACAAGTTGCTCATCGGTGATGCTTAGAGTCTTTTTCATTTCGTCAGTTTTGATCATCGCGATCAGGCCAGTTCGAGCCTTAATCTGGAACACAATCTGGTCCAGGCGAGTCACCTGTTCTGGCATCAACAACGTGTTCAACACGGTGTCCGTTTTTGAACTTAGAGCTTCGCGATCTTTCTGCATCTTGGCAAAAAATTCTGTGCGGTCTTCTTCAGACATTTCGCGAACCTTGGAAAAGTCAGGAGCCGATTCGCGGCGTTCAGCCTGGTACGCTTCCAAAGCTGCAGCAATCACAGATGACTGGCCGTCATCAATGTTCAGCTCGTCCTTAACCTGTTCAACTCCCAGCAACGTGGCTCGATCAATTCCCGGACCGCCACCGCCTGGGCCACCGCCACCGAATCCGCCAAAACCACCGCGTTGACGATTACCACCCTGACCGGGCTGTCCGCCTCGTTGACCGCGACCACCACCGGCTGGCGGTTGAGCGTCGGCCGAAGCTGTCACAAGAATCGCCAATGCACATGCGGCGAAAGATAGTTTTAGAAAACGAGACGATTTCATTGACCGCTCCTGAAAGGAAAAACAGGGCTTTGAAGGCCCGACTTGGAAAGGACGTTAAAACATTCAACCAAAATCTCCCCGAGTAGTGCCGGGGAAAAAAAGATTCTAAACACTTTTCGCGGATAAATTAGCAACGGAAGCTTCAAACCAAACAAAATGACGCTCCGAATCAACCGCCAAATCGCGTGCTTTTGACTAAATTCGCAGCCACCTGCGCCAACCACAAAGCAGCCGCTCAGTCAGCCTGCCAGTTGATTCACAACGAACAGCAAACACGCTGAAATTTAGCGAGATTGTGGTGAATTTGGTGCCGATCTATAATCTCACAACCGGAATGATTGCGGGATTTGATAAACCAGAAGCTTTATGACGGCAAGGATCGCCACAAATCTGCTCTTTGGGCTGCTAATTTCAACAATAGCGACGGGCTGCGTCCACCAACAACGATCAAAGCAATCTGTTGTTGCGGCGGCATTTTCTGCCGACGAGGCGCCGAAGGTCGATCTTGTGGTGGAAGGTGCGCCAATAATTTCAACGGTTTCCAACCGGCTTGAACCGACGGTCATCTTTAGCGACGATCGCCCGCCACTGGAAAAGCAGTTCTATCCGGGCGAAACAAACCCCAACCGCTGGCGAGATGCCGTCACTATTTTGCCACTGGAAAGTTTCCAACCTGGCTTCGAAAAGACGGCTCGGAAAGCCATTCTTGACAGCCTGCAGGACGCCCTGCGATACGAAACCGTCAGCATTCACATCCAGTCTTTCCAAGTCGCTTTGGATGAACGAGATCGCGGCGAAGAAGAACTGCTTTACGACTACAAAAACTGGGACGACGACCGTCAAGAAAAAGAGCGACTGGACGCAGAACGCAAAGCTCAAATTGAACGTTCGGAGCGGGAAATAAAAAGGACTCAACGCGAACTCGGCCTTCCAACGTCTGCCCACAATCAAGGGAACGATGATTCTTTCGGAGACAAAGTCATCAAGGGAATCTGGAACGCCACAGTCGTCACCCCGATCAAAAAACGCAACCAGAAAATCGAACGTGACAGGCAGCTGGCCGTTGCACCTCAAACACTGCCCACGGAACTCACAGACAACAAGCGTTCGGGCTGGAATTGCCAACTGCAACTGGAAGTTAGTCTGAAACCAAAAGACAAACCTGCCAGGACAGTTTCAATGACCGCGACAAGTTATGCGAAGAAAACAGACAGCACTTCCGTTGAATCACAGATGCAGCAGGTTGTCATAGCCGCCATCAAAGATGTCGCCGCACAACTGAAGTCTGAAGCCCTGTAACGGCACCCCACACCGACACCTCCATCGCAACGCGCACCAGTCAACTCAGAAATCGACTTGCGCCGCATCAACCACCAACCGCTGCTCAGGTGGCGTGATTGGCTGCACATGCGATCGCAACACCTCAAACACCACGCGAATCTCCAGCAAAGACACGGCTAACCAAAACAAGACTAATAGCAATCGCACTAAAGGCAAATGAAAAACCTGCTCAGAGAGAAAACCTGGAACGTGAAAATGATCTGACCTGCGAAAGATGTTCAACAGAAATAAAGCAAGCCTTCCAAGCATTGCAATCCGGGCTCGTTGTACCGTTACCTGATCTCGGGCAAGACGACTGAACAAAATGAAACTCATGAACATTGCGAAAATGAATAGAGCCAAAAATGACAGGTCGAGCCACAAAGAACCGCCAAGTTTCGGTTTCCAGATGTTCCGCAAAATTAAAATCAGCAAAAGGCTGGCCGACCAAACACACGCCAATACCCTAAAAGCCGACGTACCAGCAACCAGGAAAATCGAAGCAAGAATCGAAAAAACCAAGATGACAGTGTTCAGGTAGTAGCTCGCCCGCAGATACGCAAAGTGGCTGGCCGTTGGCGCAAACTGGAAAAGACCAGCGACGTAAAAGAACAAGCAAACGCAAATGTAAGAAACCATGCACACCAATAGCAGACGCAGTCCACTGCGAAGCCATCCTTCAGGTCGGTCAGTCAGATCGGTGAGTGAACCTGAAAAGCAGGCACGCAGAGAAGGCTCCGCACCAGAGCGATTCAGCACCTCAACTGATGACGGAGCGTATGGGTTATGTTCTGCGGCAGCCAATTCAACGCACCTTTCCTTTGTACACTCACCACATCGGCCCGGCCCGAAAACTATGGATTTGACGACTTATCAATATCATCAAGCAAGCCGCAGCTATTTAACGGCATAGATTTCAAACGTCTTTTCGGCAATTGCGTGGTCGTCCAGATTCACGGACAGATGCCACTTACCAAGCTTGTCGCTGATCGGAGCCCAAATGGTGTCTCCCAAATAGAAATCCCAATCGTTGGTCTTAACGTATTCAACCCCATCAAACGGCCGACGGCGATTGCCATCCGCGTCCAGAATTCCGGGATGGTCAATACAAAACGACAGCCGCTGATTCTTAGCCGCTTTCACATTGACCACAAAGCCAAATTCGATATCAATCAGCGCAGGAACGCGAGTCGTCACTTCAGTAATTCGGGGCAGCAGCTTGTCACTGCTGTCCCATTTTGAATAGATGCCGAATGTACGAATCCGGATTTCCGGTTTGCGTTTTGCCATTTGTCACTGTCAACGCCTGGTGAAATCCAGGGGTCGTCTTTAATCGCCGCCAAGTTCCCGATTCAGCACGTCCACCATTTCTCTCAACCGACCAACAGCGCGGCGATTGAATGCGAAGGCAATTCTGGGAAGCTCGCACAGGTGTTCGTCATCGGCTTCAATCTTGTGCATCTCAGCCTTTTCAATCCGACCCGATTCAACAACATCCTGAAATTCATCGTTCAGCCGTTCCATCAATTGGTCGGTCGGTTCGCGATGCAGTCGCAGCACCAATCGATCGCGAACAAAACGCATGCTGTTATAGACGCTGTAGAAATCCAGCACTTCATCCACGGCTTCTTCAACGTCATCAGTCACCTTGAACAGGCT
This sequence comes from uncultured Planctomycetaceae bacterium, assembly GCA_937916515.1. Classification (GTDB taxonomy): domain Bacteria; phylum Planctomycetota; class Planctomycetia; order Planctomycetales; family Planctomycetaceae; genus Fuerstiella. The sequence continues at coordinate 8,210 of CALFSX010000131.1, read as the reverse complement.
TAAGTCGCTGGGCGAAATCATGCCCTTTTCCAGCAACTCGGCTTTGATGTACTCCAGCCAGCCAGACCAGTATGTTCCGCCTGGCTTGTCCAGAAAGACCATTGGCATCAGGTCGCGTTTGCCGGTCTGCACAAGCGTCAATGTTTCGAATGCTTCGTCCTGTGTTCCGAAACCACCCGGACACGAAACAACGGCATGAACTTCCTTTACAAACAACAGCTTGCGTGTAAAGAAATACTTCAAGTTGACCAGCTTTTCGTCGCCATTGATGACCGGGTTGGCTTCCTGTTCAAAGGGCAACAGAATGTTCAGCCCCATGGCCATTTCGCGGCCGGAACCCGCGTGAGCTGCTTCCATGATGCCGCCGCCGGCACCCGTCACAACCATCCAGCCTTCTTCGGCAATTCGTTTGCCGAAATGTTCTGCCTGCTTCCATTCCGCATCTTCGGGCTTTGTTCTGGCAGATCCAAAAACAGTCACCTTGCGATTTCGCCGATAAGGCGTGAACACCTTAAACGCATACCGCAGTTCTCTTAAAGCACGGCTAAGAATCTTCAGATCGCCACGAGTTGCACCGTCAGCAGCCAACTTGTCGGCCGTGTCTTTGATTTCCTGAATCAGCTCCGAATGGTGCCGCAACTCTGCAAGATGTTCAATCACGTCGCCTTCGGATTCCCGTGGGTGCGTGATGTGACGTTTCCTGGACATTGATTAACGCCTCCAAGCGTACTGTATTATTTCCAACACCGCATGAATCATCACGCAGTACAACTTAGCGTTGTTTGCAATCACAAAAGGCCGCATTCAAAACCCGACAGGCGACTTACAGAACAATGTTTTGAATGCCAGCGTAAAACACGAACACACACCCTGCTCACAACCGCTTTGGCGATCGCAATTGGCGACAATCCTGCAGCACACCAGCGTGCCTGTTCAATGGCTGCTTTCAGGCCTCTGCTGTGCTATCCGTCGATCGCCTGCATCGCTTCTTTGCGAGTTTCATAGATAGCCCAGATCGTGTCGAGCGCCGTTATCTTCAGCAACTCTCTGGCCGTTTCATTTGTTCCGCACAGCACAAGTTCACCGCCTCGGCGTTTTAGAAACTTATGACATCGCAATAGCAGTGCCAGAAACACGGAACCAAAGTAGCCAACATCTTTCAGGTCCACAACAACAAGTGGCACCTCTTGAGTGGCCAGGGGCTCCATAATTACATCAGCCGCCTGCTCAACAAGATCCCAGTTCAGAGATTCGACACTCTTCGCTGGAACCACAACGACAACGTTTCCGTGCCATTCGATTTCAAAGCTATCAAGAACTTCAGACACCGAATTTTCTCCTGAAATGAAGACTCGTCAAACTCTGCACCCGACTGAATCGCTTGCAAATTGAACGAATTCAAGAACATCACACCGCATTCTTCCTCCGCAGGACACGCTGTGCCGCTGCTTCAAAAGAAGTCGTCATCCAATCGACGCAGGTTACGAAACCCACAAACAACACTGACTTTCGGAAAACACGTCGTCCAAAGCAGAACCTACTGTGCGTTAGCAGGATGTTAGCACAGCGAATATTGATCAACCAGTCAGCGAAAATCCCGTCAGTTGTGGGGGTGAGAAAACACAAGGCAGGCCACAGCAGTCGAATTCCGGGAATCCGGCGATGCAGATAAAAAAAGGCAGTCCCGATGCATCGAGACTGCCTTCACGTTTTTCTTACACCAGAAGCGTCACGACTAAAACTGGTCCCGATAAATCGTGACCGATTCAGACACAATCAGTTCTTCCTGCATCTGCTTGTAGTTGACTTTCGCTTTCACAAGACCATTCTGGACAGGCTCTTTGCCTTCCATCTTAATTTCAAAGCTTTGCTGCTCGTTGGGAGCGATCCGTACAATTGTGCTGTACTGAACAACATTGCCCGGTTGCAACTTTGCTTGATTGTCTTTACTGCCGGCACCAATCACGTTAATGCCTGATGGAACCTCAACCATCAACTGAACGTCGGTTGCATCTGCCGTTCCACGGTTGTCGATCGTAATTGTGAAGCCAAACGTTTCACCAACGGCCATCGGCTGGTCCAGCCGAGTCATCTTGGCACCAACGTTGTGCAAATCTTCAACAACTGTTGTTGAAACGTAATCGTCACTTTGCAGACCTGCGTTTTCGAAGATCTTAACGATACTTTCTCTGGCACCCGCGTCTTCCGGCATCAATTCAATCTGCAGTTGTTCCTGACGTCCAGGTCCAAGACGATTGATTCGCCACGTAACAGTTCTTGACGCGGCGTCGTACTGTCCACCCGAAGAAGCGTTCATAAATCGCATACCAGTTGGTACGGATTCAACCACCTGAGCGTCAACAGCATCGAAGTTGGTTTCGTTGCTGACGATGTTTTCATAAGTTGCCGGACGTCCAACAAAACGACGCTTGGGACCTCGACGAACAATCTGCAGCTGAGCCCCGATAACGTTTGTCCGATAGGCGGCCTGGTCTTTCGCTCCACCTGTTGCGGAAACTTCAGCCTCAGTCTTAAATTCACCTGGTTCAGCGGCAACAACAGCCAGCACAAGCTCACGCTGTTGACCGGGTGTCATGTTTCCGATTTCGTATTCCAGGTCTCGCCCCTGAGGATGTTTCAAACCACCGCTGGCTGGAAGAACAGTTCGCACGAATACGTCACGCGCTTCTCCACTGCCTTCATTGGTGATGATATAGCGGTAAGGAACTTCTTCACCAAGCTTCACTTCGTCCGGACCAACCATTTCCAAACGCAGTTTGGGAGCAGTAATCACGGTAGTCGCCTTTACTCGCGACTTAAACTTCACTGATGCCACGGTGTCCAATGTGCCTTCGCCAGTTGGCGTAACTCGGACCACAATTCGCTTTGTTTCGCCGGGAGCGACTTCAGCAAACTTCCAGACCATTCGTCGAGTCGTACGGTCAACTTCAGGTTGTGGATTCGCTCCATCAACTGTTGCTCCGGTAGGCATTTCGTCTTCAACCAACACTTCGAAAGCTGTGGCATCGCCTTCGTTGCTGACAGAAATTGTGTATTCCAGTGGTGATCCAACGGTCGCGTTTTCAGGTGCATCTTTCTGAAGCACAAGATTAGGCCGCATCACACCAGAAACCTGGCGAATCTGAGTATCGCGATTTGTGCGAGTGGCTGGCTGCGGAAAGCTGGAACCGCCACTGAACTCACGCGAGCCACCGCTGCCATTGGAATTTCGTGGGACAATGTTCAGTTCCGACCCGAACTCACGCGATCCGTTGTTATCGAATTCTCTAACATCGCTGCCACCATTTACTCCGCCACCGTTGAATTCACGTGTGCCATTGGAAAGCGGACGACTTGGCTCTGGAAAATTCAGCGTAGGCGTAGAATTGGGCTTATTCGGAAACGGTCGAATGTCTGGTGAATTCGTATTGAAGTCGGTCCGATCCTCATAACGAGGGCTATTGGGTATCTCTGGACGAGTTTCCGGAATGCTTAGCCGACCGGGAGCTTCCAACGCTGGCACATCAAGCACTCGCGGCGCAATATCGGTCTCCGCATCTTCTGCGAACGGCAAAGAGTTATTCAATTCCGGAGCTGCTCGCACAGGTTCTGGACGAGGCTGTGGTTGAAAGATCTCACGATTGGGTTCTGGCTGGTTGAAATCTGGAGTAGCTGAATTCGGTTCCACTGGAGTTGGAACCAGATCTTCATCTTCGGTGAAAAGTCCACCTGCCGCACCAAAGCCGTCTTCTTCCATAGATTCCGGCTGCGGAGTCGGCAAAGTACTGCGTCCAGAACCAGGATCGCCAAAAGCGGGAACTTCCAACGTGGGGGCTGCGTCGGAACCGCGACCTGAAGGACCAAATTCCTGAAACGGAACAGGATCAGCAGGTGGAGTCGGACGCAGGGGAGCAGCATCTTCTTGATAAAATGGCGAACCGCTGGTCTGGCCTGAATTTGCATTCGTGGCAGCGCTGCTCGTTGATGTTCCGTTAGACGAGGCAGCACCATTAATGAACTGCATGGAACCAGCGCGATTGTTAGCGGCTGGCGGAAACGGATTGTTGCTTAGCGGTAGTTCAGGCTGACGTGTATCTGCGGCAGGCTTAGCGGGCTCAGTATCTGAGTCTGCACCAAACAATGAAAATGGAGAAGCCGCTTCCGGCTCAGCCGCAGGAGCCACATCATCGCGGCGAAACGGCTGCGTTGTGCTCGGAGTTTCATCTTCGCCAAACGTTTCATCCTGAAACCCGACCGGCTCAACAGGCTGAGGCTGGCCCTGATAGTTAGCGGCAACTGCGGTAACAGCTCCGGCATCATCCAAACCGGCATCGCTGAACGCAGTTTGCGCACCAAAAGGATTGCCGCCCTGAACCAATTGCTCAGCTCGAACATTGGTATTCACAGGCGGAGTCACCTGTTGCGGGGCAACGGGCTCGCTGCTGAAAAACTGTTGATCTGCCTGTGCAACTGGCGTCGGCTTTAGCTGAGTTTCCTGCAGCTGAGGCTCCGGTTCTGTCATGTCGAACTGCGGCTGACCAGAATCGGTGGTCACCATCATTTGTTCGAACTGCGACTTAGTCAGCAATGCCTCGACGGATTGATCACCCGTTTCAGCAATTTGCTTTGCCAAAGCATCGGTCTCTTCCGTCGATTCAGAAACCGCAGTATTCGGTAACTTCAGACGGTTTTGGACTTCAAGAATTGCGAGGCTGCCGATGCCAATCACACCAACAACGGCAACGGTTTTCCAGAATGAACTTTGCATGGGAATCCTTCCCCAGCGAATGAATTAAATGCGTGGCTCTTCCCCCGAGCCAGCGCGAAACGTCCGTGTCTGGCGCAAGTAATACCAAATCACGCAAATTACCGAAAGACGTGTTTCGGCAACGTTTTTGGCTTTTTCGGCATTTTCTGCCGCGGCGCGACCTGTAAGTCGCCAATTTGGCGTGAAATTCACGGCCCAAAACACCAACCGGACATAACAGCGGCGGCACCAGAACGTCAACAGCCGTCCACCTATTCCCACTCAATTGTCGACGGCGGCTTGGAGCTCACGTCATAGACCACTCGATTGATGCCACGCACCGAGTTGATAATTCGCGTGGAAATTTTCTGCAACACTTCATGCGGAAACGGAAACCAGTCAGCCGTCATAAAGTCTTCCGACTCCACAGCTCGAATTGCAGCGACGTTTTCATACGTGCGATCATCGCCCATCACACCGACAGACTGCACGGGCAGCAACACCACAAAAGCCTGTTGAATATCGCGATACAAACCCGCCGCGTAAAGCTCTTCAATTAAAATCGCGTCTGCTTCGCGAATGATGGCCAAACGCTCTTCAGTAACTTCGCCCAAACAGCGAACCGCCAGGCCGGGCCCCGGAAATGGATGTCGCCACACCATTTCTTCGGGAAGTCCCAGTTCGACACCCATTCGGCGAACTTCATCCTTGAACAAATCTCGCAAGGGCTCAATCAGCTCAAAGCCCAGTTCCTTTGGCAATCCGCCAACATTGTGGTGAGACTTGATCGTGGCCGCAGGACCGTCCGGGTTCGCTCCGCTTTCAATTACGTCGGGATACAAAGTTCCCTGAGCCAGAAATTTTGCGTTCGGTATCGACTTGGCTTCGTCTTTGAAACAATCGATAAACACTTTGCCAATAATCTTCCGTTTTTTCTGAGGATCTGACACACCAGCCAGCTCACCCAGAAAACGCTCGCGAGCATCTACGACATGCAGGTCGGTTTTGAAATGGTCGATAAAATGCTTTTCAACCTGATCGCGTTCACCGTTTCGCAGCAAACCGTTATCGACGAAAATGCAAGATAGCTGATCGCCGATCGCTTCTGAAATCAACGCGGCAACCACGGAAGAATCGACGCCTCCAGAAAGCCCGCAAATCACCTGATTTGAGCCAACGCGGTCGATAATCAGCTGCTTCTGTTCTTCGATCAGCGAACTGATTTTCCATGTGCCTTTGCAGCCGCAAATTTCGCGAACAAAGTTGCCCAGCAACTTTCCGCCGTGCTGCGTGTGAGTCACCTCAGGATGAAACTGAATTCCGTAGACCGGAAGATCCTGGTGCTTGATCGCAGCATTCGGACACGTCGATGTCGAAGCAATCGAATCAAAACTGCCGGACAAGGTGTCAACCTGATCACCATGACTCATCCATGCGGTGAACGTTTCCGGAATCCCATTGAACAACGGATTGGCAGACGCGACAGTACAAGGCGCTCGCCCAAATTCTCGCGACTTGGCCGGCAGGATTTTCCCACCCAGCGTGTGACAGGTAATCTGCATTCCATAGCAAATGCCCAGGATCGGAATTCCCAATTCAAAAATTGCCGGATCCACTTTGGGCGCGCCGTCGCCGTAAACACTGGCAGGACCGCCGGAAAGAATTAACCCCTTAGGATTTAGTTCTCGTATGCGTTCCGCCGTTAGATCATGACGCACGATCTGGCAAAACACGTTTTGATCTCGCACGCGGCGCGAAATCAATTGAGCCGTCTGTGAGCCAAAATCCATTACCAGAACGACTTCGTCCTGACCAAGTGCATTGTTCGCAGACTTCGCCAAATCGTTGGCGGAAGGTGATCCTGTCATCAGTTTGTTCGCTTAATCTGGCAACGGCTTGTAAAGTGGCCGCCAAATTGGTTTCGTAAACCTAAAGGGGAAACGTCGCAGGATAACAAGTATGCAGCGTTTCTCAATGTTCCTGGCCGTGTCATAGCGGACTCGGCAAAATCCCTTGAAACTCGTCATCCACCGACACCACGACGCCTGCCTTGGGCGGAAATCAGATAAAAATGTACCTTTTTCAGCTGGCTGACCGAGTCGCTCAGGGACTCACACAACTGGATGCATCTCGCGTTCAACGCCACCGCGACTTTCTTTTCACTCAACAAATGCCAGATGGTGGCTTCCGAGGACGCGAGGGAGAATCGGACCTGTACTACACCGGATTTGCCGTTCGAGCACTCGCGGTCACCGGCGGACTGGAACAGGAAGCGAATTCCAGGGTCAGCAACTTCCTGTCAAAGTTTGCTCCGCTGGATCTGGGAGTCATCGACCTTCTTAGCTGGCTGTATAGCGCTTTGGTCGTTCAGGCAGCCGGAGGCCCCGATTTGCTGGAAAATTCACCAGCCGACTTCACCGACCAGGTCGCCCAAAAGCTGGAAGCCACGCGAGTCGCCGATGGCGGCTACGCCAAAAGTACAGAAGGATCGGCGGGCAGCACCTATCATTCATTCATGGTCAGCCTCACCTACGAACTTATCGGGCAACAGGTGCCGCGACCAAATCGCCTGATTCAGTTTCTTTACGACCGACAACGCGACGACGGCGGCTTTGTGGAAATCGCGCCCATGAAACGCAGCGGGACAAACCCGACCGCTGCTGCCGTAGCTTTGTTGAACAGCCTGAACGCCATGGAATCCGACATCGCCGACGATGTGCAGGGCTTTCTGACCGACGTTGTTAGTTCAGAAGGCGGCTTTCAGGCGAACACTCGCATTCCCTTTGCCGACGGACTATCCACGTTTACCGGCCTGTTAACCGGACACGACCTCGGTCGCCGCGACATCATCAAACCGCCTCGAATTTTAGAGTGGCTGGAAACTCAAATCGAATTTCCGACCGGCGGTTTTCGAGGTGCCAGTTGGGATCAACAAGCCGACGCGGAATACACGTTCTATGGCCTCGGTATACTTGGACTGCTGCACGCGAAAACTGAGACGTCGATCATTTAGTGAAGGGCGATGAGGAGCAGGGGAGCGGCGGAGATGCTCGTCTGGAATTCGGTCGCAAAATCTTTAGGCCACAGATATTCACGGATGTCCACAGATAAGTCAGGTCTTCATCTATGAAGATCTGTGTGAATCTGTGGCTGAAGAACATGACTCTGCAACCGCACAGAACTCTTTGGCAAAGCGCCTGGAATTGCCGTAGGCGCGAACTGTGGCTGCAACAAATTATTTGCTGAATGCTTCGATGCAATAGCGGCCGCACGCGCTGCTCGGGCAGATTGGCGGTCGCATGGTCCGGCCTACCTGCTGCTTGCGGAGCGACAACGGTGCGGCTCGGCGATTCGGACGTCCCATGTCTTGTCGCCATCCACGCCACCGGGTCAAGGACAAAGCCCTTGTCAGGGAGTTACTGTCAAATGTTGTGTTCAGAGAAGTTGTTTCAGGCGACGATTT
>CALFSX010000130.1 GCA_937916515.1 uncultured Planctomycetaceae bacterium | reverse complement strand
TCGTGATCGTGATCGTGATGAATGGCGGGGTCGGGTTTGCCGGCGGCTTTAATGAGACCTTCCAGTGTCTGCACTTCGCGTTCGATGGCTGCGAATAAGCCCTGCAGCGCAAGACCTCCGTTGGTTGTTGTTTGTTGTTGCAACGTGGCCTTGATCGCTGCTGCGGCTGAAGCGGCTTTGCTCCAGTCGGCTTCGTTCAGGTCACTGTCAGCCGCCAGTTCCGGGATCCAGTTGACGATGTCCAGCAGTTCCTGAAACTCGGCCGCTTCGTCGTCGTGGCCGTGTCCGGCGTGGTTGCTCAGGTGCTCGGCTCGGTGTTTGATGTCGTCGACCGCGTCGGCAAAGTTGGGCGGCTTGTGATGAGGTACAAAGTGTTCCAGATGATGATCGTCGGCGGCAGTATCAGCCTCCGATTGCCCGCAACCGAACAGTAAACACAGCAGGCAGATATCGGCGAACAGAGTGATGATGTGTTTCATGGATGGGGTTCCGTGTTGTGTGATTTTCTTTTAGCCGCGTGCCCAGCGGGCCGCGCGTTTTCAGTCCGGGTGATTCGCAGCCCCGCGGCACGCTGGGCACGCTGGACACGCGGTTAAACGACTGAACTTTCAAAAACGCTATTCCGGCAACGGCACAGCTTCCAATACTTCCTCGATAACTCGACTGGCTTCGTGGCTTTCCAGGCCGATCCGAACGCTCAGCACCGGCACGATGACGTCCTGCACATCGTCCGGCGTGACGAACCTGCGGTTCAATAAGAAAGCTCGTGATTGAGCCGTCCGCTGTAACGTCAGCAATCCGCGGGGACTCAGCCCGAGCGTGATACTCGGATGCCTGCGCGTTGCTGCCGCGATGCGTATCAGATAATCCTGAACCGCTTCGGCCACGTGTATACATTGCACTCGCTGTTGCAGGCCCGCCAGTTCACCGTCCTGCAGAATTGGCGCGAGCGTCTCAGTTTCGGATTCGTCATCGCCGACGGCCGCCTGCAGCATCTGAAGTTCGTCGGCGGGTTCGGGATAGCCGACGCTGAGTTTCATAGCGAAGCGGTCCAGCTGCGCTTCGGGCAGAGGATACGTGCCGTGTTGATCGATCGGGTTTTGAGTGGCGATAACAAAGAACTGTCGGCTGAGTTCAAAGCGTAATGCATCGACGGTGACCTGCCGTTCGGCCATCGCTTCCAGCAGCGCACTTTGAGTTCTCGGCGTGGCGCGATTGATTTCGTCGGCCAGCAGCACGTCAGAAAAAACGGGACCGCGGCGGAATTCGAATTCGTGCGTTTTCTGACTGAAGATGTTGAAACCGGTGATATCGCTGGGAAGCAGGTCGGGCGTACATTGAGCTCGCGCGAACGTGCCTCCAATGGCCGACGCCAGTGCTTTCGCCAGAGTTGTCTTTCCCAGCCCTGGCTTGTCTTCCAGCAGCAGATGCCCACGTGCCAGCAGACAGACGATCACCATTTCGACCACGTCCTGTTTGCCTCGCAGTGCGGTGTTGAGGCGCTGGCGCATGGCGTCGATGCAGGACAGATCGGACGAACTTGTGACGGATTTTGCTTGTCGAGTTGTTGTCATATTGTTTGTTGATAGAAGATGAATTTGGTGTGCTGCGGCTTGCCGTAGCTTTCGTTTGCGTACTGGTTCGAATGTGTCTGCATGTCACGCCGACCTCGCAGAAAAGTGAAAGCGATGGCGAACAATCGAACTCCAGATGTTCGAGCTCGAATCACCTCGCAGCCTGCCAACACTCAACACCGATTCCAAATACCGCAGTTCCCGTTCGTTCGTCTTCGCGTCGGCCACAACCAGCGGTTCCCCCGTCGGGCCGAACATAGCGAAGTCCGTGACTTCCGCCGTTCGCAGCAGCAGCGGCCTGATTTCCGCGAGCTGCGGTTGCTGAGCCCAGCGTTTCAGAGTTGTCCCGTTCGCTCGTTTCATTCCGGCAAGTTGCAATCGATAATCGACCAAAGTCGACAGCTCTCGCGTTTTCTGCGGCGCGGCGGATCGCGACAACCAGCGCCATTGCCATGTCCACAAACGTTCGAAAATGCGTCGTCGTTTCCACATCAACACTGCGGCCAGTAACAGAAATCCGACGATCGCAACAACGTTGGCCACGGCGGCGTGCAGCAGTTGTTGACCGTAGCTTCGCAGGCGAGTCCACAGCGTTGGCGGAGGAACGGGAATGGCGTAGCCGGGCGATGGTTCGACCGTCAGCCAGGTATCGGTGCCGATGAACACTTCGCACCAGAAATGAGCGTCCGCGGCGAACACCGCCGTGTGCTGTTTGTGGTCGTCATAGTTTTCCGGGCGAGCATAAAAGCCGCTAACGAGGCGAGTCGAATAGCCGAGCGACCTGAGTAAACTCGCCGCCGAACTGGCGAACAGATATTCCGGCCCGCGACGTTGTTCCAACAGGAATTCGGTGACCGGGGATTCGCAGTCTTCCGAAATTTTCGCCGCTCGATCGACGATGTAGTCCTGTCGCAGGCGAGCTTCAATGGCTTCGACCTGCAACCAGCCGCGCGGCAGACCAACTGTCCATGTTTCGGCCAGCCGACGGATTGTTTCAGAAGACGAATCGTCCGGCAGCAAGCGGGTCGCGTCGTGGCTGGGCTGGACCAAAGAAGTCAACCGCTCTTTACGCACTGCATTTCGGTCCACACATTCCGATGTGACGCTGATGGCCAGCATCTGCGGGATCGATTGCCGTTGCAGCGAAACCACGCTGGCCGTCGACACACTGTACATGTCTTCGCGATCAACCCGATCAATGCTGACACCCACAACATGAGGCGGCGTGGGAATCACGTTGCCATCCAGATTAACCACTTTGACACTGTGTGTGTCCGACCCGGCATACATTTCGAAACCGCGTCCAGGCAATGGAAGACTCAACCACGGACGTTCGTCGATCTGCTTCATTTCGACGCGTCGCTGGCGGGCGTCCGGAAGGTCGCCCAGCGGATACCAGGTGATTCCGTCAAAGTGGTCGTACACTTCCATGCGAAACCGCGCCGGAGTGCGACCGGCGACGTAAAACATCGCGTGCGTTTCCAGATCGTGAATGCGTTTTTTGTCTGCTCGCTTTTTGCTTCGCAGCAGCGAAAATTCTCGCCCCGCCTGCTTTGCTTCGGCCATCTGCTGATGGATGTGTTTCAGCACGTCGGCTGGCAGGGCCACAGATCGCTGCTGGTCTTTGATCTTCTTTGGTGGTTCGTCGAACATGTCGTTGAACACGTCGTACAGGCTGGGTTTATCGCTGTCCAGAAATGGAGCGTCCTCCAGTGGTGCAAAGCTTTTGATATTTTCGTTGCCGGCCACCAACGCATCGCCGTCTTTCACTCCACCTCGCGAAAACGGGTCGAACTGTCCCGTGCCGCCGGACGATGGCATAAAACCTCGCAGCGCCGTCGTGACGGTGTTGGCCCCAAAACCAACCGCCGTCAGCATCAGCAGCGACGGAACGGCAATGCTTGTGCCCAGCCAGATCCACGGCCAGCGACGCTGTTCGGTTCGGACCAAACGCCGGTCGACGGTTTCCCACCACGACGCCACCAGCCACATCAGGCAGCCGATTGCAAACAGAATCGTTAACGGCAACAGTCCGACGGCGTTCGAAATTGTGCAACTGAAGATCGTCAGAAAGACGGCGATCAGCATCGCCAGGCGTTGGAAGGTGAGTCGAAAACCGCAGACGGCCAGAGCCAGCATCAGGTTGCTTTGACTGTGCATGACCATCACTTCAAACGGATGACCGTGGCCGAGGAACAAGCGTTGAAACGGTTCGCACAGCAGAGTCAGCGCGACCACCATTACCAGAATCGGCTGCACGACGGATGAATCGCGCAGCAGCCGCTGTCGAGTTCGAAAGAACACCGTGCCAACGATGACAAGCAACGTTTGAACCGTAATTTCAAACGCACACCACCACGTATGACGATGATCGTCGTGTTCGGTTAACGTAAAAATGCTGGCAGCGATCAGCGTGGCCACCACGCAGATGACATGCAACCGCAGGCTCGTGGCGTCGGCTTGCAGCGTGCGATTCGTCTCAGCCGCACGCCCAGAACCAACCGCCGTTCGCGTCCGTTGTTTTCGCTCAGGCAACACGCGTGACCGGATACGAGAATGAACGTCAGTCATGACACACCTTTCTCCATACTGAAGCCAGTTCGCACAGCGGCTGCTTGGTGTTGAGAAGAATCCATGCGTCGGCGTTGACGATTGCGTCAGTATCCACCACCACAATCTGCCGCCGTCGTCCGGGAACAGCGTTGTCGGCGTTCGTCACGGTGATGGTAAATTCCGGGCTGCGACCGGAATGGGCGGCGTTCGCCGTTGTTACGTGTTGATCGCAATCCAGAGTCGCCAGAGCATCCATCGCTCGATCAAGCCCCGCCGCGCTGTTGCCGACGACAAGCAACCGATCACCAATCAGCAGTTCGACTCGGCAATGCTGCCGATGCAGCGATTCGCACAAACTTGCCGCCACACGAATGCACTGTTCGGCAACCTCACCACGAATCGTGGCGAACTCAGAAAACCGCCGCGGTGAACTCAGTGGCGGCGCGGGTTCGCGCGCGAAGTCCAGCACAACTCGCACCGAAGTCGTCAACGGAGCCTGGCGTTCGGTGACGATCAGCGTCTGTTGCCGCGCCGTCTGAGCCCAGTGGACTCGCCGCAGACTGTCGCCTTCTCGAAACAATCGCGTTCCCAGCATATCGCCGAAATCGCCCACTCGTCGATCCGAAAAGCTGTCATCCACCGACGACGTTTCGGCCACGTCGGGAAGATTCGGCAGTGCCACGGTCTGAGGCCACACGATCAGTTTTCCGGTGACGCGAACTTCCCGGCGAGCCCGAAACAGCCCGAACGGAAACGACGTTTCGACTTCGGCCCGTCCATTGACCGGGTACGCTCCGCGCTGCGGAGCCACAAAGCGCCACGAATGTTCAACGGTTGACCTGCCCGGCACCCGAGCAAACGCGATGCCATCGTCACTGTCGGTCAGAGCGGTCGCGGCGGCCGAGTTTGTGAATCCATTCACCAGCGACAGGCCCCACACCGGCAACGGCCAGCGATTGCGAACGTTCAACCGCACCAGCGCCGGTTCGCCAAAGGGAACTCGGCGAACATCAAACATCACTTCGCACGAAACACCTTTCATCGCCACCCACGGCAACACCGTGCCCACAGCCACCACCGCCAGCAGCAGAGCGGTCAACGCCAAGATCCACGGATTCAAAAACGCGCCGCATGTCGCCGACCCGATGACCGCCAGCAGCAAGATCCAAAACGGATTCTTCAACCAATACACCCACCGATTGGCCGACGGACAAAAGTCGGCGGACAACGCATTGCTGGCTGACGTCAGTAGACGTGCCATGCGCGACGAATCGGGCGATGAAGTTTGGAAGTCAGCCATCATGAATTTCGGGGGGGAGGGAAGAGTGCGAAAATCGTAGCCACGCAGGCTGTTGGGATACCGACGTACAAGCGGCTTACCAGCCGGTTTTGAGCATTGGGCCCAGATTATTGACCGGCAGGAAAGCTGGTCGTACGAGAAGAACGGCTTTTGGACAAGCTGCAGGGCGCGAGCGCGTCGGAAGCGGCTGATGTCGCCCAAGCTCCTCCAGCATCAAAACGGACTGCCATCGCCGTCTGAAGTTTTGAACCGTCCTTTCTCAAAATGGACGCACGTCCAGCGGCTTCCATCGGCCGTCGCCGCCACCCAATAAAACCGACGGTCCCGTTTTCCTGACGTGAACAAAACCGGATCGCCTTCCATATCGGGACTGCCGACCAGTTCCTGGTTCGCCTGAAAGAACCGAGCCAGGCAGTCATGATCTGCTGACTCGATGTCTTTACGAATCCACGTCGTGCCGACTTCCTGCAACTCCGCCGGCGCTGCGATCGAAACTTCCGGCAGAGCCAAGGCGTCCGCGTCTTGACCGCAGCCCGACATCATCGCCGACACTGCGATCGTTGCGGTGAACGCGAACATCGTGCCAGCACAGGTCCGCTCTGAATTCACAAGCATCATTGGGTTCCTCCGGCAACCGCTGGAGTATCACGGTCGGACACGCAATACAGCCGAGTTCCTGTGCGAATCACGATCGCACCGTCCACAGCTGCAACTCCGTAGACAATCGGATCTCGTGCCCCGGCCTGAGAACCTTCGCGACGTTTTGCAAAACTATCGGCCATGGCCTGCAGTTCCGTCTGATCCAGGGCCCCATCGCCGTTCGTGTCCACTTGCTTCAGCATCGGTTGAAAGTCGGCGCTTAGTTCGTCAGATTGCAGAATGCCGTCCTTGTTGCTGTCGCCAGCCATCAAGGCCGCCAGCATTCCGCCACCGCGACCGCCAGCTGGTCGTTCAGAACTTGATGCAGATTTGTCCGTCGCGTCGGCAACACCTTCATCGGTCGTCGCAACATCCGACTTAACGGGCGGTGTACCGTGAGCATGTCCGCCGGCTTTCGCTTCTCGATACTGTTCGGGCGCAGGGGGACTCATTAAATCCCACAACTGATTCGACGCCAGAATCTCAAACTCACGGCCTCGACGAACAATGCGAGTGGTGCCGTCTTTCGCAAAGAAATAAATGCCCGCTTCCGTCACGATGGGAGTCGACCAGCATTCGGCTCGCAGACGTTCCTGATAAATCGTTTCGCCTGACATCGCGTCCACGCAATACAACACACCGACTTTGTTCAGAAAGTAAACCTGCTCACCATCAACCACCGGGCTGGCATAGTCACTGACCGCCTTGGCCGCTCGCCAGCACAGTTCATAGGGCTGTGATTCTTCGCCCGTGATTCTTACGCACAGATTCGACTTTGCGGCGGCGTCTGCTGATCCAAATTCGGGAATGCGTGCTCCGGTAAAAATGAAATCTCCCACCGCACACGGTGATGGCACGGAATTGCCTTCGAGACCTTCCAGACTCCACAACACGTCCCCGTTTTGCGGGTTGTAGCCGGACAGATTGCCGCCGGATGAAACCACAACCTGCTGCTGAGTACCCGCTGCGACAACAATTGGCGATGTCCATGAACTGCCGGAAGGACGGTCGGCTTTCCACTGTGTCCTGCCCGTGTGTTTGTCCAGCGCCAGCAACACCGACGGACCTTTGTGTTCAATATTCAGCAATACCAGATCGTCAGTCTGAGCGGGTGAACTGCCCAGACCGTGATTGTTCTGAAAGTCGCCATAGTCGGTCGTCAGGTTGCGGTGCCATAATGGATTTCCCGACAGATCGACGGCCACCACGTCACCAGTTTCGAAGAACGCATAGACCGCATTCTGATCGACCACCGGAGTCGGGGCGGCTCGTGACATCATGTAACTGGACGGTCCCTGATGAGCCGCTTCGAAGCGATGCTGCCACAGTTGTTGTCCGTCACGAATGCCATACGCCGTGATCGCGCATTGCTCTTTCTGTTCACCAATGACGCTTGTCACAAAGATACGACCGTCCAGAATCACGGGAGCCGACTGGCCGTAGCCTTCCGTTTCTTTCTGCCACGCAATGTTCTCATCGGGTGCCCATTGCAGCGGCAGACTTCCGGTCACTCGGGAAGTTCCGCCGTTGCGAAACGCGGTCCAGTTGCTGGTACGGTCCTCCGCACGAAGTGTTGAATTCACGCTGAGCCAGCATGCGGTGAACGCAAAGAGACTCAGCGATAATGATGTTCTATTCACAGATTGATTCCTTGATTTGATGAAAGGTAATGTCGAAGCTGACAGCTTCGACCACTCGATGTACGTATAACCGCCAGCCGTTAAGGATGTTGGGGCAGGCTCACAAGCTGGCGGCTTGTGGCCACGGAACAGCGACCGTGGGCGCGAGCTGCCAGCTTGCGAGCCTTGCTTTGCGGCCACGGATGCAGCTCTTCTGATTGGTAACGTCGCGTTACGGCTACCATTCGCCCAGTACGTTGCCGTCGTTTCTTGCATACGCATTGCGGAACGTGGCCAGATCGACGTTATCGCTGACGAAGCGGACGCTGCCGTCGCACAGGGAAAGCTGAGCACCGCCGACATGCAGACTGCGCGGACCGGCCACAATCTCGCCATGATGTCCCATGTCGGGCTGTTTGGAGTTCGGCGTGAAGAATGCGTTTGTCAGACTGTGATAACCGGTGCTTAGAATCCACGCACCCGCACGGCGACCGTCGTAGCTCGACGCAGCCGATCCAAGCATGGCGTCCGCTGCTGGTCCGCAGGGGGGACCACCGGAAATTCGCTTCATCTGACGCTGAGCATTCGTGAGCGTCGCGCTACTGGCACCTCGATCACCGAACAGCGTCTCAGCAATGAACACCGTGTTGCTGGTGCCGTCGGTGATGTCGCGAAACTTTGTTCGAGAACCTCGCCAGAACAGCCCGTCGTTGATACGTGAGCAGTAATTCACATCAGCACCGGAACCGCCATTCAGCAGATAATTGCTGCCAGCCCAGGTGGCTCCGTTTCCATCGACATAAAACGGATCGCCCGCGTCGCTCGGACACAACAACACATTCAGTGTTTTTGAAGCGACCGGCTGAATGACCGGGTTCATCGTCGGGTTCCAGGCAACGCCAATCTGTGCAGGCTTGTTGAAGTCAATCAGAGCATGCAGGTTGCCCTGTTCATGAAACGGCAGCAACTGAGCCTGAGCCGAATAACCGTACAACGAGTCCTCCGCATTCAGCGGAAACGAATTGTGAGTATCGTGGTAATTGTGAGCCGCCAGCCCGAGCTGCTTCAGATTGTTTTTGCACTGAGTCCGCCTGGCCGCCTCACGAGCCTGCTGCACCGCTGGCAGCAGCAAGGCAATCAAAATAGCGATGATCGCGATGACGACGAGCAGTTCGATCAACGTAAACCCACGGCGTTGTCTGGTACATGCTTTCATAGTGATAAGTTTCCTTTATGGATTTTTTTGAATGAGATTTGAAGAGTGCAGATGATGGTCGAAGTAGCGGAATCGGAACCTCGGCGCGACCACACAGTCCTCAGGACTGGTCGGACCCGAAGAGCACTGCGGAGCGCAGCCGAGATTCCTTGATTCCGCCAAACGACAACAAAAAGTGACGAGTTCCTGCAGCGCGAATCAGCACTAGCGCACGCGAATCAGCACTGGCGCATTGGACGCGTGAACGGGCACGCTAAAACCATCACCTTGGTGTAAGGGCAAGCCACAAACGACTGCGTACCGCAAACAGAACAACCGACGGCCACACAAAAGACCGACGCGTGCCGCTTGATGCTAAACGCAACACCGCTCATCGATTGGTGTCGGTCACAGCCCGTAACACGGAAATTTCCGCGCGCAGTTTCTCTGACGAAGGGCAGGCAGAAACGAAGACAGGCAGCCAGCCTATCCCACAACTGCACTTGGCGGCCCACGACTCAACACATCACAAAGTGGAGTCGAATAAGCGGCCTGCGAATCGTCAGCAACGAATTCGCAAACGGGTTCGGTCGTGGCCAGATCTACCGTGGCAACGGTGGCAATGCGAGCCGCAAAGACGGCTTGGCACACGGGACACGAATTCTCATCGTGAGCCGGCTGGATGGGGCCGGAACCAGCTGGCTGATCGTCAACAGACTTGGCGGTTGCCGAGCAGTGATCGCAGCAATGGGACGACCAGCACCAAGCCCACATGCCTTCGACCGAGTCGAAGACAGAGACCGTGTTGGCCAGCCCGTCGCCGTGCGCGTGCTGACACCCGAGGTGCAACACATGCGTCGCTGGCAGCAAAATAAGCTGCAACAACACGATGAAGCCGACGAAGGCCGTTCGAAATTGATAAAGCGTTTTGGACATCAGAGCAAATCAGGAAAAAACTCCGAGTCCGACCAGTAGTAGAATTATACGCACCGATCACGA
This sequence comes from uncultured Planctomycetaceae bacterium, assembly GCA_937916515.1. Lineage (GTDB taxonomy): Bacteria > Planctomycetota > Planctomycetia > Planctomycetales > Planctomycetaceae > Fuerstiella. The sequence goes on along the minus strand of CALFSX010000130.1, from coordinate 7,530 downwards.
CTTCACGCGAAGTCGAAAACGCTAGTTTACAAAATTCTTGAGGAAATTTTTGCAGGAAAGAAACTTCCGACCCGAATGATTTCACGATCGTGCCATCGGAACACAGGGAAGACACGCCTGAAACAGCAATGAATCGGAATTCACGAAATCTACCAAACAGTCACTCAAAAAAATTATCGTTGCACATCTTCAGCACACCGAAAAATTCCCCGATCGCGATCAACATCGCAGCCGTTGTACTGGCATATCGTCAACAAAAAACGAAAATCGAACCAAGGGCGATGTGCAGTAAACGCAAACCGGAATTCACTGTTATTCGCTCTGCGGCTATTAACACATGGCGACTTCCCATATGAATACAACGATAAAGTTGGGAACCAAACGTTCCATCAGGAAAGCAGCCACTAACGCTATTCCCGATCGTTCAACATCCAAAACTGGATCACTCAATCTCAGAATATTGAAGGAGTGTTGTCATTCGTAATTCTATTTTTGCCATTTGCCTTTCGATTGTTTCCTTCTGTCCGTCATTCGCCGAGGCCGACAAACCGAACGTCATCTACATTCTGGCGGACGACCTGGGTTATGGAGATTTGTCCTGCTATGGTCAGGAAAAATTCCAAACCCCCAACATCGATCGCCTTGCCAATGAGGGCATAAAATTCACGGGACACTATTCCGGCAATACAGTGTGTTCGCCATCTCGAGCCGTATTGATGACCGGGCAGCATTCCGGCCACTGCTACATTCGTGGCAACCTTAGCGGCGAAAAGGGAGCGGAACTGGATCCGGGAATGGTCGTCCTTCCGGAAATCTTTAAAGCAGCTGGCTATGCAACAGGAGCCTTCGGCAAGTGGGGACTGGGGCCAACTCACGAAACCGGCTCAAAGAATCCAACCACTCATGGGTTCGACGAATTCTATGGCTGGAAAAGCCAAACGATCGCTCATACTTATTACCCATCCACGGTCGTTCACAACGGCAAGGAAGTTCCCGTAAAACCAGGCACTTATGTACACGATCTGGTAATTGATCACGCACTCAGCTTCATCCAGAGAAACGCAGAATCCCAAACACCCTTCTTCTGCTACATCCCAACGGCAGTGCCTCACGCAGCCATGCACGCTCCAAAACATCTGCATGAAAAATGGCGCAAAGTGTTTCCGCAATTTGACAGCAAAACCGGCAAATATAAAGCTGGCGAAGAATCGTGCCCGGACGTGCAAAACCCGATTGCGGGCTTTGCTGCCATGATGGAAAACCTGGACAACGAAGTTGGCGAACTGCTGACACTGCTGAAGACGCTGAACATCGACAACAACACACTGGTGATGTTCAGCAGCGACAATGGAGCTCACAAAGAAGGTGGCCACGATCCAGACTTCTGGAATTCAACCGGCGGGCTGCGAGGTCACAAGCGAGACATGCATGAAGGCGGTATTCGTACTCCAATGTTAGCTCGCTGGCCCGGAACAATTGCACCCGGACAAACAACCGATCACCTAAGCAGCTTTCAGGACGTTCTGCCAACCATGGCAGAACTGGTCGATGAGTTTGTTCCGCCTCAAGCCGACGGGCTTTCGTTTCTGCCAACGCTGATTGGACAGCCAGACAAACAGGCGACTCACGAATATCTGTACTGGGAATTCGCAAAAGACGCGAAGCAATCCATATTCTCTCAGGCCGTGCGTGTAAATGAATGGAAGGCCTACAAAGAAAAGGGAAGGGCAGTGGAGATCTTTAATCTTAGCTCAGATCCTTTCGAAACAAATAACCTGGCCAAAACGATGCCTGACATGGTGGCCAGGATGGAAGCCATCATGAATGCGGCCCACACGCCGCTACCAAACCAATAGAACCAGATGAAACGACAGCGGCCTGCAACAGTTTCTTAACTGTCAAAGGCCGCTGCCCATTTACCGTTTTACGTCATCGCATAGTGCGTCAAATCAGCCGGAACTATTTGTTGTAAAACAGTCCGCCGAACAAACGCGTGTTCATGTGCATGAACCGAGCTCGTCGGGCACATGCGGCTGGGTTCTTAGAATTCTGGCAAGCACACAACATACCGTTCAGGAAATCGCGGTCGCACTGCTTGCGTGAAAACAGGCCCGAACTGTAACAATCATCGTGCCGCGAACACGCTGGACGGAAGTCGGCCCCACGATGCCCCTGTGGAGTTAAAGCGGCAAATGGGCCAACTCCACACGAGCGGCCGTTGCAGTCAGCCACTGCGGACGAAGAAATTGACAGGCAACAAGCAAACGCGACGGCAAGAACAAGCTTCATTGTAAGACCCTTTCTGTGGTTTGGTAATCTGCGGAACCAGCCACTGAGTCTACGTAGACGCCCTAGATTAAACAACGCAGCCCGCCACGCTTCACCAGAATGGTAATTTACACCACAAAGCGAATCGCAATTCTGGCAATTTTTTTCGATCCTGCTGCCCAGCTTTCCAGTGATTGACTGCAGAATGGCAACCGTAAGAATACACGCTCAAATCAACGCCCGGATTTCTGAATCCCCGCCCGAAGGCTCGCCATGGCTGCTGAAAACTCCCCCCTGAACCATTTGAAGTACGCTCTGGCGACTTGCCTTTTCACTGCAACTGCATTGGCGGCAAACGATTGGCCTCAGTTTAGAGGCCCCCATGGCGACGGAATCGCCGACGCCAGCAGCATTCCATCCAACTTTGAAGAATCTAACATTGCCTGGAAGACAGACATTCCCGGCATGGGATGGTCCAGCCCCGTTTATTCCGACGACCGCATTTGGATCACCACCGCTGAAACATCTGCAGCAACGCCCGAACAGATTGCAGAAAAAACCAAAGACGTGCAGTTTGCCGGGATCAAAACCGCCGCCGGAAAAGTGAATCTTCGAGCCCTTTGCGTCGACGCTAATTCGGGCGACATTTTGCACAACATTCTTCTGCGAGAAGTGGAAGACCCGGATTTAATCAATCCACTGAATTCCTACGCATCACCGACACCTGCTTTGTCCGGCGACAAAGTCATCTGCCACTTTGGAAGTTATGGAACCTGGTGCCTCAACAATGCTACCGGCCAGGAGCTTTGGAAGAACGCTCTGGTCATCGACCACAGTGTCGGACCGGGCAGCTCGCCCGTCATCGCAAACGACGTGGTGCTGATCGTATGTGACGGTATCGACAGACAATTCGTAGCAGGCCTGGACCTGAACTCCGGCAAACTCAAGTGGGAAACACCTCGCCCCAAACTGCGAGCCACCAATCCTGAATTCTGCAAAGCCTACAGCACTCCACTGTTGATTAATGTTGAAGGGCAGCCTCAGGCCGTTATTCCGGGAGCTCAATGGATGTGCGCGTACAACCCGGAAACCGGCAAGGAAATCTGGCGAGCCGACTGTGGCAACGGATTTTCCACAACACCAATGGCCGTCTATGCAGATGGACTTGTGATTTGTTCGACAGGCTTTATGGCTCCCGAACTTGTGGCCGTCAATCCTTCCGGCACAGGCGACGTCACAGAAACCAACATTGTCTGGCGATCAAAACAGGGCGGCAGCACCATGCCGACAGCCGTCAGTAACAAAGGCCGAATTTACTCAATCAGCGACAACGGAATTCTAAGCGTCCTGAACGCCACCAATGGCGAACTTATTCAACAGCTTCGAATTGGTGGTAAGTTTGCAGCATCACCGCTGTTGACAGATGGCAAGCTGTTCCTTGGAAGCCAGGAAGGCATCATGACTGTCCTGAACCCCACAGACGTCAGCAGAATCGCCAAAAACACCATGGATGGCACTCTAATGGCCAGCCCGGCCGTTATGGGTTCTGATCTGATCATTCGCACAGGCAAATCACTAAGTCGCATTGCTTCGAAATAGACCACCTCGCAAATTTCGGCTTCACCGCAGCCCCGCGACGCTGCTGCCGGTGAAAACGGGCACTGGTGCAGAACTGTCAGGCCGCAAATTCGCAAAAGCAGGCTGTTTAACCGATCGCAATTCATGTCGCACGGGCAAGTCGGCAGGCTGCTGCAGGTCCCAAACCAGGCCGACGCGATTCAGTACAGACAACAACCACCAGCCAGGATCAATCTGTCCCTGATCGATTCCAAGACGAGCCGATTCGGGAAAGGCGTGGTGATTGTTGTGCCAAGCTTCTCCCATCGTGATCAGCCCCAGCCCTGGCAGATTGTGCCCCTGAACGGCAGCTCCATCCACAAGCCAGGTTTGCGGCCCGGTATTGTGAGCCAGATATCCGACGAACCAATGCCCGGTCAGTGAAAGGCAGATTCTCACGCACACACCCCACACAACCCAGGCGAAGTCTCCGTAGATAAACAGCAGCACTGCCAATGGAACCTGAGCCAGCATCCATCCGGCATCCAGGCAACGATAAAACTTCGACTTAGTAACACGAGCTTCCGGCTGGAATTCGGGCGGATGTTTCAGTTTCAGTTCACAATGCAGATTCCAAAACCAGTCTTTCCAGATTCTGCTGCGATGAACGTAAAAATCATGACAGGCTGGCTGACGCTGCGACCAATCACGAATGTCGTGCATGTACAGCATCTCCCTGGGGCCACCCATTCCCACCAACACGCCGGTCAACACCATGCAGTATTCCAGCCACAATGGACAGCGAAAACTGCGATGGATCAGCAATCGATGCAGGCCCACGGAATGACCAAAGCATAATGTGAATGCCGTCAGCAGCCCGCACACTGTCAATGCCGACCAGGAAAACGTCATTGGTCCCGCCACCATCGCCACAGCCAGCATGCTGAAGAACCAGATGGATTTCACCGGGGCCCAGACAACGCAACCATCAACCGGATTTGTCTGCGCACATTTTGGGCGCATTCGTGCAACATGACTCATGGGGAAAACTCTCAACGTCGAACGACGGAAGCAGCAGGAAAGAACAAAATGTGTTGTTGAGGTTCGATCCGTCGCGAAACGTTCGCGCTAACAAAGAATTTCAAAAAACGTCCAGGCCACGGGAATAGCCACTTGCTAACGCTGGAGGCAACGGCACCTGCTTCGATACAATCAGCGATGCTTATATCGTCGGACTATCTCAGGTAGCAACGACTTCCGTGCAGAAATGCATCGTCGATACTGGCTGGTGCTGCTTACAACTGGTGCTGTTAGTCACTGGAAGTGCATCAATTAGTCGTGTGAACTTCAGTGGAAGGGAAACCAGCAATGCGAATCCAGAATCTTGTAGCAGTTGTAACACTGACAGTAATTGTCGGCGTGACCCACCAGGGCCTTTCTCAGGAAGATAGCCTTAGCCCGGACACACGTCGCGTCAACTTTCCAGAACAGGATCTTCCAGCACCCGATTTGAATGTGCCCAGTGCCACCCCCGTCTCAGACTTACGAAGTCAGTACCTTGAACTCGTCAAGACACAGTCTGAATTAATGGATGACACCACTTTGACAAGCGAGATTGCTCGAGCTGAAAAGACCATCACCGAATTAAAGGCACAACAAAAACTTGACGCTGCCAAAGAACTGCTGACATCGCTGTCAAAGGATTTTCCGGATTCAGAAGCAGCAAAGAAAGCTACCCGCATGTTGCAGGCAGAAACCAATGAACATGTGCGAGAAATTGAAAACGACCGCGACAGATGGACTACACCGGACAGTTCAAACCCTGGCAGAAATTCGACTGGCTCTGACTTTCCCTCAGCATTCCCACGCAGTTCCACTGCACCCCGCCAATAGCAATCTCTACAAACCGTTCGATGACGAATACGGTGTTAGGTTGCAGTAGACAAAGACGCAACAGGCCACTGAACTTCAAATGAGTCCAGTGGCCGTGCATTGCTGCTTGAAACATCAATTGTCGCTTCATTGCGACACTCAAACATTCAATCATTGACCTAACACGGGCGTCGCCCAACGCCCACTGGCGTGGCACACGGCAAGACTTAGGACGCTCAAACCGCCGAGTCGCTCCGTTGTCGCTTCGAAAAAGATGCCCGCACCTTGCCCGCATCTTTTTTGAGTAAGGTACGAAAACTGACCTAAAACTCGCCAATCGTCTCACCCGCTCCGCGAGTTCCCAATGCGTTGAAGATGCCCTGGTCAATGTTCTCCGACATGAATCGCCCGGAACCGTCGCCCAGCAGAAATTGGGAACCACCAGTGTGAGTACTGCGGAAGTTACTAGTGCTGTCCAAAGCTGCGTTGCAATTTGACAGGTTGGCATCGTCGTAAACTGTTTCGACAACCGGATTCAAATTCATTCGCCAAACAGTCGTACCAAACCCACCAGCAGTTCCGTACACGCTGCCACGACCACTTAGCGGAAACGGTTGTGGGATGATCCATGATTGAGCAACCTGTGATGTGCCAGTGACGGCAACCAAAGGATTCGCCTTTTCAGACACAGTAAGATACGGACTTCCAGTTGCCCCTTCACCAACACAAAGCGTGTTGCTGGATCCGTCCGTCAGGTCGCGCATTTTGGTCGTCAGGTTAATGGCAAACATGCCAATGTTAGGATCGCGTCGAGGAGTCAGGCACCATCCATCTGTCGCTCCCTTGCTAAGCAGATATTGATTTGTCGAAGCTTTGCCGCCTTCAATGCCCATTCCAATCGGATAGCTGGTCAGAAATGCGAACGTTTCAACCGCCGCTCCCGTTGCTGATGGACACTGGTAAGCCGGCAGTTCAATCGAGGCAACTGTCGGATTCAAGGTCGCGTTTTGCTGAAGCCACGGCAGGCTATCATTATAGATGCCCTTCAGATTGCCCTGATCGATAAACGGCAGAATTGATGCAAAGGCACCACTGGAAACGTCCATGCCAAAGTTGGCACTTGGTTTTGCACATGCCCCTACCGGAAACATTGAGTAAACGTCGTGATAGTTGTGCATCGCCAGACCAATTTGCTTGAGATTATTTTTGCACTGAGTTCGGCGAGCAGCTTCGCGCGCCTGCTGCACTGCGGGAAGCAGAAGTGCTATGAGAATGGCGATGATTGCAATAACAACAAGCAGTTCGATGAGGGTGAACCCTCGCGAAGATTTCCTAATGTTTCTTTTCACTGAAGTATGTCCTTGTGCGCATGAATGAACGTGAACAATGTTTCTCGCCTGCAGCTAAACGGGGATTCACCGAGCAATGGCCGAAGAAATAGCCACTTCAATGGTGCAGTCGTCGAATCACTCTTGCAGAAGCGATGACTTCTAAATCCAACCCACAAACGCGTGCGTTAAGTTTCTCACGCGGTCAGCAGGTCAATGCTTGCCGAAAAGAAGCAATTCATGTGCCGATGTTCAGTAGTGTCGTTAAGTCCATTATGGGGATATCGGATTCACCACGTCATCAACGCGACGCCTGCGCAATCGAACGAAAAACGCGTGGTGATCTGCAGCTTATAAAAGCTGCCACCCACATGATGTAAACCACAACGGCAACTGAGCGACAACGTCGCAGGCAGGGAGCAGGGCGGCGACAACTTAAAGTTATTGAAGTGAACAGCAGTCGTTGGAAACGACCGACCTGAGTTGGCACATACGCGGTTGGCAC
>CALFSX010000129.1 GCA_937916515.1 uncultured Planctomycetaceae bacterium | reverse complement strand
CCACACTACCTAATTTACCCACCTGGCGCCAGTCTCCCGTGAAATGCGCTCTAGCGGAATTTCGTTCAGGGTGTAATACGCCTTTGTGTGCAGTAAAGATTCGCTTTCAGCGGATGTCACAAATGGAAGTTCGAATTCGTGGACGTGGCCCTGCACAAGGCCGTTCACTTGAAGATCGACAGACATGCGGTCTTCAGAAACAACCGCCAGTAACACTTGCGGTGTTGTCTGATCAACCTCAGGGCTGCCGTAGCCCTGTTGATAGATGTGGGTGAAGGTTGAAATCCTATAGGAATTCGTATCGGCGGCTGTTGCTTCATCCACTGGCCTGGTGAACGTAATACGGAAGCCTTTGGGACGTGCGTTGATTTCTTTGATTTCGAATGGCGTTTTACCGGTCCAGTCCAGGCGTTGAAGTGCATAGGGCTTTGGACCTCGCACTGGCCAGCCTCGATTAGTGCCACCCACAATCAGGTCGCCTTCAGGAGTAAACTGGCACGCCAGCAGTCCGGTTGCCAGGCCTTCTCTAAACGGATAGCACGCGCCCTGCCAGACGCCGTTGACCTGTTCTGTGGTGGCTCGCATGACGACGCTAAGACTGAAGTCACCAATGAAAATCTGATTTTCAAACGGGCCGAACTTACCGCCGGTGTGATCAACCATAAATCCTGAAATGGATTGCCCCATTTTTCGGTATGGAAAAACGACGGCGTAGGGGACTAATTCTTTGACGCGTTTGCGTTCGATTTCCAGCCGTGACTGGGTATTTGGTTCCACGGGTGCTGGTCCAAGTTCCGGAGCCAGGTCGTACCAGTTAAAGCTGACGGGATGTCCCATGAATCCGCCGGGCTGCAACACTTTTAATGAGCACGATCCGTTCCACGGTCCCTGGCTTTCTGCGTAAAACATGACGCCATGTTCGTTTGGTCCGATGCCACACGGACTGCGGATTCCGCTGCATACCGGGATGGTTTTTCCGTCGGGAGTGATCTTCAAACACCATCCTCGAAATGGAACTTTTGAGCGATAAGATTCGGAAAGGCAAAACGCCACCCAGATGTTGCCATCATCATCGGGTTTGGAGCCAAAGCTGAATTCGTGGTAGTTACGAAACCCCCAGACGTCACTGAGCGTTTCAAACAGGTCGGCTTTCCCATCGTTTGTTTCGTCGGTGATGCGAGTGACTTCGGTTTGCTGGCTGACGTAGAACGAGTTGTTGCGAAAGGCCAGGCCGAACACTTCGTCAAGCCCGCTGGCAAACGTCGAAAACTGCGGTTGCGGATTTTTATCGAAAGCGCCGGTCACCAGGTGAATGTCACCTCGGCGAGTTCCGATCGCCAAGCGATTGTCCGGCATGACATCAAAACTGCTGGCTTCCAGTTCCAGATTCTCTGGAAGTGGCAAGTCAACAATTCGATAGTATTCCGCTTCGTTTTCTGCCGTGCCCCAATAGCCACCCAGTTCCTGAGCACAAACGCTTGAGGGCAGAATGATCGCAAGTAGAGGTGCGATGAAGAGCTTCATGATTAATCCTGCCACATATAGTCGAAGACAAAAGTTGAGGTGCCCGCTGGCAGTGTTAAGTAGAGGTGTAATTGCTGCCCGAATGGTGTTTCCACGATTTTTGCTGTCTGGTTTTCGGGAACTTGTATCTTGAGTTGTTTGTTGACAATAAAGGTGCCATTCGCTTGTCGTGTGATATTGGTTCCGTCAGCCACGCGAAACCTGATGTTTGTGGTTGCCGTTGGGCATTGCAAAGTCAGAGTGCGGCGAATAAATGGCTGGTTTGACGATTCACTTTTCAGGTCAACGCAAGAGTCCGTGATGTCGATGTTTTGAAAGCGGTAACGGAACCGGGGGCGGCGCAGGTCGTCCAGTGAGTATCCCTTGAACTGATGTTGCGGCGGTCGCCCGTCATCGACGACCCATGGGGTGTCTGCGTTGTCAATGTCCGGCCCCGTCGCGAACTGAATGGGATTTCGTGAAAGTGGATGAACGGTGCCATGCCCCTGGCTTCTCCAGACTCCCCCTGTGTCAGCGAACTGTCCCTTCCAAAGTGTTGCCAGTCGCATTTGCTCAGCGTCGTAAACGAGATTCACCTGGTTTGGGTAACCGACACCGATGCCTCGCTTACCGACGCCAGGATAGCTGCGTCGTAACATGACGGCCTCGTTTGTTGCCAATAGATGCATCGGTTCCTGAATAAGTCCCCTGGGAGCTCGTGCATGTCGGCCTTCTGACAGGTATTGCCAAAGTGCTTCCATCTGCAGGTTGGAATCGCCGTTCAGGATATCCTGCCGAATCGCTTTCCCACCCGGCCAGAACGAAGGCATGATTGTGTTGGGGCTCATTCGCTGCGGTGCTTTCATATAGTGATAGAACCACTTCTGTTGCAGGCGTTCTGTCATTTCGGTCAGGTCGACGGCAGACATGTTGGCGGCCTGTTCCCGCCGGAAGGTATGGCACACAATGCAGTTCAGTCCTGCTGTTCCGGCCAGTTCGTGTCCGGTGGTGCGGGCTTCTTTTTTATCTGTGAGTTTGCCGAATTCAATGTCTGGAAGCTGGTCTGTTTGTGCGAATAATTCAACCAGATGAACAATGTTGTCTTTGCCAAATTGCGGCATGCGAGTCTTCACGTACGGCCTGATGGCTCGGCCACTGACCAGTACTTGTCTCAGCCAGTCTGGATTCAGCTTGGCCCCCACGTTGGTCAGCGTGGGCGGAATGCTGCCTTGCGGTCCAATGTTTGGATTGGTCGTTTGGAAGTGTGGACTGCGTTCTGGTGAGATGCCTCCCAGTTCATTGCGATCATGACAGTTGAGGCAGCGAAATGCGGTGAGCGTAACGTCAATCTGCTGTTTGGATGTTAGAGCTGATGCGTCGGCCGACAGAGCGGCTTGTATTGCATTGCGTTGTGGGCCGGTCATTGAAAATTGAGGCCAACGTCCAGTCTGATTGGACAGGCAACCTTGATCGGCCCGCAGCTTTGCCAGCGGCGTTGCGTTTGCAATTGAAATGCCGGGAGCATCTGTTAACTGCGACCTGGTGTGACACGTCATGCAGCCAAGCTTTTCGAATTGTTGTTTTCCCTGTTGGGCCAGAGCTTCGTCGTGTTGGAAGTTGTTGTTGGTGGATGCCACATTTTGCTTTTCCAGCAGATAAGCGGCAACGTCCAACGCTTCCCAGTGCGTGAGGTTAAGGTTAGGCATTCTGCCTGCGGGGCGAACGATGTGCGGGTTCTTCAGAAATTCCACCAGAGAGGCGTGCGTGAATTTCTGAACCACGTGCAGTAGAGAAACGGAAGTGTCTGCCAGCAGTTCGTCGCCGGCTGTGCTTCGTGGAGAATGGCAGGCCACACAGCCGATCGAATGGAACAGTTCCTTGCCACGTTCGCTGGAAGTTTCGGTATTGGAATCTGTGTTGCTGGCATCAGCTGCTGGTGCTGAATCGCCGGTCTGGTCAGCTGTTGAAAGCAGATAGTGGGTTATCTGTTCGGCTGCAGCGTTGCGGTCCGATTCTGAAAGCTGGGTCATCATGTCGGGCATTGTCGTGCCTGGTTTGACGTTCAATGGCGACGCAATGAATTGTTTGATGTAGCTGGGATTGATACGCCCGCTGAACCATTTCAGGTTCGGTGGTGAGTGTGCTGTCAGTAAGCTGGGTTGCGAGCGGTCTGCGTGACAGGCCGTACACTGGAATTCATTCAGCAGAATCAGCCCCTGCAGTGTTTCATCAATTGTGCCTCCACCAGTTGTGGCGGCAGTTCGCATGGAATTCGTGTCGGTTGCGGAGATCTCCATTAAGTATCGAACAAGGTTTAGAAATTCCTGGCGTGAACTAAGCTGGTCTGCCAGTTTGTCGGGCATTCCGGAAATTTTCTGCGGTAGAACTTCTTCGATGTCGGCTGCGTTAAGTGTTTGCAGTTGACCTTTGGTCGATGCTTCTCGGATGACAATTGTGTTGTCGTTGCGAAACGTGACGCGACCATTCAAAGTGCGCCCGTCCTTCATCACAATCGACGATGTTTCGAAGCCTTTGCTGATTACTTGTGACGGATTAAGAATTGATTCTACGAGGTGAGCGTCGGGCAGTTCATTGTTACTGTTCAGCCGCGTTAAATCTGGCCCCAGCAGGTTTTGCTGAATGCTGCCGTGGCAGCTGGTACACGCCAGTTTCTGATTCGTGAACAGCAGTGCTCCCTGTACTGCATCGCCTTTGGTGCGAGCATCGGCAGCGAGCGCTGATGCTGGTTCTGCCTTCAGTTTTTCGGTCAGCGTTTGCGCTATCGCGCAGCTGTGGGAAACGATCATGAAACTGATTACGAACGTTATAGCGTTCCGGCGCGAGCAATCCGTCATCGAAGTGACTTTTGTGTTCGAGAAGGGATGGGTGTCGCCAGTCATAACAATGTTTTCTGTTTGCGAGATGGCGTGATGTGCAAGCGAGTTTTTCTGACAGAAGCATGAAGGCAGCTGTCAGCATTTTAGTGCGAGCTTAACCGATATTTGAGTCAGGCAGTGTTTGTTATATTCGATTGCTGTGTGGTTCGGCAATCACCGAACGATGTTGGAGTTTCAGGTTAAGCTCACAAAAATCGGATTGGAAATCGTCCAGGATATCTGTGCCGTTTGCGAATCAGTCGTGGGGTGTCCTTGTCTGGACGTTTTGCACGTGCTGTGAGTGGGTAACGGAAATGTTTGAAATGGTTGGATTCAGTCGGGTTTTCTTGAGTGTTGGTTTGGTCTGCACTTGTGTTGCGGGCGGTTTGTTCAGTGATTACTTCTGCGATCCAGGGATCTGGTGTGGCAGCTACAGAGATTCGAGAAATCGGCGAGCTTGATCATTTGGAGGTCAGCATCCCCGTGCAGATTGAAGTCACTAAGGGCGACGATTGGACTCTGGAACTAACAATGGATGACAACCTGTTGGAACACGTGAATACGTCGGTCGAAAATGGTCGATTGCGAGTTTCATCCGATCAGAATCTGGCGACGAAGGCGGGTGCGATTTTGAAGATTACGTCACCATCTTTGAAGTATGGTTCATTGATGGGGGCGGTCGATGGTTCTATCGAAGAACTTAGTGGCGAATCAACAGAACTTCACCTGGCTGGTTCGTCTGATGTGACGGTTGGTTTGCAGACAGCAGATTTTTCTCTGCACATCGCGGGCTCCGGCACGGCAACCGCGACTGGTGCCTGTACAGAGATGGATGTCTCGATTGCTGGAAGTGGTACTCTTCATGCAGGCGACCTGGCTGTTGATGACGTGTCGATCTCAATCGCTGGTTCCGGTGATGCGGTGATTCATGCAGGTCAAACGCTGGAAGTATCGATCGCAGGCAGTGGCCGAGTGCGTTACAAGGGCAATCCAACGATTAAGAAAAGCGTTGCGGGCAGCGGCTCGATTGAAAAGCTGGAATAAGCCGATTCGGCGCTGTAGGTTTGGCTGGTTGCGTGGCGCTTCAGTGCGTTAGCTCCGACTGTTCGTCTGATTTATCCGTATTGCCGCTTGCAGGTGTTCGTGTGATTCAAACGGCCAGCAGTTTCGTTCATCCGCAGCTATTGTTTGTTTCGTCAGGTCTCGCCGCAGGATACGTACCTGAAAGATGTGCCAGCCCATCAATAGACTTCCAATGCCATTGCACGCCCACACAATCCCAACAGTGATGGCGATTAGCGTGATGCCAAGTGGTTGCAGAATCCTGGTGGCTGTGAATTGGGATACAATCAGGCTGATGACTCCGCTTCCAATTCCGAATGGAAGCCACAAATTGCCAAGTGACCAATCGTCAGCTGGTAGTTCCAGGTCGGTTTGCAGGAAAAGGATCGTTCGTTGGATTGTGTGTTGGTGAACTTCAAGCGCTTGTTTACCCAGGTCATTAATTGCGGATGTTGGAAGTTGCATCAATAGTGACTGTTGCAGGTCTTCGATAATCGTGTTCAGCGAATGATCGGCTTGATTGGGAATGTCCCACCCCGAAACATCATCTGCCGATGAAGTTTCGGAGGGTAGTTTACTCAGCTGGTGTACCCAGTGATTTCGAGATGCCCTGTCAATCATGGTTGTCTTTTTTCTTTGCGAAAATTGGGGCGCGACATGATAGGGGCGTTTCGCAATAACTGTTCTTACTTCTGCATTCTGCTTCTTGTTGAGCCGAAGTTGTTCACGTTCAGTCTGGTTTTTAGAACCACTGCAGAGCGCTTCCGGGGATAGCTCGATTGTCGGAGGCACCGCTTCGTTGCTTTCTGTCCGGCTTCGTCGCCGCGGTCTCTGATCCGGCCTGTGCCGTTTTGGCTGGCAACTGATGGTGTTCGTTGAGGTTTGTTTTTGGCCAGCGGCAGACAATTGAACGTTAAATTGCGTTGGAGGTCCGGAGGTTTCCCGACTGTCACGTGCAGATTGTTTCAAATCTTCCGATTCAGGCATTCGCCAGGACCCTTCTAATGTTCAACGCGATGGGAGTTGCTAGGATTCGCGACATTGCTGAGATTTGTTGAGCCTGTTCTTAGGCACGCCAGGCGGTTTGGATACGGCTGGTGACACCCAATGTTTCGGATTTGTGCAATGCCGCTGATTGATGTGCCGCTGAATATTCGAGAACGTCGATTGCCTCGTGATGTGGCGGAGTTTCTTAAAGAGGCTGACACCCGGATTCAGGACTTCATCGCCGAACGAAAAGTGCGCATCAGCGGTTTTGTGCCCAGCGACTTTGAGCCCGTCTTTCATGCTTTGGACGCGATGGCCGAAAATGAGTTGGCTACTGGCAACACGTTTTGTGAATGGGGCAGCGGGTTCGGCGTTGTTGCTATGTTGGCTGCGTTGCTTGAATTCGAATGCTATGGCATAGAAATCGAAGACAGCCTTGTGGAGGCGTCTCGCAAGTTAGCGGAAGATTTTGACTTGCCGGTCGATTTTGTCACCGGCAGTTTGGTTCCGACCGGCGGTGAACCCATCGTTGAGCAATTGTGTAGTAGAGACAATGTCTGGTTGTTCAGCAACACCGACGATGCGTACGACCAATTGGGAATGGCTCCCAATGACTTCGATGTCATTTACGCTTTTCCCTGGCCAGGTGAAGAAGCCGTCATCGCAGCATTATTTGATGAATATGCGGCAGTGGGTGCGCTGCTGTTGACCTTTGGGCATATCGAAGGCGTGAGAGTTCGGCGCAAAGTTGTTCGGGTGAAGCAGAATAGGTACTGAGGTTTGATGGCGCCTCAACGGCAACGCAGGCCGCTGAATCTGCTCTGAGATCCCCTGACAATCGTGGTCTGGCAATCGTTTCGTACGGAAACGCGCCAGTTGATGTACCAGCTTGCAACATGTCTCGCTTTTATTGGTTCTTGCTGGAAGCTGGGGGCTGTTCCTTAGCCATCCGGAATACCGGGAACCTGAATCAAACGCTTAGAAATAACGTGTTGCGGTGATTTGCAGTTGCCCTGTGATCAACTGCCCGACTCTGTTGACAGGCAATTGGCATGGTTTGTGCCTTTCCGGTGAGTCGCGGGTGTTCAGGGGTGAGCTGAGTTTGCGAACGCTGGAAACCGTGTTGGTCGATGTCAGATGGCGTGGCTGTCTGTGTGCGATTCAAACCTTGGCTCTCTTCACTACGGAAAGAAGAATTAATGAATGTTGTTCCTCTACTGATCAGTCTTGTCACGGGTGCAATTGGCGGAAATGCCGCTGGCTCGGTTCTTAAGAAACTTAGCCTCGGAACTCTGGGTAATTCGCTTGCGGGAATTCTTGGTGGCGGACTTGGCGGGGCAATTCTGTCGCAACTTGGCATGAGTGCGGGGGCCAGTGGTTCACTGGACCTGAGTTCGATTGTCGGCAGCCTTGCGTCTGGCGGTGTGGGTGGAGGTGCCGTGATGGCGATTATTGGCTTGATAAAGAAAGCGATGGCTAAGTAAAACAGCGTCGACCACCTGGACCTTGAATTACCAGTTGCTGTCATGCGACCGGCCTGTATGTGATGCATCCGATGATCTACCGTTTTCGAATCGGATGTATTCCTTTGGCGAAAGTGAAATTTTCTGCGGGAGTGGACTCCTGCAAATCCTGACTTCCATGTGTTTTTGATCGTTGCTTTGATTTCTGAAAGGGCTGATGTGAAGAAGTTGCTTGCCGAATTTATCGGTACGTTTGTTCTGGTCTTTGGCGGTTGCGGAAGCGCCGTGTTTTCTGCTGGGTTTCCCGATGTCGGGATCGGCCTGCTGGGCGTTTCTTTAGCTTTCGGGCTTACAGTGCTTGGCTGTGCCTATGCGTTGGGTGGAGTGTCCGGGTGCCATTTGAATCCAGCTGTTACGTTGGGTCTGGTGAGCGCCGGGCGGTTTGAGTCCAAAGGTGTTGCGGGCTATATCATAGCTCAGGTTGCAGGAGCGATTGCTGCTTCTGCTGTCTTGCTGTTTATACTGCAGGGTGGACCCGAAGGCTACGACGCTGCTACCAAGGGACTCGCCGCCAACGGGTTCGGCGAACATTCTCCCGGAAAGTATTCTATGGTAGCCGGGTTCGTTTCTGAATTTGTGCTGACGTATATCTTTTTGATCGTCATTCTGGGAGCCACTTCTGCTCATGCCCCAATCGGTTTTGCTGGAATAGCAATCGGCTTGACCTTGACGCTTGTTCATCTGGTTGGGATTCCGATCACCAACCTGTCTGTCAATCCTGCTCGCAGCACCGGCCCGGCGGTTTTCGTTGGAGGGTGGGGTCTGGTTGTTTTGGGTGGCACCCATTGCAGGAGCTGTTTGTGCGGGATTGACAAGCCGATTTTTGAACTCACCTGAGACCGCAACTTAACAAGGGCTTCGCCCTTGACCCGGTGGCGTGGATCGCGGCAATACGTGGGGCGTTCCAGACGCCGAGTCGCTCCGTTGTCGCTACGAGAAATGATGCGAGCTTCGTGCGCGCATCGTTTTCAGTAGGACTCGAACAACGGGTTCGTCCTTGATCCGGTGGCGTGGATGGCGGCAATGCGTGGGGCGTTCCAGACGTCGAGTCGCTTCGTTGTCGCTACGAGAAATGATGCGTGCTTCGTGCGTGTTTGATTTTCAGTAGGACGCTAACTGGACAGCGCTAAGTCTCAATCAGCCGCGGTTTTATTCCGTGATCCGCGCGAACCGGGGCTAACGCCCTGCGGCTGATGTTGTTACAAGAAATCCTGACGTTTCAATTAGCTTGGCGGTGTTCAACTAACAAGGGCTTCGTCCTTGCCCCAGTGGCGTGGAACATGGCAATGCGCAGCAATGAGGCCCTGTCGAATTTTTCGACAGGGCCTTGTGTTGTTTGGGTCTTCCAGTTTTCTGCATTACCGGTCAGTAAAACCTGGACTGTGTTGGTATCCGTGGGCGACGCTAGTCGCGGCGATTCAGCTTCGATAGCAGTCGCAGAATTTCCATGTACAGCCAAACCAGAGTGACCATCAATGCGAAGGCTCCGTACCATTCCATGTACTTGGGAGCACCCTGAGCCGCCATGCGGTCAATCAGGTCGAAGTCCAGCAGCAGGTTGAAGGCTGCCAGACCAACAACAAACACGCTGAAGGCAATACCCATTGGGCTGGCGCTGTGGATGAAGGCGATAGGCATTCCAAAGAAGCTGAGAGCAAACGACACAAGGTACAGTAAAGCGATTGCTCCCGTGCAGGCGACAATGCCCATTCGCAGTTTGTCGGTGACCTTGATGATGCCGCTTTGGTAAAGCACCAGCATGATGAACAGCACACCCAGTGTCAGGCCACACGCCTGAAACACAATCGGCTGTTGAGGCATTCTGGATTGGATCATCGCCGAAATGCCACCCAAAAAGAATCCTTCTGCCAGTGCGTAGATTGGAGTCGTAATCGGGGCCCATTGTTGTTTGAACATGGTCGCGATGAATGCGATCAGCCCAACAATCACTCCACCGATCAGATACGGGGTGACATTCTGGCCCTGTTCAAATTTAATGAACGTGAAGCCAGCCGTCATAAAGGCCAGCATCAGCGCGATTAACGTCTTCAAGGCGGTGCCGGTAATCGTCATCCGCGTAGAGTCTGCGTGAAAGTCGATATTCTGGAAGACGTTGCCGCTAAGTGCGGGATTTGATGATCTCATATTGTTTCTCTAATCAGGTTAGGTTGTTGTAGAATTGTGTGGCAGCAGTAAGGTGTTGGGCTGTCTTTTACTTGCAGCGTCCAATGAAGCTTCATCACAGAATTTTTAGATGGCCGTTTATCGACGGATTGTTCTGGCAAAGACATCTGTCGTCGCATTGAACGCGGGACGCCAGCTGCGTAGTTTAATTCTTCACCACCCGAACTGGTCTGGCCAGTGAGATTTGTGTTTTTTGTTGAGTATTCCGTTCGTTTCGACGTATGTTCCGCCGAAATTGAATTCCGTGCAATGTCCGGCGACAATTCGTATGATGTGTGAGGATCTGGGTCCGTTTCTGCGATTTTTCTGTGTTGAAGCGAATTCAGGCCGAACATTCGATGTTTAAAAACTCGCTTCAGGACTTTCCTTGACCACTTTCAAAGAACTCAATCTTCTTCAGCCGCTGGAACAAGCGATTGAAGAAGAAGGCTACACGGTTCCGACGCCCATTCAGGAACAGGCGATCCCTGCAGCTTTGGCTGGTCAGGACATACTAGGCTGCGCTCAAACGGGGACCGGAAAAACGGCCGCGTTTTGTTTGCCGATTTTGAACCTGTTGGTTTCGCAGGAACAAAAGGCGGTTTCCAAACGTCCGTTGGTTTTGGTTTTGTCGCCGACTCGGGAACTGGCTGTTCAGATTGGCGAGAGCTTTGCGACTTACGGGCGACATGTCGAAATCAGTCACACGGTGGTTTATGGTGGCGTGGGGCAGGAAAGTCAGGTTGAAGCGATCGAGCAGGGCGTTCATGTCCTGGTGGCGACTCCTGGACGCTTGTTAGATTTGATTGGCCAGGATTGCGTTTATTTGAATCGTTTGCTGGTTTTGGTTCTGGATGAAGCCGACCGCATGCTGGACATGGGCTTCTTGCCGGATCTGAAGAAGATCATGAAGGTGTTGCCTCTAAGTCGGCAGTCGATGTTCTTTTCCGCAACGATGCCGCCGAAGATCGTGAAGCTTTCTGACAAGCTGCTGTATGATCCTTTTCGAATTGATGTGACTCCACAGGACGTCAGCGTCGAATCGATCGACCAGCGAGTCATCTTTGTGGAGCATGCTCAAAAGAAGCCATTTCTTGTGAGTCTCATCCGCACCGACGATGTGGGTCAGGCAATTGTGTTTGTGAAGACCAAGCGAGGCGCTGGTTCTGTTGCCGAATATCTGCAGCAGCACGATATCAAAGCGATCGCCATTCATGGCAATAAGTCGCAGACGGCACGGCAGGAAGCACTGGATGGTTTTCGAGACGGGCAGGTGCAGATTCTGGTGGCAACCGACCTGGCGGCTCGAGGGATCGACGTTGACGGACTAACTCACGTATTCAACTTTGAGCTTCCGATTGATCCGGAGGGGTACATTCACCGGATCGGTCGCACCGGGCGAGCTGGCGCCGCAGGAATTGCAATTACTCTGTGTACGACTGACGAAATTGAAAAGCTTCGCAGTATCGAACGTTTGATTGGCTTCGAAATTCTGGAAGACGGCCGTCAGGCAGAACCGTTGCCGGAAGTTGTCGTTGGCGAATCCGACGAAGGCGAAGGATCAGGAAAAGGGCGTCGCCATCGTAGGTCTCGCCGAAAAGCAGATGGCCCCGTTGTGCGAGACGAAGACATCAGCCCCACGCCGCCGAAATCTCATTTCGAGCCGGAATTGCTAAGAAAAGTACCCAAACCTCGCCCAACCGCCGCTGACCGCAAAGCGGCGCGAGACCGCCGCCGAAAGCCGGATAAGAATTCCGCTGACGAGCAGGTCTGAAAATTCGTTGTGCGTGTTTCCGATGTGGGCGGCTTTGAAGCTCACGCACAGCCGCAAAGGGGCGTCACGAAGGCATTACGACTTCGCGTGATTCAGGTTCTCGCCGCAGTCATGTGGCTTTTTTTCTGTTGTCGTTCAAATGTGACCGACAGTCGATATCGGGACCATTTCTCAGCGGTTAAGCCACGCCTTGCGCGTGTACGGATAGCCGGGCTTTGTGAGCCGCTACCTCGGCATTTTGTTGCTAAATCGCTCGTCTCAGGGTCGGGCGGAATTTAAGCACTGACTTGTGAGCGAGGCGTTTTTGAGTGGCTTTCGGCCTCCATGACTGTGGAGTCCTGTCATTGATCGCTGAGCGTACCGGTTGTTGGCGGCTGAGTTCATGCTTAGAATCCGGTTTCCTATCATCATAGATCTCAATTGCACGGAAAATAGCATGGCGCGGGCTGAGATTCGGTCGTCTATCGCCCATCATTGTTTTCTCAGTCGACCAATATCCAGAATCCTGAAAGCCCACGATGCCTCGCACGTTTGTTAAAGAACTTTCCGACGGGTCCAACGTTAATGAAGTTTATCTGCTTGCCGACAAGCAGCTGCGAGCCAATCG
Source organism: uncultured Planctomycetaceae bacterium (assembly GCA_937916515.1). Lineage (GTDB taxonomy): Bacteria > Planctomycetota > Planctomycetia > Planctomycetales > Planctomycetaceae > Fuerstiella. The sequence continues at coordinate 8,681 of CALFSX010000129.1, read as the reverse complement.
CAACGCAGACATGTATCTGCTGGCCACATTGCGAGACAAAACGGGCGTGATTAGCGGTTTGATGTGGAATGTTCAGGAAGATCGCATGAACCATATCTCTGTGGGAGATATGGTTCACATCAAAGGAAAGGTGCAGCTGTATCAGGGTGGGCTGCAGATGATTGTGAATTACATCGATCTTGCTCCCGAATCCAGCTATAACGCTGAAGACTTCTTAATTGAGCCTCAGGCTAATGTCGGTCCAATGCTGGAACGATTAACGGAATTGCTGCTTTCCATTAAATCTGAAAAACTGCGAACCCTGGCTGAGTGCTTCCTGTCTGATAAGGCATTGGTTGACGACATGTGTGCCGCTCCGGCTGGAGTAAAGGCTCATCACGCCTATCAGGGTGGATTGATTGAACACATTGTCAGCATGGCTGAAGTCGCCGATCGGCTTTGCCAGCACTATCCAACATTGAACCGTGATCTGCTGTTGCTGGGCGTGTTACTGCACGATCTTGGCAAGGTTCGAGAATTGTCGTGGGATCCAACTTTGGCGTATACCGATGAAGGCCAGCTTCTTGGCCACATGAACATCGCCGTTGAGATTCTGAACGAGAAACTTCTGATGGCTCGCGCAGAATTGGGTGGAGCGGAAATTAATCAGGAAGATGTGCTGCGACTAAAGCACATGATTCTCAGCCATCACGGCAGCCTGGAATTTGGCAGCCCACGAGTTCCCATGACGCCCGAAGCAATTGTGTTGCACCATATCGACAACCTCGATGCGAAGCTGCACGAGTTTACTCGGGCCATTGAAGACGACATGAACAAAGATGCCGCGTGGACGCCGTATAGCCCTCGTATTGAACGAAAACTGTTCAAGGGATATGGCAAGCCGACATCATGAAGATTACTGCAGGGAAAGGCCCTGCAATTAACGAATATTTGAGCAATAGCTCTCACATCAGGGCGGCGATGCCGTCTACAGGAAAAAATTTTGAGTCAATTAGAAGACCAGATTATTGAGTGCCTGTCGGGGCCGGATTACCGACCCATCGATAGCGGTGCGTTGTCGAAGAAACTGGGCATCACCAAAAAGGGAATGCCGAAGTTTCGCGAAGCGCTGGACAACTTGCTGTCCGCTGGAAAAATTCGTGAAGGCAAGCAGGGGCGTTTGCAGGTAAAGGTTTCCGCCGGGTTTGTGACCGGAACGGTGAAGAAAATTGCCAGCGGCGCTGGCTTTGTGATTCCCAACGACAGTCCCGCGGGAGCGAAGAATCTGGACGTCTACGTTTCGTCGCGCGACCTTGGCGACGCTCAAACGGGCGATGAGGTCCTGGTTCGGATTCTTAGTAAGACTCGCAGCGGCGGTCAGCGTTGTGGTCGAGTTGAAAAAGTGCTGGAACGTTCCAGCAATGTCTTTGTTGGAACCTATCTTGAGGCCAATGGTCAGGGGTTTGTACGCGTTGATGGTTCAGCTTTTCAGGCTGACATACATGTCGGTGACCCAGGTGCCAAAGGCGCGATGGCGGATGACAAGGTCGTCATCGAAATGTTGCGGTTTCCCAGTGCCGATCGCATGGGGCAGGCTGTTCTAACCGAAGTGCTGGGCCAGCGTGGTGATCCGGGAGTCGACACGAAGACAGTCGTCTTCAGTTTGGGACTGCCACACGAATTCAGTGAAGAGGTGTTGGAAGACGCTCGTCTGCAGGCGGATCATTTTGACGAAACCAACTTTGGTGATCGTCTGGACCTGACCAAAGAAACGATTGTCACCATCGATCCAGCGACCGCACGAGACTTTGACGATGCCATTTCGCTTCGCAAAGACAAACGTGGGCATTGGCAGTTGGCCGTGCATATCGCGGATGTGGCTCACTTTGTGCCGGTGGGCGGGCCATTGGATCGTTCCGCCGTTGAACGTGGGACCAGCGTTTACCTGCCACGACACGTGATTCCGATGTTACCGGAAGTGATCAGCAACGGGCTGGCCAGTTTGCAGGAAGGGCAGGTTCGTTATACGAAGTCTGTCTTTATTGAATTCGATGCAAACGGTCGACCGCAGGGGGCTGAAGTTGCGAACACCGTCATTAAGGTTTCAAAGCGATTCGCCTATGAACAGGTGATGCCGATCATTGAAGATCCGAAAAGCGTTGAAGGCAAGGTGTCGGCCAAAGTTGTGCAGCTGCTGCAGCGAATGTATCAGCTATCGATGATGCTGCGGCGACATCGTTTCGAAGATGGTGCTTTGCAAATGGGCATCCCCGAAGTGGAAATCGATTTCGATGACGAAGGCAACGTGACGGGCGCTCATGAACGGCATCATGATCAAAGTCACGAGATCATTGAAGAATTCATGCTGGCGGCAAACATCGCAGTCGCTCAGATTCTGTCGGCTCGAGATATTCCCTTTTTGCGGCGAGTCCATGGGACTCCCGATGAACTGCGGCAAAAGGCGTTTAAGGACTTTTGCAATGGGCTTGGCTATGAGCTGGATAAGTTTCAGAGTCGCAAGGCGATTCAGGGCTTAATCAGTGGGTTGACGGGCAAGCCGGAAGAGCGGGCGATCAATTTTGCATTGCTGCGAACCATGAAGCAGGCGGAATACAGTCCTGATGATATGCCGCACTATGCTCTTAATGAAGACGACTATTGTCACTTCACGAGTCCGATTCGCCGCTATCCTGATCTCACGATTCATCGACTGATTGGCGACCTGGCGGCGGGGCGAAAACCGAAAATTGCCAGTATGCCAGACCTGATTCAGCTTGGGAAAAGCTGTTCGGTGAACGAAAGGCGAGCTGAAAAGGCTGAACGCGAACTGAAGCGAATCAAGTTGCTGCGATACCTTGAAGACAAGGTGGGGCAGGAAATGGATGCGTTTATCACTGGTGTTGAAAGCTTTGGAATGTTTTGCCAGGGGATTAAGGTGCCGGCGGAAGGTTTGGTACACATCAGTTCGCTGACGGATGATTTTTACACGTTCAATCAGGCCAGCCGTAGTCTTGTCGGTGATCGTTCAAAAAATGAATACCGTCTTGGCGATGCGGTGAAAGTGTTGATCGTTAATGTGGACGTCGATCGTCGTCAGCTGGACCTGCGGATTGTTCCCGGCAAGGAAAAACGTTCTCAAAGGTCCCCTAAAGCGTCTCCCAAACAACGAACTTCGAAGAAACCGCCGGGGAAAGGCCCCAGTTTTCTGGAGGGAAAGCCGAAGAGCAAAGGGAAAAGCAGCGGGAAACGACGCGGAAAAAAACGCTAGTTTTGATCTTTAGGCGTTGTTTCATCCGTGACAACGCATGGTTTGGCCGCAGAAATGGCTGAGATTTGAGAATTATGGGATAGTTTCGATACGAGCCCAAACCGCATTTGCCGGATGTTGGTCTCGTTGCTATCCTGCTGGTCTAGTTAACTTTGGAACGTTTTGATTTTGGAGTGGTAAGCAGAATGGGAACGAAGAGGACAGGCAAAGGACGTCGGAAGATTGGCCGCAAGAAACGTCGTATGCGAGCCAAGATTCGCCATCGAAAATAGGCGAAGACGTCTGGTTTCCATCTTGGATATATCGCGAAGCCCGGTTCGGTTTGATTCGTATCGGGCTTTCTGCGTGCGCTCGTTTTTGTCGGTTGTGAGTTGGCGACGTTCGGTTTAAATCGATTGTAGCTGCCCCGGTGAAAACGATTGGCAAGACATTTACGTTTCCGCGAAGCTTGACAGCGCGTGTGTGGGTCTGAATCCTAGTGTTCACCCATGATGTTGCATTTTGGCAACATCTTTCTCCTTCCGAGAGACCCGCCCCATGACCGCGCCATTCGCTAAATTCATCCGCTTAATTGTTATCGCGTCAGTCAGCGTTTTTGTGCTGTCCGAATCTGCCTCGGTTTGTCACGTTGAAGCTGGCGAAGACACTCAATCGATTCAAGCCAGGTTAGACGCTGCTTCTCGGCGGAAGCTGGAAGTCAGCAAGCAAATCGCCCTGAAGAAGGCAGCCGTGGATGTTGCCGATAAGCGTGTTGTGCAGCTTCAGCAACAGCTTGAAGATTCTCGACAGCAATTGGCTGCGGACCGCAAGTCGCTTGAAGCCGTCACGGCAAGTGAAATGTCTGTTGCGAAGGAAGTTGCCGAATTGGCTCAGCAGTTGAAACTCCATCAGCATGTTGACTCACTGATCGCCTCTGCATTAGCTGCAAAGCAAGCTGCAGATGATGCACAGAAATTGCATGCCGGACTTCAGTCAGAGCTGGCATTGGTAAAGACTCGCCAACTTGAACAACAGCAATTGGAAGCGAAAGCGGCAGCTGACTTAAAGGCTGCTCAGGACACTTTGCCGAAGGTGATGGAAGAACTTTCTGCTGCCAGAGTTGCCTATGATATGATGGCTCGCGAAATTGATATTGCGAGAGCCGCATTGGGTGAATCTCGCCGCGTGGTGCGTGAGAAATCAAACGCGTTGCAGGTTGAAAAAAACAGAAAGCACAGTGCGGCCACAGCATTGGCCAACGTTAATTCCAGCGTGCAGTCGCTTAAGGAGTCAATGGCCACACTACAAGCTGCCGCCCTCGCAACTGGTTTAAATCCGGAAGAAGCGGGTTCTGAGCTGGCTGCCTCTATACTTGCAATTGGGCCTCTGCAAAAACGTGCCGCTGAATTGTTGGCAATTTCTGGAGCTCGCGTTGCAGAAGCCGACATTCAACTGGCTTCGTCCAATGCAGACTTCGCTGCTGCAGAGAACGCTCTTCGTGATCAGCAATCTAAATTTGAAGCTCAAAGTCGAATTCATTTTCAGCTGCAGTTGCGTGTTGCAGACCTTCAGAATGGCGATCGATTGCATCAGCAGCAAATCGCAGAATCAAAGGCTCTGCAGGAGTCGCTGATTGCTCAGCAAACGGAACTTGAAACTCAAATTACGGCCGCGTCGGCAAAGCTTAAGCAATTGAATGAAGAATACGTACAAAAGCAAAAGCTGGCGGAATCTGCCATGGAGCCGCTTGGCCGATTTGTATCGTTTTCGCAACACATTGCTCCGATCTTTGCGAAGAAGTGCGTGGCTTGCCACAACAGGCGAACAGCCAGCGGTCGCCTGAATATGGATTCGTTTGCGGCGTTGGCCAAGGGGGGCGAGTCGGGAGCTGCGTTCGAATCACATAGTGCAGAAAGCTCACTGCTGTGGTCAATGATTGAAGACGGCTCTATGCCTAAAGATGCCGATCCTCTTTCGAAAGATGAGCTTGCTTTGATTCGGCAATGGATCGAAGTTGGAGCTCCGTTGGATGCGGGAGTCGTCGCTACGGCAGATCTGTTTGATTTGATTCCCGAGATCGCTCAACCGCTGCCGCCGCAGACCTATCGCGTGCCAATTCCGGTGACGGCCACTGCCTTCAATCCAGACGCCTCGATTTTAGCATCGTCCGGCTATCACGAAATACTGCTCTGGAAGACGGAAGACGGCAGTTTGATTCGTCGAATCACAAACGTTGCAGAACGAGTTTACGATCTTGAATTCAACAGCGATGGCTCGCAGTTGGCAGTCGCAGCTGGTACTCCCGGTCAACTGGGTGAAGTCAAGTTGTTTGCGACCGCTGATGGCGCTCATTTGAAAACTCTTGTCCGAACAAAAGACGCTGTCTACGCGATTGCGTTTAGTCCGGACGGAAGTTTGATTGCCGCCGGTGGAGCTGATCGAGTTGTGCATGTGGTTGAAGTATCGAGCGGAAAAGTCGTTCGGGAGATTGAAGACCACGCCGATTGGGTGATGGATGTGAACTGGTCTTCAGACGGCCAACGGCTGGTGACTTCAAGTCGCGACAAAACGGTCAAGTTGTTTAACGTTTCCAATGGGGTTTCCGTGACGACGTTTAGTGGTCATGGACAAGCTGTTTACTCAGCCGCATTTTCGAACGATGGCAAAAGTGTTGTGAGTGCTGGCAGTGATCGCCACGTTCGTGTGTGGAATGTCGCCGACGGAAAAGAGATTCGTAAGATTGGAGGCTTCGGCAGCGATATCTTTCGAGTTGTTGTAACACCGGATAACCACTTGTTAACGGCTTGTGCCGATCGGAATGCTCGCGAGCACAACCTTGAGGATGGCAAAAAGATCCGGGCGTTCGCCGGGCACAAAGACTGGGTTTACACCCTCTGCTACAACGTTGGCAGCAGGTTAATCGCGACAGGCAGCTACGATGGCGAAATTAGAGTTTGGAATTCCGCCGACGGCAGCGTTGCGACATCCTTCATTGCAATTCCTAAAGCAGCCGACTCATCTGTCGTGGCTGCAGAAGAATAGTGTTCGCCGTTACTCTTGGCTGGCAGGCTTCGCAGGTAGGTTGGTGGTGAGTCTGCTTTTTTGCATCATGTATTTTATGGTGTGATTTGCAGCTGTATGGTCTTTTCGGCATTCTTGTGATGGCGCTATAATCCAGCCTTCTGAAAGGAGATTGTGAAATGGCGAAGTCTGTTCTAGCACGAAGTTTCGTACGTGCGGTGGCGCTAACTCTGTTGTTTGGTTCGGTTGGTGAGTTATCGGTTGCGGCAGACTGGAACCAGTTCCGTGGCCCCAATCGAGACAATTTGTGTACGGAAACCGGCCTGCTGGATCAATGGCCGGAAGGTGGTCCGAAACTGTTGTTCACCGCTACAGGTCTCGGTGAAGGTTACTCAACAGTTGCGGTTGTCGGTGACCTTGTCTACACCATGGGCAATGTTGACAGCGGAGAGCACGTTATTGCTCTGGATGAAAATTCCGGCAGCATCGTGTGGAAGGTGCGGATTGGTAACGAATATCGCGAAGGGCAGGGCAATGGTCCTCGCGGAACGCCCACTGTGATTGACGGCAGAGTCTATGCTTTGGGCGGCAACGGCGATCTTGCCTGCTGCGATGCCAGTAATGGAAGCATGATCTGGCAGAAGAATATTCTGTCGGACTTCGGCGGTTCAAACATCACATGGGGCATCAGCGAATCAGTACTGGTTGACGACGGCAAAGTCATTTGTTCGCCCGGCGGCAGTCGCGCGACGATTGTTGCTTTAGACGCGGCGACTGGGCGATCGAAGTGGGAATCGAAAGTTCCCGAGAGCCCACAGGCATCTTATGCGTCGCCAATCATCGCGCAGGTTGGACGCGTCAAGCAGTATGTCGTCTTCACCAGCAAAGGGATCGTTGGTGTGCGAGCCAATGATGGTGAACCAATGTGGGGACAGAATAAGTCGTCAAATGGAACCGCTAACTGTGCCACTCCACTGGTTGTAGGCAATCAGATTTTCAGTTCTTCCGACTACGGCACGGGTGCTGAACTGGTAAACCTGCGAGCCAGCGGCGCAAAGATCACCGCTCAACCTGTGTATCACACCATGGACATGAAAAATCACCACGGAGGCATGGTCTTTCTGAAGGGCTTTGTTTATGGATCGAATGGCGACATGCTGTCGTGCGTGAATCTGAAAACCGGCAAACCCACGTGGCGCGAACGAAGTATGAAAGGGTCGGTTGTTTACGCAGATGACAAGATCGTATTCCGAAATGAAGGCGGTGCGGTGGTACTTCTGGCCGCCGATTCGAAGGCCTATCGGGAGCTTGGGAAATTCGAGCAACCTGAACGCAGTGGGCGTCCTGCATGGTCTCATCCCGTCATCGCGGATGGTCGACTGTATTTGCGAGACATGGACAAACTGTTGGTTTACGATGTGAAACAATAATCGGTCGGCGGTCCGAATTTTCAAAATAGCATGAACCTTTCAGCCCTCTGTTTCGCTTCACTGGCAGAAACACGAGGGCTGATTCAGATGATTAAAGCATCAAAGAGCAATAGTGTGGGTGGCAGTGGGGCTGACTCGGGTAACAGTGGGCGGCTGAGGAACTGTTTTCGCCGCGTCCGGCGTCTGTTTTTGATTTCCATTCTGGCGTACGCTTCGCTGATTGTGATTGGGGTGATTCCCGTTAACCGAGACTTTGTTTCCATGCCTGATGGAATCGAGATCTTCGTGACGTCCAATGCCGTACATGCCGAGCTGATCTTGCCGATTGAAAATTCCGTTATCAATTGGAACGAGCAGTTTCCGAAGACCCACTTCAGGCAGAATGTCAGCGCGGCAACTCATGTTGCGATCGGTTGGGGAGACAAAGGTTTTTTTCTGGAAACAGAAACCTGGGATGACCTGAAACTAAGCACTGCCGCGAACGCCCTGTGGTTGCCGTCGAGCACCTGTTTGCACGTGACCATGAAGTCTGGAGTTGGACGTGGCTCGAATTGTCGTGCGGTTTCTCTTTCAGAAACCCAGTACGAGAATCTGGTGACTTACGTCAACAATAGTTTTCAACGCAACGAACTCGGGCAGGTCATCGTCGTTGAGAATGAGTCGTATGGTGGCAACGACGCATTTTATGAATCACTCGGAACCTACCACATGCTGAATACGTGCAACTCCTGGGTCGGGCGAGGCCTCAGGGAAGCCGGAGTGTGCGTCGGTTGGATGACATCCTTGCCAAAGACAGTGTTCCTGTACCTGCCGAAGCAGTGAATCAGGTGTCTATCACTGCTCACCGGCCAATGTCGTCGTGGTTTGTTGAATGCATTCGTCGCTTGGAGCAATTTGCAAAAAACTGCAGCGAAACTCGTGGCGAGTTTCGGCAGATGCAAGCTCAAAAGGCAGACCGAAAGTCGTGATCGCTTGTTGATTTAGTCGCGGAGCGACGACATGCG
>CALFSX010000128.1 GCA_937916515.1 uncultured Planctomycetaceae bacterium | reverse complement strand
AATTCCCATCACTCAATCGCCACACCACAACTCACTTACCGGACACGCTGCTAGCCCAGCCTGAAGGGCTGGGCCTGTGGTTTAGTCCTCGTGGAGAGGGCAATTCTGCATTTTTTCCCAGCCCTTCAGGCTGGGCTAGGTAAACGGATGGGGCCTTGCCCCGCAAAGACTCATTACCAACTCATTTGCTTTGGCCAGTCGATCGTTATGAGTAAAGACAAGGCCTGCTGGCCCATACGCCGTCCCTAATTGAATCCGGAAGTTATTTCGGGACTGTTTCTTAGCAGCAGATTTCGTTGGTTTCACGAACGCATTTTATAGGTGCCATGCACCTGTCAGATCCCTGGCTGCCGTTGGATCGCAGGTATCAGCTTCGCCGATGGGCGTCCACGTCACTTCGCGAACAGTATCGGGCCGAGTGATCGCCGTGACGCGAACAGTTTGGAGAACCGTTCGGAGTGTCATTACTAATTCACATCCTCGGGACTGACAAACGATCGCCCGACGGATAGCATTTGTGTATGCGAGTCCAGCAATGTCATTGAATTCGCAAGGGCAGATTCATACGGTTTGAAGCAGTCCACGCGCACGGAGCGGAAAAGTTCAACGCACGATCTATGAGTCGGCATCCCTGCCGCCCCACAGATCGCAATTCGTTAGCCGCAAGGCAAAGTACGAACGTGTCAGTTGAGCCTCGTATCGATATTCTCTTTGCAGCCGAGTCGCCCAAAGCTCTAATCCTACAGCGTGGTCCTTCAGATTGGGTGCATCTTATCACATGGGATACGGCAACTGACGTCGTGACACGCGGCGCTTGGTTCCATGGACGAATCGACGCTTCGCGTTGCTCGCTATCGCCTGACGGACAATTGCTGATCTATTTCGCTGTGTGCCATCGTAAAACATCACGATGTCCATTAGGTTTTGAATGGACGGCCATCAGCAAGCCGCCGTGGCTTACCGCGTTGGTTCGCTGGACTCAAAGTAGTACGTGGGGTGGTGGTGGCTCGTTCTGTGGCAACAACTCCGTGCTTCTCAATTTTTCAAAGTGGCGTCACTGGATGTTGCGGAGAGGGCACGTTCCGAAAGGCTTTACGGTCTTATGTGCATCTGAAGGTTCCGCCGTTAGTTCTGCGACTCTTTCAACTAAATGCTCCTATGACAACGCAGGCGGAATGGACCAACAGGGCCGTGGCTTTGCACTTCGGAATACATGTCTCGTTCGCCAACATGGCGATAAGATCGTGACAATCATAGACTTGTCAAACATGTCGCCTGATCCGCAACCGTCACCGCAAATCGCACGAGTGTGGTAAACTGCGGCTGACACGTGAGGCTTTGACTTCGCCCGGCGTGGACAATGGGTGGGTTCAGGTTGAGGTGGATCGTTGGACGAGGGATGGCGGTAGAGCGGGATCAGCCGATGCTCACAAGCCTCTGTTTAAGATGCCCTGACAGGGGGCTGTGTGTAACTTCAACAGCAAACATGTCTGCTGTTTTGCTGTTTGGGTTTCATTTCGACGCCGCTTGCAGCGGTGGTGCCAAGCACTCGACGGAAGTGATCAACATTGCTCGGAATCTTCGCACACACCAGCGAGGCCGCTAAGAACGAGGCGACCGTGAACAGATGTGACGCTTGCTGCATGCGCTGAGTCCGTCGAACTTGTCCGTCGGCTGTTTGTGCTCAGCAACGACGCGTTTGGGCAGACTTGCGGATTCGGCGCACCTTCTTGGTTCGCTGCATGGCACGAGTTCAAAAATGTTGAATTGTCTGATCAGAATGCTCAGCATCCGCTGTGCAAAAATGGCAGGCGTGATGCACCGCTTCATCACTCAGAAAATACGTCAGGTCGTCTATGTGTGTCAACGGCGCGACAGCGACATGGTCTGCTGGCTTTACTGCTTCGTATGCCCCACAAGCTTATTGGGAAATTCGGGGTCGAGCTCCCAATTCGTCGGCGGCACAAAACCGGCACTTCCAACTCGGTACTCTGGCACCGAACGTTTCGGTTGCAAAGCTCGATGTTCAACGAGTTGTTTCCCAAGCTTTTCGACAACTGCCGGATGGAGGTTCTTCACATCGGTCTTCTCAAAGGGATCCGTGGACAACTGAAACAACTCAACGTCGCAGGATCCGTCCGTCAGTTGTTCGATGCCGGTTAGTCGTCGCCCGTTGACCTTCAGCTTCCAGTCGGACTGAATTATGGCAAGATGCTCCGCTTCTTCGCCGCCTTGACCATGGTAGGAAAACCACGGCCGGTCACTGGATTTGTCGGCTTCTCCGGCCAACAAACCGGCCAGGTCGATCCCATCAAGTGGCTGAACGGAATCTGCTAAGGCATTGCCACCGGCCAGGGAAACGAGAGTCGGCAGCAAGTCGATGTACCCACAAATCGCATCGCTCTTTCGCCCCGGTTTGATTTTCGCTGGCCAACGCACACAAGCCGGCACACGAATGCCGCCTTCGTAGACGGTCAGCTTTGCTCCACGAAGTGGAGTGTTCAGATCCTTCAGGCTGCCAACGCCACCATTGTCACTGAAGAACCAGACGATAGTGTTATCGACTTCTCCGGAAGACTCGATAGCCTCCAGGATCTGACCGATGCCTTCATCCATTCGCCCAATCATCGCCTTGTAAATTTCCCGGTTCTTCTGCATTCCTTTTTCGTTGCCGCTGATGTTGCCGTATTTTCCGATCGCTTCCTCAGGTGCTTGAAACGGTGAATGCGGCGCGTTGAACGGTACGTAGCAGAAGTAGGGCGAATCGGCTTTGGCGTGCTGAACGATCCAGTCGGAGGCAGCATCGGCGATAAGGTCAGTTGCATAACCTTGTTCGTCGGAAGGCTTGTAATCGACGTGCCAATCGCGGGTTTCTTCACGAGTCAAATCAAAGTAGTCGATCGCTCCATTGTAGTGACCATGAAAGTGTGTAAACCCCTGCGCAAGTGGATGCCATTTTGCTCGTCGATGCCCGAGATGCCATTTGCCAAAAACAGCTCGATGTTCGTAACCAAGCTTTCCAAGCACTTCGCCAAGTGTGGTCTCAGACTTAGGCAGTCCAAAGTCGCGCTGTGGTGGAATCACGGCTCGCGCCAGGCCAAAGCGGATAGGATAGCGGCCAGTCATAAATCCCGCCCTGGTTGGACTACACATCGGCGCGACATAGAAGCGATTCAGTTCCAGACCCTGCGACGCGATCGAATCGATATTCGGTGTCTGAAATTCGTCGTTGTGATAACCAACTGCGTTCCAGCCCATATCGTCGGCCAGAAGTACGACGATGTTGGGTTGATCGGCGGCAGTTAGCGTTTGTGGGGCCAGAACAATGAGTACCAATAAAGTGCAGATGAATTTCATTTTCAATTCCTGATTAACTATCTTTTTTCCGGCGGCGATCAGTCTATTTAGAATCTCAACCGAGACGGCAAACGGAGTTCCGTGGTGGATTCCCTCGGGCATGACCAGCTTCTCAGCGCCCGTCGTAACGCTTATTGGCTCACACAACAAGAGACAGACGCAAACGACGGCAAGAACGTTTGGGAACAGGTTAGATTCTATTTTACGCTTGCCTGCGAATTCTCATTCTGGTTTGTTTGTGAGCAATTTGAATCGAACTTTCCATGATACGCCTTGAGTTCGGGCCACGTCAGTTCTTCGTCTCCGTTCGCATCGGCTTCGGGGTGCTTATTGAAGTACTTGTTCTTCCATACCTCTGCGTCTGTATCGACGTTGTTGAATTCCTTCGGCTTCCACTCCGGCTGAGGTGGGACCGTTCCGGCTTTTGGTAACCGTGTCTGCAGTCACTGGCCGAAGCGTGCCGCTGAAATTGTCAGCAGAACTGTCCTTCTAACGCAACTAGCAAAATTTGGTGTCGAACTTACAATATTTTGCCGGAGACGTCATTTATGAGAACATCTGGCAGGCACAATGAATCAACAATTCAGACTTCTATCGATTGGTCTGGCTCTTTGCGGCCTTGTTGCTGATGCAGATGACTGGCCGCGTTTTCGCGGACCTGCGGGGTCTGGAATTGCTGCTGATTCAGAATCGTTACCGAGTAAGTGGTCTCCCACTACGAATGTTGCCTGGAAAGTTCCTCTGCCCGGTCCTGGTGCCTCCAGCCCAATCATCGTCGGCCATAAAGTTTTGGTCACCTGTTATTCGGGGTACGGCGTCGATCGAGAAACTCCCGGCGAGATAGAAAACCTGGTACGCAATCTTGTCTGCATTGATGTACGAACAGCAGACAAGCTGTGGCAAAAGAATGTGCCCGCTTCGTTACCGGAAGACGCGTACGACAAGTCAGGCGTTTCTTCGCATGGCTATGCCTCGCACACGCCCGTTTCGGATGGAGTCAATGTGTACTGCTTCTTCGGCAAAGGTGGCGTTTACGCATTCGACTTGAATGGCAACGAGTTGTGGAACGCGGAGGCTGGCAAAGAATCTGATCCACCCAGATGGGGCTCCTCGTCGAGTCCGATTGTTCACGAGAACACCGTGATTGTGACGGCCGCAGCTGAAAGTCAATCAATCATCGGCTTTGATAAGAGAAGCGGAGAAAAGCGATGGCAGCAGTATGCTACGGGGCTGGACGGTATGTGGGGAACACCAACCCTCGTTCAGGTCGATGAAGTTCGAACAGATGTTGTGATGCTGGTTGCCCGGGAACTCTGGGGACTCGATCCGAAAAGCGGTAGGCTACGTTGGTTTGCCGATGCCACCAGTTCGCAGCAGGCCTATACAAGTGTGATTTCCCAAGGCGATCGAGTGTTTGCCTTTTCTGGTGAAGGGGCCGGAAGTGTAGCGTTGGATATCAAGGCCAAAGAAGGCAGAACCGACACAAGCCCTGTATGGACCAGTTCGGCCAGTGCGACGTATGGAACACCAGTTCGGCATCAGTCAAAACTCTACGTGGTTTCACGCGGCATTCTGACAGTCGTGGATGCCAACACGGGTGATCGTCTCGAACAGATCCGCCTGCAGAACTTCAAGAAAACTGGAAACGCTCGTTTTGGTTCGCTCGATTACGCGTCACCCGTTGTTGTCGGTGATCGACTGTTTTACCTGAACGCGGGCGGGCAGATGTATGTCTTCAAGTTGCGAGAGAAGACGGAGTTACTGGCCGTCAATGAGATGACGACAGAGACTGAGGCGTTCTGGGGAACTCCGGCGGTCAGCGCCGGTCGAATGGTCGTGCGGAGTTCAACGAATTTATACTGCATTGCTGACGGTATTGAGTCGGCAAAAACACATGACGAGCCGATTGATACCGCTGATCAGCAGCAATTCAAAGTTGTCCCAGACGATGCACCGTTGGCTGATAACGAAAAAGTTCGTCAACGTGAAATCGCAGAGGACCGATTTCGGAAAGACGCCGCAAATGCCAACAGTCAATCAGCCCCGCTATCAACTGATGGCAAGCCGGAACGTCCCCAGCGGCCCACTACAGCCGAAGATTGAATGCAATCGAAGCGGCTCGGAAGTGACGAAGCGGAAGCCCTGACGCCACCTTCTGGCGTTATCGAAATTCGGCATTTCGACCACGTTATCCATCAATACTTCAGACAAGTCAGTGGTTTTTGGCGGCCGGCACAGCCGAGTCGGGGTACGGCACGGCCTCTCCTGAAGCCTTAACAATCGGCATTTGAGCTTTCATGGACGCCAAGTGCTCGCCGAGTTCTGCCGCAAGGCGCTCTCGCACATCCGTTTGCTTTTCAGCCAGGTTGATTTGTTCTCCCATGTCCTCGGCCATGTTGAACAACTCGTACTGCTGCGATTCGTGGTAGTAGATCAGCTTCCAATCGCCCAGTCGGATGGCGCTGGAGGGGCCGATGCCGGGTCCCTTGGGACCCCAGTTGTTTGGAAAGTGCCAGAACAGTGGACGGTCCTTGCGAGACTCGTCCTGTTCGCCCCGCAGTAGGTTTACGAAACTTCGGCCGTCGACGACGCCACCAACCTGCTTAGCGGGCTGAACACCGGCCATTTCCAGAACCGTGGGGAAGAAGTCCTCAATGATCACGGGCTGCTGGCAAACGGAACCGGCTGAGGTGACGCCAGGCCAAGCCACGATCATCGGCACACGGACGCCACCTTCGTGGGCCGAGCCCTTGCCACTGGAAAGTGGTTTGTTGTGCGTGTGAGGTTTTCCGCCGCGACCGTGCGCACTCAACCCGCCGTTGTCGGACATGAACAACACGATCGTCTGGTCGGACAAACCATGCCGTTCGACGTTGGCCAGAATGTCGCCCAGTGATTTGTCCATTCCTTCGACCATCGCGGCATACATGGATTCCGTATCATCGAGGCCAGCATCGCGATACTTCTGGTAAAACCGGGAATCGGCGGCAAACGGGACGTGCATTGCGTAGTGCGACATGTAAAGGAAGAATGGCTTGTCGGCAGCGACGGTCGCGTCAACGGCTTTGTTGGCCTCAATCGTGAGAGCTTCCGTCAGGAAAATGTCCTTGCCGTGGTAACTCTCCACGTTGGGCACGTCCCAAACGCGATCTGCGTTCCTCCATTCCGCACTGAAGTTTTGCTTTCCAAGGAAGCTGCCGGGACCACCCGCCGCATGGCCGGCGATGTTGACATCGAAGCCGATGGTCCGTGGATCGCTTGCGGGCGTCCCAATCGCTCCGAAGTGAGCCTTCCCGACGTGGATTGTGCGGTAACCAGCTTCCTGCAAGAACGCTGGGAGAGCTTTTGCGTGGACAGTACGTTCGATGCCCGGCTGGGGACTGAGGCCATTGACATTCCATTGTGGAAATTCGAGCTTCGCATGTCCTCGATCGTTGCTGGCGTTTTTTTTAAGTGTCCAGTTCGTGACACGATGCCGGGCAGCATTGAGTCCCGTCATCAGACTGACACGCGTCGGTGAACAGACACTGCACGCATACGCCTGTGTGAACTTCAT
>CALFSX010000127.1 GCA_937916515.1 uncultured Planctomycetaceae bacterium | reverse complement strand
CATTTCATCAATGATATCCAGGGGGAAACGGGTATCCGGACACGCTGCTAGCCCTTAAACCAGCGTAGCTGGATTCTGTAAATTGACTGAAAGATGAAAACCTCCGGTGAATTCCGGTGTTTGTTTGATTTCCGGATCAAGCAACATCGTGACTCAGGGAGGTTTTCAAGTGAAGAAAAGTATACGACGACAGCTCGCCGCGCGTAAGCGTCGCACGATGAAAAGAATCGACAAAGCGAACTGAAAACTTGGGCCATCCACCGCTTTTTATTCTTAGGGGCAATGTTTCAGGATTGCAGGAGTCTTGTCAAGCGGGCATTTGGCTTGCTGAGTGTCAGGTGTTTGGACATCGCGCAAAAAAAATGGCTCGGGAATCTTTGGATTCCCGAGCCATTAAGCGTTCTTAAACAGCGACTGCTAAGCAGTCACCATTATTTCTTCTTAGCTTCTTTTTCTTTGCGTCGTTTTTCCAGAACGTCTTCCATGATGTTCTTGGGAGCTTGGCGGTAGCACTTGAATTCCATGCTGAATGAGCCCTTACCCTGGGTCATTGAGCGGATTTCGTTGGCATAGTCGAACATTTCGGCCAAAGGCACTTCAGCAACGATGATACACGTTCCGTCAGTCACTTCTGATGAATTGACGATTCCGCGTTTGCTGCTTAAGTGACCAACGACTGCTCCCTGGAATTCATCTGGAGTTTCGATTTCCAGCGTCATGATCGGTTCCAGCAACGCCATGCCGGCCTTGTTCAGAATCGATTCTCGCATGGCTTCTCGAGCACACAGTTTGAACGCCATGTCCGACGAGTCGACGTCGTGGTAGCTTCCGTCCTGCAGACGAATCTTCACGCCGACAACTTCGTATTCGCCCAATGGACCTTTGTCCATTTGGCTTTGGAAACCCTGATCACAAGGCTTGATGAATTCACGAGGAATACGGCCTCCGGTGACTTCATCGACGAACTCGTAGTTGACTTCAGAATCCTCCGGAAGAGGTTCCATGATGCCGACAACGTGACCGTACTGACCGGAACCACCCGACTGCTTCTTTCGCTTGTGGTTGAATTCCACAATCTTGGTTGGGCGTTCTTTGTAGGAAACTCGAGGTTCGCCGATCACGCATTCGCACTTGTATTCGCGTTTGATGCGTTCAACGTAAACGTCCAGGTGAAGCTGTCCCATTCCCGCGATCAGCGTTTCGTTGGTCTCTTCATCGCTAAGAACGTGGAATGTTGGGTCTTCACGTCGGAAGCGTTCCAAAGCCTTGCTCAGTTTGTCTGCGTCTTCTCGCTTTGCTGGCTCAATTGACAGACGAATCACTGGTTCAGCCACATAGATATTTTCCAGCGACAATTCCAGGCCCTGTGCTACGAACGTGTCGCCTGAAGCACAGTCCACGCCAACCACCGAAATGATGTCGCCGGCAGCGCCGAAGTCAATATCTTCGCGATCGTTGGCATGCATACGCACCAAACGCCCGAATCGAACAGATTGACCCGTTCGAGCATTCAAATAGGTTTCACCCTTTTTGATGACGCCCTGATAAATTCGCATGTACGTCAGCTGACCGAATGCTTCTACCACGGTTTTGAAGGCCATGGCAACCATTGGGTCTTTGTCGTTGTTGCTCAACAGTACCTGTGGTGCCTTACCTTCTGCATCGACCACAGCCTCTTTGCTGTTGTCGTTTGCGTAAACGTCAACTTCGGTCGGACAAGGCAAGTACATCGTGACGGCGTCAAGAGCTTCCTGAACGCCTTTGTTTTTGAAGGCAGACCCCATCAAAACCGGAGTGATCTGGTGAGCGACAACGGCGGTTCGAATGACTTTTCGCACCTGCTCAACCGTTGGTTCGCCTTCTTCAAGAAGCAGTTCCATCAGTTCATCATCGAACTGCGAAAGTGATTCAAGCATTTCCGTTCGAGCTGCAGCAGCGGCTTCTGCATATTCGGCTGGAATTTCATCGCGGTGAACAACTTCGCCGTCGTCTCCAGACCAGGTAACGGCCTTCATCAAGACCAGGTCGATAACTCCCTTGAAGTTTGATTCAAGTCCCATGGGAAGCTGAAGTGGCACAGCATTGGCCTTCAGCTTCGAACGCATGGCTTCCATAACTTTATTTGGGTTCGCTCCAGTACGGTCCATCTTGTTGATGAAAGCAATGCGAGGTACGCCATATCGCTTCATCTGGCGGTCTACCGTCAGCGACTGGCTCTGAACGCCACCGACTGAACACAGAACCAAAATCGCTCCGTCCAGTACGCGCAAAGATCGTTCCACTTCAACGGTGAAGTCAACGTGTCCCGGTGTGTCAATAATGTTGATACCGTGAAGTGGGATTTTCAGGCCATCGTTCTTCCAGTCAACGTGAGTTGCTGCTGAAGTGATGGTGATTCCGCGTTCACGCTCAAGATCCATGTGGTCCATGGTTGCGCCGCCGTCACCGCCCTTCACATCCCGAATCTTGTGAATACGACCGCAATAAAAGAGCATTCGCTCTGTCAGGGTCGTCTTTCCTGAATCGATGTGCGCGGAAATTCCAATGTTGCGAACGCGACTAAGGTCAGCCATTTCTCCAACCGTCCTGAGTGTTGAGCCCGATCCTGTTTGAGCGGGACTCTAAACAAAAGTGATGTGCTGTACGGAACATCCGCACAGAAAATTACGTCTTATGGGAAGCTGTCTGTCAGCAATCAGGTGATCCACCAGAATCTCACACCCGCCAGACAGCTTTACAACAGACCGACCAGCCACTTTAAGAGCAGCTGTCCGAAATTCTGTATTTGCTGAGACTTGTGGTTCTCAGCCAACTTCATCGCCGAAAGATTGCGTTCTTCGGTCCGATTTTCCAAAGCGCATGTTGCCACGCTCTCCGAAATCGAAGTCGGCATCCTATCGACGCGATTTTTGGCATAAAAGAGCGATTCATGCTGATTTTACAAAACTCCCAACGTTTTCCGTTCGTTTCCACTTTGTCTCGGCAGCGAGAAGTTCATTTTTGTCTGGTTGCTGATGATTCGGGAACCAACAAAAGGTAATAAATCATCGCAATTCCCCGCAAAACGGTCTGTCTCGTGGCGAATGACACGGCGGAACCACGACCGGTGCACGCATTGGCTTCACACTCTCGCTGGCAGCGAATTGAGCGTTGCAGGAGCTGCCGTTTACCACTCACACCGGGAAAACTTGCCGATTTAGGCAGCTTGGCGTAATCGAGCAGTGCCTTCAGCGGCGGATTGAAAGAATTTTCAATCGACATTTGCCAGGTTCAAGCGTTCTATACAGATAGTGAGTCACAAGATCGTGACTTTGACGCAGACGCATGGAAGAGCTGATTTCTGCATGTTGGAGGATGGATGACGTAAAGGAGACATGTCATGAGTACACACGGATGGAAATGCAAACAGACAATGAAACTGGTCACGGCAATTATGATGTGCGTGACATTTAGCGGATGCCAGACGGGCGGTGTTGGAGCGAACCACCCATTTCTGACAATGTTCCGGCATTCATCGGAATCCCCGGCGGTCACACACGCGGTCTTCAACGCAGGGATTCCCGCGACGATGGCAACAGCTCCGGTTCAGCACACAGCGTGCGAAGCCACACAAATTGAAAACTGTGCAACGCGTTAGCCCCGAGCGCCGGGATACCAGGCAGCCAATCGCTCCGTGACAGGCGAGGTCAAGCGGTTTGACACCGCTTGTCACGATTGCGAGTTGCCAAACTGCGGTCGCTGGATGTTCTCCGTCGATGCACGCAATTCATCCGCAGTCAAATCTGCTGGGCACGTGTCTATCGATAGGTAATGGTGCAGCCGAACTGTTGAGTCTTTTCAACGGGGACGGGTTTACCATTCAACATCGCGTTTACAGAATCAACAACATAGTTTTTCGTAACGGCGGACTCGCTGCGATTATCATCGAAAGCGCCCGAGTACACGATGCGACGTTGCTTGTTCAGGATGAATACGTGCGGTGTGGATGTCGCTGAAAAACCGCGAGCAACCTTTTGAGTTTCGTCACGCAGGTAATCAAATTTTAATTTACCGTCGGACATTCTTTGCTTCATGGTGTTCAGGTTTTCCAGTTCACCAATGCTGCTGTTGATTCCAACAAACCTGACCCCCTGCTTTCCGAACTCTTCTGTGAAACGATTGAAGCGAGCCTCATAACCTTTGACGCACGGACACTTGTTGCACAAAAACGCAACAACCACAATTTCGTCTTTGTCGTAATCCGAAAGGTTGTGAAGCTTACCATCAACTCCCTGAAGGTACCGCCAGGCAGGTGCTTCGCTGCCGATATCCGCCGCCATTACAAAGGATTGAGTGGCAGCCAAGGCGGCTATTGTAATTATCACAGGCTTGAACATCGCAAATTCCAGACGCGCATTAGAGTTGACGAAAATCATGCCTGAGAATTTTCTCTGGCATTAGTGGCTTCATCATATCGCGTCCGGAGTCAAGCTTCTACCCGATTGTTCAGGGTAACCGGCTAAGCCAACCGGGAGCAATTTGCACGAGGGTGTTTGGTGATGGACTTCGACCGGACTGAATGCGGCTCTCGCTTGCGTGTTGTTGAGAGCATTCATTCCGTGGATGCATTTGTCGAAAGTCGTGTTCGGTCTCGAAGCTGATCGCGGCTCTGCGCTAACTGGACTTCAAATCAAACGCGAACGTGTTTTCGCCAGCGGTTGTGATATCTGCTCGCAAGTTCGTTTTCGAATTGTATGTCTCAGGGATATACATTTCACCGACGGGCTGTGGCTCTTCGTCCGGACTGGCTGACGTAAACTTTCCGGGAATGATTCGTGAAGCTGTGATCTCCACAGTCATCTGGCCTGGTGCTGTTTCCAGGCTGTATTCGCCGTCGGTGATCTCCGCAGAAAACGATCCACTTCCATCCTTGGGTTTAAACAGAATTCGCCCCGTTTCCAGGGGAGCTCCGTCAAATGAGACAGTTCCGCTGACGTCGTATAACTGAGGACCTTCCTCAGAATCTGAACAACCAGCCAATTGAACGACTGCAATCGTCATCCCAAGCATCAAGCATTTTCGAACGTGTTTACTGACGCAGTTGTTGGAAATCATCAAAACACCATTCATTGTTGAGTTAAAAGTCAATATGTCGCATTCGCGCAACCTGTGCGGCTGCGGAGATTGCTGTCGTGTCGCGTTTTGAGCTGCTTGCGAGTGTTCTGCAAACATTCTCAACAGTGTTCGGGCGTGCAGCTTGACTGCAGATGGTGCACTCAAGCTGCATCCCGATGCTTAGTTCTTGTCGCGTGCAACGAATCTAGAATTCACCAATGACCAGTCCGTCGTTGTGCATGCCGAGCTTCATCCATGTCTGCAGGTCAACGTTTTCTGACACAAAACGCGAAGAGCCGTCTGCCAGAGTTACCTGCACCCCGCCCGTGTGCCAGCTTCTTGCAAAGTTCCAACGGCCTGCCAGGCCGCCAGAGTTGCCGTTTTCACAAGGTGCTCGATTGGGAGCTCCAGTGACAAGCGTTTCTTTACAGCTGTAAACTCGGTCAGGCACTGAAGTGTTGGGTACTTCTGCTGTGGAAAATGCGAAAGCTCCATGAGGTGCTCCGCCCCAGTGTCCACCGAGTCCGCCCCAGGCACCCTTCGAGTTGTCTCGGATAATGCCTTCCCCTATCAGCAAAGTGTTTGATGAACCGTCCTTGCAGTTTTTGATGCCATTCTTTGAGTTCATGTAAAACAGCCCTGTACCAGACGTGGTGTTGGCAACGTTTCTGTTAGTGGCCGTGATGATGTTTGTGGTAGGATCGATGATTCTGGCCTGTCCGATGCCAGCGCAAACAGCATAGTTACTCTGGAAAGCAACCGTGCCTCCGTTGCCGCCGCGTCCGGGGGAGTTCGGATCTGAAGGGCACGATGCACCGGGAATGGGCCCAACGATGTCCTGGTTGGTGATGCGATGAATGTACTCGCCCTGGTACGGGTCAATTTTTGCATAGCCTTCGTAAAGGCTGTATCGATTCGCTTGTTCAAGGTACGGAAGTACTCTTTGAAACCATGAGTCTCTGCGTTTTGTCTGACCAGCGTAAAGTTCCTGCTGGTGTCCATATGGAAACAGGTCGAAGGTGTCGTGGTAATTGTGCAAAGCCAGACCGAATTGCTTGAGATTGTTCTTGCACTGAGTGCGTCTGGCGGCTTCTCGAGCCTGCTGGACTGCTGGTAACAACAGAGCAATCAGAATTGCGATGATGGCAATCACCACCAACAGTTCGATAAGAGTAAACCCGCGTGCGATCCGAAGTTTCATCTAAACACTCCTTAATATGAGTAAATACAGATCAAAACAGAATGAGAACTTTCGCACGGTGACCCTGCTGGAATACTTGTGCCGTTAAGGCACTTATCCGTGTGAAGATAGTATCAGTGCGCTGCACCGGACTATCGGTTTGCCCGATCTGGCTCTGAGTGGAAACAGACCGTTCAAGGAGAGAAGGTTGCAATGGTCGTGCCAAATTTTGGACTCTGTCTTCAAATGCAATCCGGCTTCGGGTTTTGTGCGGTCTTAAGCCGCAATTTCTAAGACAGTGTGTTCTGGCCAGGTGGCAACGTGCCAAATCAGTGTCGGCCACATGCAATGAAAGTGCGCACGCATGAGTGAACTAAACGCACTGCTATCGTTGTGTGTTCGCGTCGACCAAACGCTGTGAGCCAGCACCGGGTGTGTGTTTCCACGTTGTTGTGTTGGCTGTTAAGACGGAAAGAATCGGTTTAGAGCAATTCACCAAAAGGCGTAGACGGTTGTGACTCGCGCCAAACACGAATAGCTAGCCGAAAAGCCTACTTCGCGGCGACAAGTCAGTGTCATTCGCTGTAGCTTCTGGTGAGCAGCGACCGATCATGATCGTTGTGCGTTACGTTCATGGTCGCTTCCGTAGTTCACCGATAACTGGCTGCGGATGCGGTTTGCGTTCGGACGTCTTCCGACTTTTGCGTGATGACCACGCCTGCTGAGTCTGTTGTTACGTGGTGGCTACTGGTCTTCAGAGTCTTATTCAAAATGATGCACGCACGGTGCGCGCATGTTGGTGATAGCGACAACGGAGCGGCTCGGCGACTAGAACGTCCCATGTCTTGCCGATCACCACGCCACTGGGTCAAGGGTGCAGCCCTTGTTAGGCATCGATGTCTTAACCGTAAAAGTTTCGTATGATCGTTGCCACGACTATGGATGCGGGAACACAAAATGCTGATTCAAAAACGACGCTCTGTGGCAAGTTCGGGGTGTTGTTCCATGAATTCATTCGCGTAACTCACGCGCTAATTCAATTGCGCATGCCAGGATCGCTTCTGCTGCCGCGTTCAGCAATATGGCGACAATCTGATCGAACTTGAGTCTACGCCACTGTCCAGCGTTTGGCTCGCCAGTTGGCAATTAGCAAAAACGTGGCAGCCATTAGCAGGATGGTGAGTATGTGCCATTTCAAAACGCTGAAAATATTCTGCGTTGGGTCGTAGTACCACAGGACCTTCAGGAAGCCGTCCAGGGCCCAGCCGTTAAATGTCAGCTTGGAAGTGTCCTGAATGAACTGGGGAAGAAAAGGTCGAGGCACCATGCTGCCTCCAAACGCTGACATGATCAGGATCACGGTTGTTGAAACACTCTCCAACTGTTTCCGCGAACGGCATAACGTTGCCAGCATAATGATGAAGCCGGCCGATGCCATGGCTGTAACAACGCCCATCACAATGCATCCCACTAAAACGGATAGCTGCGATAAGTCGACTTTAAACACCAATGCGGCGAAGCCAAACATTACGGTCAGCTGAACGATTCCAGTCAGGACAAAGAACGTCCAATGCGACATAATCAGTTGAGTGATCGACATCTGGCCGGAAATCAAACGTTCCAGCGTCCCCTTTTCCTGATGCTCCAACAATGCCGACGCG
Source organism: uncultured Planctomycetaceae bacterium (assembly GCA_937916515.1). Taxonomy (GTDB): domain Bacteria; phylum Planctomycetota; class Planctomycetia; order Planctomycetales; family Planctomycetaceae; genus Fuerstiella. Next base: position 17,175 of record CALFSX010000127.1, on the reverse strand, counting down.
GATCCGGCCATGGAAAACATCAGAAACATCACGGCAACTCCTGCCGCATAGTAGGCCACCATGGATTTGGTTTGTCCGCTGCTGTTTTTTGAACTCGCCTTCTGAGCCGAAATGGTTTCAATTTTTACTAGCCCGTTGTTCATGGAAAGCCCACTGGCGGCTGATTGGGTGCCAGCCTGTGTATCATCGTTGTTGTCTGGCGATGATGCAGGGTTCACAAAGTTTGTCATCAGTTCTAAGGCAGCTTCCTGTTGAGCAGAGAACGGGCCGCCGAATGTCTTAAACTGGCCAAGCCCATTTTTAACCAGCATTTCAGGAGCAGCACTGAATGCTGCGCCCTGCAGAACTCCCGACAACATGTTCTGGGCGATTGGATTGGCTGAGTCGTAGATCACCTGTACGGCTGGGCGAGTTCCGCCAAAGCTGGCAATTGAAGCTTCCAGTCCCTTGGGCAGAATGACTGCGGCGTCGGCTTTGTTGGTGCGAACTAACCGTAATATTTGTTCTTCGTCAGCGGGTTGAATTCCATCGTTGGCGGTGGCTGCAAACGCATCGACGGATTCCAGATTCTGGATCGTTTTTAACATCGCTGAGGACGATTTGGTTTGGTCCAGATCCAGAAAAGCAACTTTCAAATTAACCGGTTTGCTGCCGCCGCTTCCCCCGCCGCCGAAAATTATCGCAAACACGCTGAAGAAGATCACCGGCAGAATGAAGACCAAAAACAAAGCCAGACGATCTCGACGGAGGTTTGTCCATTGAGCTTTCAGCATTGGCATTAACATTTTCATACGTCCTGAAATCTTGTCTGGAATTCCTGAAACACCGTCTGGCAGCGAAAGCTATTCTCGAAGTTCTCGCCCGGTATAGTGCAGAAACACGGCCTGCAGCGTCGGGCTATGAATCGTAATGTCTTCCACTTGTAACCCCGACGGGACGATGAGCGCCAATATTGCTGGCAGCTCTGAAGCGACATTTTGGACTCGGTATTCCACGGCGTTTTCGCCAGCATTGGAAAAGCCGGCTGGCAGATTTTCGATTGGCCCGGACAGCCGCAGCACCACACGACGCTGGCTGCCGATTGTCGCCTGTACCAATTGGTCGAATGTGCCGGCAGCGATTGTGGTGCCATGGTCGATAATCACGATTCGATCGGCGACCTGCTGAGCTTCATCCAGTTGATGGGTGGTCAACATAATTGAAGCGCCGTCGGACTTGAGTCTTTGCAGCATTTCCCAGATACGTTCGCGGCTTTGCGGGTCGACTCCCACGGTCGGTTCATCCAGCAGAATCACCGATGGTTTGTGCAGCACTCCACAAGCAATGTTCAAACGCCGCTGCATGCCACCGGAAAACTCTTTCACGGGTTGGTGACTGCGATCTGCAAGTCCTGTCCATTCGAGCGCCCATTCAATTCGTTCCGCAAGTTCCGACTTCGGAACGCCAAAGATTGAACCAAACAGTTGCAGGTTTTCGACCGCCGTTAACGTATCGTACAACGCAATTTCCTGTGGAATCACTCCCAGATGAACGGCAACCTTGGCGGAACCGCCAGCGACCTGCGGGATTCCCTGAACATCGATGGTGCCGGAATCTGTTTTTAGTCGTCCGGCAATGGAGCGAATCAGTGTGGTCTTTCCAGCTCCATTGGGCCCTAGAAGTGCCAGCAGTTCTCCGGAACGCAACTCCAGGCTCGCAGAATAAAGAGCAACCATTTCGCCGAATCGCCGGGCAACAGATTCGACAACCAGTGGAGCGGGCATTGAAATTGATTCCTGAAAACGCGAAGTATAAAACCGGAAGCACCCGTCGAACAGATTCTGTCAGTGTTCACATCTGGTCGAGGCGCGCAAGTGGCGAAGGTTAATGAATCAGGATTGAGTTTTCATTGAAGAATCCAAAACGGTCATCATGGTGAATTTTCGTCGGGCCTGGTTTCATGCGGCTTTGGTTTCCTGCAGTTCGGGTTCGGCGATCCAGTGCCTGAATTGGCCTTGCTCGCGGTAGTTAAAGTATAAACGCCTGGTGCTCACAACTTGCCCAACCTGACAGTCGTCGGCTTTCACGCAGCCGCTTTACCTTGGAATTGCCCTGAAACGAAACGGTTGGTTAAACTTAGGTAATTCGTCTAATTGCGTGAGTGAGATTCCGTTGGTGTGCTGCTGGTGGATAACGCTGACACTTCCAAAGAAGAGTGAAAACTGAAATGGGCTCTGCATTGAATCGTTTGGAATCGATCATCCGAAATTTCACTGGACGCGGTGCCTCATCAAGGCGCCGACTAAGAACCGTCAGCGGAATTGTGGGCCGAGTTCCGGCGGCTGTTGCGGTGGAAAATCTGGAAGAACGCCTGTTGCTGACTATCGATATCGTCTTCGACTACACCTACGACTCCACAGGCTTCTTAAACCCGCAAGGTCGGCGCGATGTGCTTGAAGCGGTGGCTTCGGTTTACGAAGCTCGCATTACAGACGATTTGACCGCTATTGCTCCGTCCGGCACAAACACCTGGACGGCTGTGTTTAATAACCCGTCAACGAATGGCCAGGTAAATCTTAGTAATCTGCAGGTTCCGGCCAATACAATAATTGTCTATGTGGGAGGTCGTGACCTGACGTCGGGACTTGGGCTTGGCGGGCCAGGCGGGTTTAGCGCGTCGGCAAGTCCGGCGTTCGTTCAAAACCTGCAGACTCGTGGCGAAACCGGCGTCGATCCGACTGGAACAACTGACACGGACTATTCGCTATGGGGTGGCACCATTTCATTCGACAACGCGTCTACCTGGAACTTCAGCCTGGATCCTCCAACCACCGGACAGAACGATTTCTATTCTGTTGCATTGCACGAACTCGGGCACGTGCTGGGCCTTGGCACGGCTGATTCGTTCGAAAACAAGATTAACAGTTCCAAGCAGTTCATTGGAACTGAGTCCGTGGCATCGTTTGGTGGGCCGATTCCGATGAATACGGATCAGTTTGGAAACCTTGACAGCGGCCATTTCGCTCCCAACACAGCCAGCACGCTTCCGGGAACCAGCACCACTCAGGAAGTTGCTCTTGATCCGAATTTAACAACCGGCACCCGGAAGCATCTCACTGACCTGGACTGGGCGGCACTTGACGACCTTGGTTGGGATATCACCGCTGTGGCCGGCCCAACGGATTACGGCGACGCACCTGATGCAACTGCAGGAACAGGTGCCGGAAACTATCAAACTCGCATTGCCGACAATGGCCCCAGTCATGCCATTGTGAATGGGCTAAGAATCGGAGCGACCGTTGACGGTGACGATGGCAATCAACAAAATTCGACAGCAACTGCAGATGACACGACAGGTTCCGACGACGAAGATTTTTCACTTTCGGCCAGTTTGTATCTGGTTGAAGGCGCAGCTGGCACGATTCAGGTTAACGTGACCAACACGCTTGCCAGCGCTGCTACGCTTTACGGCTGGGTTGACTTCAATGCCAACGGTGTGTTCGAAACCAGCGAACGCGCCAGTGTTACCGTTCCGGCAGGCACCAACGATGGCACCGTGTCATTGAACTTTGCGGCATCTGCCGTTGGCTCAGCGGGCAGCACATTTGCGAGATTCCGTCTCAGCACAGACACCGCAGCTGCGTCTCCCACAGGGGCGGCAGCGAATGGCGAAGTCGAAGATCATTCCATCACCATTCTTACTCAGGCAACAGCTTACGACAGCCTGCCGTCGTTTAACTGGGCTTCCGCAGCGGGTGCTGTTCGATATGAACTTGAACTGAATAACCTGTCGACCGGCCAGTCTCAGGTGATTCTGCAAAGTGAACTCAAAACGACGTCGTTCCGCCCCGCAGAAGCTTTGCCAGCTGGTGTTTACAGCTGGCGTTATCGCCCGCATAACGGAACATCGTTCCTGCCCTTCAGCGATCCGATTTCCTTTGCGATTTTCGAAACGACAGGGAATCCGATCATCACTGATCCTGTTGGTTCTTCCATAGACAGTCGACCGACCATCGCATGGTCGCCCGTTGCAACGGCAACTCGCTATGAACTGTGGGTGAACGGTGGTGCCAAAGAACGAATCGTGCATCAATCGTCGTTGACGTCAACTTCGTTCACGCCAATAACAGGCTTGCCTGCGGATACTTACACCGCGTGGGTGCGAGCATTTAATGGCAGCGCAGCGCTTGGAACATGGAGCTCCGCAGTTAGTTTTACTTTGGCAAACAGTGGCACCAGTGTTTTGACGGATCCGGTGGCCGGCAGCACCAACACTGCACCAACGTTTGCATGGTTGCCAATGAACGCAGCGAGCTATGTTCTGGAAGTCGATAACCTGACAACCAGCACGGTCAACGTGATTCAAGCGACCGGGCTGACTGGCACTTCGTTTACTCCGAAAACCGCCCTCCCCGCTGGCAGTTATGCTGGGTATATCACCGGCGAAGGCTTTGCCCGCAGTGCCCCCGTCTACTTCCAGGTTTTGGAGGTTACCGGGCAGGCTCAGTTTACCGTTCCGTCAGCAAAATCTGAAAATCCGTTGCCGATATTCAGTTGGACATCAGTTACGGGAGCGAATCGTTACGAACTTTGGGTTGACGATGTTGTGAACGGAATTGCTCGAGTCATCCATAGTTCCGGGCTGACGGATACCGTGTTTGCCGCAACCGACGCGTTGCCGTCATCGTCGTATCGTGCGTGGGTGCGAGCATTCAATGGCACCACGGCGATTGGAACGTGGAGCACTCCACTGGAATTCACTGTGGCCGATTCCATTGCCGTTCCGACAATTTGGGCACCGGTGGATTTATCTCTTAATACGGCGCCAACGTTTGTGTGGAGCACCGTTTCCGGGGCCAGCCACTATGAATTGGATATCAGGCTGAACGGCACACTGCTTCAAACGCAGCAGTTCATTACAGACAATACTTTTTCTCTGGAGGAATCTCTTGCGGCCGTCAGCGGATACGCCTCAACGGTGCGAGCGTACAACGGGACGGCTTTGCTGGGGACAGCGAATCGAAGCTTTAATCTTGCGACATCCACTGGGGCGATTGAACTCTATTCTCCAGCTGCTCAAACCGATTCAACTCGACCAACAATTTCGTGGACATCGGTCGATACTGCAACACGCTATATAGTTTGGGTGAACGACGACACACGGGCAATTAACGCAACGATTCTGCAGAACAACGTGCAGTCACCATCGTTTACGCCCCAGTCGGCCATGCTGCCGGGGAATTATCGCGTGTGGGTGCGAGCATACAACGGAGCCTCGCCGGTGAGCAGTTGGACCTTCGCCCGGAAATTTACAATTCAGGAAACGAACTCAACGCCGGCAATTACCGCCCCCGTCCACAATACGACGAATTCCGTACCCACGATTACATGGACCGCAGTTACTGACGCTGCTTCTTACCAGATTGAAATTGATGACGTAACGAATTCTCAAACGGCCTTCATGACTGCTCAGGGAATCACGACGACTACGTTCCGACCAACCAACCCGCTTGTTCCAGGGCTTTACCGAGTTCGAGTGCGCAGCGTGAATGGGGCGGGAACACTGTCATCCTGGAGTTCGGACTTCAATCTGACAATTCTGGCCGCCAGCAATGCCACGATGGTAAGTCCACTTCCGGGGGCATCAACAGCCGCCGCCAATGCGTTGTTCGCATGGACGACCGTCTCTGGTGCCATCCGGTACGAACTTTGGGTGAACAATCAATCAACAGGGACCAATAAGTTTATTTACGAAACCTCGCTCACAGATATTTCCTTCACACCAGCCTCGCAGTTGCCAGCGGGAAATTATCGAGCATGGGTGCGGGCTATACACTCGGGTGGAACACCAGGAACCTGGAGTTCCGGGATCGACTTCACGATTGCCAGTACTTCGGCAAACGCGGAAGTTGAATCAGAAGGTGAAATTGGGATTAATGGTCGAGCGGTTGAACTGGAGATTCAACTGGCAGGTATCAACGCGCCTGAATTCACAGCTAACAAAGTGGTGCCGGCTGAAATGGCACAGCAAGATTCGGCGACGGAGCCAACAGTTGCTGCAGAATCTGAACGTCCTGCTGAAAACCAGGTGGCGGTGTTGGTGCAGAGTCAGCAACAAACAACTCCTGATGCCGTTTGGGCCGAAATGATCGACCAGTTGCTCGGCGATTCTCTTAAGACACTTGGCGACGTGTGATTGTTAACACAAACTCACAAGCCCAGTGTGTGGACGTACAGTCTCCAGGACTTATTTATCAATAATACGTAGCTTGGTTACGTTGGCATTTTACGTGACTTACAACGCAGCAGGCTAACTACCGAATGCACGTTCAAACCGCCGAATTAGTTCAGCGACGGGTTCGGTGCCGACGCTGATTCGCAGTAGCCAGCGAGAGACTCCGCATTGTTCGGCAAAATCCAATTCTGTGTAGTGAGCGAGAATTGTATAGGGACAGCAGAGTGTAAAGTTTGTGCCCAGATTTGGTCCCTTGCAAACTTCCAGCCTGTCAAAGACCTGGGGAGTGGTCTGTTCTGGTTTCTTCAGGACAATTGACAGCAGTCCACCGCCACCGCCGTCCGGTTTTGCTACGGCATGATACTTGTCTGACTGTCTGTCGGGATAAAACACCTGATCAATGGCAGAATGTTGTCGCAGAAACTGAACCAGTTGGCCTGCATTACTGTTGATGGCCGCCATTCTTTGGTGCAGATCCTGAGAATTGCGGTGCAGCACTTCCACATCGCAATCAGCCAGCAGTTCCTCAAAGTCGCCAGAAATCAAATTTCGCAGTTTTTCTGAGTGTCGACCTTCCGGATTGACAACCAGAGATCCTGCCAGCACGTTTCCATAGCCACTGAAAAACTTGGTCAGGCTGGTAACGGCGAGGTCTGCGAATGGAAGTACGTTCAGGTTGCAGCATGCTCCCAGCGTATCATCGATTATCAGCAGAAATCCAAATTCATCCGCCAGTTCGCGCAGTCGTCGGATGTCCGGAATTACCAACAGTGGGTTGGTTGGCACTTCACAAAATACTGCCACCGGCGGGCTACTGAGACATTGTCGCTGAAGTTCAGCAAGATCGTTGTCGCTGCCAATGGGGAAGAACGAACGTTTTGCATTTGGTAAGCGTTCCTGCAGCTTCAGCGTATCGACATACGGAAAACCGAATTGACACGTGCTTCCTGATTGATGCCGCTGGACAGTTCTGTATGCGCAGGCGATGGCTGCCATTCCGGAGGGGAACAGAAACACATCGTGATCGCCTGCATTTTGAAGCTGGGCCACTTTGCTTTTTACTGCAGAGCGAGCTGCTGTGGGGCCGCAGTTGGCTGACTTCCCTTGAAGAATCAGTTCAGCAACGCGAGAAGACACGTTTTCTCCCGCATGCTGCCAATACTGCTTCAGGAGTCCAAACTGTGTCCGCGGAACCGCAACTCCACAGGCGGATTGCTTTGGTAGAGGAGCAAGCTTCGCTTCCCGAACACCATAGAACTGAACGTAATTTAACGCTCGTTCAGCCGCTTTATGGCTGGCAAAGGGAAGTCCGGCGAATTCGTTGCTGTCAATCGATTTGCCGCATAATTCCGTGATAAGCGGGTGCAGGCAGAATCGCGGATAGGCGGCCTGCAGAGCCGAAATGACAGTTGGGTCAGCTTCTTCATAGCCGATGTTGTGATCCCACGTTGGCAGGCACGCAGAAACGGCGTGTACCTCATCAGGCATGGGTAGCCCAAGATCAGTGGCTTGCCATCGGGCAGATTTCAGAAGGTCAACGGGCATGGATGTATTCTGGTGCAGTGTACGTCTTAAAGATTTCAAACAGGAGCGTGGCGACGTGTTTGCAAGCGTTCATTAGCACGTTCGCTTCAGCAGGTTTTACTGCCGAAGCAAACAGTCGATGACGATTCAAACGAGGCGGTTTTAGATATCGATACCGTGGTTCATTTCCATGGAAGGAGCTCCGCAATTGGTGCGTCCTACCAGAACAGCGGGAACCCCAGCGAATGTGCAGTGAGCAGGTACGTCTGTCAGTACAACACTGCCTGCCCCAATCTTCGCACCTTCGCCGATGACGACGTTGCCAAGAATTTTTGCTCCCGCGCCAATCAGCACATTGCTCCGTACTTTGGGATGGCGATCGCCTGTTTCTTTGCCCGTGCCTCCCAGAGTCACTTCATGCAACATGGACACGTTATCGTCGATAACTGCCGTTTCGCCGATGACCACTCCGGTGCCGTGGTCCATCAGAATGCCTTTGCCGATCTTTGCCGCCGGGTGAATGTCTACGTTGAAGGTTTCTGATATTCGGTTTTGCAGGTGCAACGCCAGAAGCTCGCGACCAGCCTGCCATAGCCAGTGAGAAATTCTGTAGCTTGCTAAAGCATGCACGCCCTTTAAATACAGCAGAGGAACCAGGCAACAGTTGATGGCCGGATCGCGTTCTCGAACAGCAAAAATATCTGCCTTAATCGCACAGCTGATATCGGGGTCGCTGCTTAATGCCTGATCGATAATTTCGCGTACCTGCATGTTGGTTAAGGATGGCGAATCCAGCTTTCCGGCCAGGTGAAAGCTGACCGCGTCTTCAAAGCGTTCGTGGTTCAAAATCGTTGCGTGCAGAAAGCTGGCCAGCGTCGATTCTTTTTTAAGCCGCTGAAGAGCTGTTTCACGAATCGACTGCCACACGCAGGCGGTGGAAACGCTTTTTTCTTTGCTACTCGACATGTTCGTTTTTATTCCGCCGCAGATGCAGGCTAAGTCTGATTCCTGAACATTCAGCAGAATGCTCGACACATTGTTAAAATAGTTACTGCCTGCCGTGTTCCAAAATTTCGGGCGAGATTTCTCTGCATCATTCTATGAAGGTGATGCAGATTTCCCAGACATTCTGGCTGAACCAGAATACCGCAGGCGTCTTCACAGCTGCGATGTTCCGCCAGCAATTGGCTCAAGAGTCGCAGATCATTGACCACAATCTGGCTAAATCAAGCAGCTCTGCTTACAATCTTTGCAGTGTGTCACACGAAATACCATTCCCGCCACCATTCGGCACTGTATCTCACAAAGGTTAGACAATGAAATCACTAAAACCGTCTCCAGCCCTGATGCTTGTTATTGGCTTTATTCTGGGCGCCGCATTTATGGTGCTTCGGCCTCAGCAGACCATTCATGCGGCCGCGGCAAATAGTAACGACAAGTTTTCAATGGCCACTGTTCCAGTGACAACCGTGGGTGACGGCGAAGCTGTGTTTGTATTGGACCACCTGACGGGCGTTCTTCGAGGTGGAGTGATCAGCAGCCAGACAGGTGGTTTTGCATATACCTATTTAAGAAACGTGGCAGCGGACTTTCAGGTGAATCCTGCTACACCAGAGCCAAAGTATTCGATGGTCGGTGGCCCAATTCAGCTTCGAGCCAGCGGTGGTAACCAGCCGGCGAACGGCGTCCTTTATGTCGCTGAACTGACGTCAGGTGCGGTGGTTGCCTATGGTTTTTCCGTTCCCCGCGGACGTGGTTCGGCTGTGCCTATGGAGCTTGTGCGACTTGATGGCTTTGCGTTTCGCGAAGCTGTTGGCGGCTAGTGATGCCGGACGTGAAGTTTCCGCTGGAAGCTGTTCGCGTTGTCAGGTCGCCTGCATCTGCCTTACCGCGTCATCATGTTGCAAACTTTGTTCAGCCGCAAACTTGATCTTGCCATCAGGCCCGATGTTCAACACATCGGGCTTTTTGTTTTGCCAAACGCGGTCATGTTTGTCTTCGCCCAATTCAAAAAAGAAGCGACACCCTTTGGCTGCTTCACTTGCAAGCGCCGAAGAGTGTCGCGTTATTGTTGTACGCATAACAGTTAGAGCTGTCGCCGTCTATCAGCGGCTTAGCGGCTTGAATCTGCCGCCGACCGGAGCATCCGCACCTTCGCCCAGGCGTTCTTTGCGTTGCTGTTCATATGTGCGGTAGTTTCCTTCGCACCACACCACAGACCCATCACCTTCGAACGACAGAATATGAGTCGCGATGCGGTCAAGGAACCAGCGATCGTGGCTGACGACAACCGCACAACCACCAAATGACGACAGGCCTTCTTCCAATGCTCGCAGAGTTTCGATGTCCAGGTCGTTCGTTGGTTCGTCCAGCAGCAGCAGGTTGCCGCCGGAACGCAGCAGCTTGGCCATGTGTACTCGGTTGCGTTCACCACCAGAAAGGTCGCCGACAAATTTCTGTTGGTCTTTACCCTTAAAGTTGAATCGCCCGCAGTAACTGCGAGAGTGGATTTTCGCTTTGCCGATTTCCAGAACTTCCGCACCTCCGGAAATTTCTTCGTAGACCGATTTTTTCGGATCCAATGCGTCGCGTGACTGATCGACGTAAGAGATATCGACGGTCTCGCCGACGGTAATGGTACCGCTGTCCGGTTGTTCCAGCCCCATAATGATCTTGAACAAGGTGGTCTTGCCGGCACCGTTCGGGCCGATGATTCCCACAATTCCGCCTGGAGGCAGATCGAAGCTCATGTTTTCGAAAATCTTTCGACCGTCGAACGACTTCGATAGCTTGTCGGCGATAACAACCTTCTGCCCAAGGGGACGCGACGTTGGGATCTGAATCTGGGCTGCACCGTCGCGAATATCGTATTCCTGAGCGGCCAGTTCCTGGTAACGTTCCATGCGAGCTTTGTTTTTTGTCGCGCGGGCTTTCGGCGACATCCGAACCCATTCCAGTTCTCGCTTAAGTTCTTTCTGTCGACGTGATTCGCTGCGTTCTTCCTGTTCAAGTCGCTTCTGTTTTTGTTCCAGCCACGAAGTGTAGTTGCCTTCGTAAGGAATCCCCTTGCCTCGGTCGAGTTCGAGAATCCAGCCGGCAACGTTGTCCAGAAAATATCTATCGTGAGTAATCGCGACCACGGTTCCAGGAAACGTGTGCAGGAATTTTTCCAGCCACGCCACGGAAGCTGCGTCCAAATGGTTTGTGGGTTCGTCCAGCAATAAAATGTCTGGATTCATCAACAGCAGCTGGCACATTGCAACTCGCCGCTTTTCGCCCCCGGAAAGATTCTTAATGACGGCTTCCGCTTCTGGAAGTCTCATGGCGTCTGCCGCAATTTCCAGCGTGCGGTCCAGTTCCCACAGGTTGGCGGCTTCAATCTGGTCCTGAACGGTGGCTTGCTGGTTGAGTACCTTGTCCATTTCTTCCGGCGACATGTCTTCGCCCAGCTTCATGCTGAGTTCGTTGAAGCGATCAAGAATCGCTCGAGATTCCGCAACTGCTTCTTCGATGCATTCGCCAACGGTCTGATCAGGATCAAGGCGTGGTTCCTGACGGAAATAGCCGATCTTGACACCTTTTGCCGGGCGGACAGTTCCCATATAGTCTTTGTCGTCGCCTGCCATAATTCGCAGCAGCGTACTTTTGCCGGCGCCGTTGTCTCCCAGTACGCCAATTTTCGCTCCCGGATAAAACGACAGCCAGATATTGCTGAGCACTTCTTTTTCGTCGTAGTGACGAGTCAGCTCCTCAATGGTCATGATGTACTGTTCAGCCATGTCTCAGATTTCTTTTTCAGCTAGGGGGCGGGCAGAACCCGTGGATGAATTGTGTTTTGCGATGTTGCGGCAAGATGTTTCGGGAAAACTGCTTCCCCTTTTTCTGCCGCACTACGTGTTGCCGTTATCTTGCGCGATGATGGATGTGAGACCGGTTCGACAAGGTGCACATGTCGAATCGTAGTCAGCAACCAACTGCTGGCCGCTGCAGCATTAAGCTCACAAATTCACGTGATTCGGCATAGACGTCTTTGTGAGAACTGCCGCGAGGCCCCGCGACGTTCAAGACACGGATTCTATGTTCGTGAATCCAGTCCACAACTGAATCAATCTGTTCAGTCAGCGAAATCTCATCCGAAAACAGATTTGTGCTGCTTTCCGGCCTAAGGTAAACGACAAAAAACGGTTTCTGGTGTTTTCGGGCAAGGTCCAGAGTCAATTTTGTGCCGCTGGAAATCTTTGACAGCACAATTATCAAGGTGCCATCTGAATCCGTCACGTTTAATTCCGTGCGAACGGTGTACGATCGCGCTGTGGTTTCCTTTAACGGATAGCGTTTGGGAATAGAGCCTCGTTCAGCACGACGTCCTAATGGGCACCAACCGCCGATTGGCACACCAGCTTCCAGCGCAGCGTCCAAGGCCGCGCGGTCAACGCCGGTCTGCCCACCGGAAACGATGGTTTCCAGCAGCTTGTTGGATTCTGCCTGTTTACCTTTGGGTTTTGTCATCAATTCACGTTCGTCCATGATTTTGAGGCAGTGTAAAAGATCCGTGAAAATCTTCAAACATACTGTCCCACAGCCGTTTTTCGCCTTGATGAAGTGGCATGACCGAATGGCGGTGCGACGCTTCGGTTGTCATTCGAATTTGCTTCTTTAATTCGATACGCTTTCCGGTTTTTGAATGTCTGGGCACTTTGGCCGGCTACTTCTACGTTGCGTTCATAAAGTCAGATTCCCCGCCAATGAAACTTCACCCGGTCATCACTCCCACCGGACATTTGATCGTTCAGCGCGCCAACGTCGATGATTTGGCCGTCGTGGAACTTTCAGAAAAATCTGTACTGCAGTTGCAGCAGGCGTTTTCGGAATCTGCCAGCGCCGGATTATTGTTGCTGGCTTCCGGAAAGCCTCAGACAGAGCTTCCCGCTGACTTTGGTTTCTGGCGAGATTTCTCGCAGCAGTTTTTTCACCGGCTCTGTTCTCTTGGTGAAGAAGAATTGCAGGCGGCATTGACTGCCAGCAAGCACGTGGCTGAATCAATTCCCGCTCCGCAGGAACTTGCACTGATTGAACTGATTCAGGATGCTCCGCCGATGCGTGGGCTGGAATATCTTACACCCAATGTGTTGAAAAACATTTGGAGCGAACTTCAGCAGTTCGCATTGTCCACTGCAACTGGATTTGCGGGTGGCCCGGTTGCATGGCTGAAAACGGTGAATCCGCAGTGGAACCTGTTGGGGCGAGTTACGTTTCACCTGGCCGAAAACAAGCGAGACGAAAATCGTCCGTTTGCGTTTATGGCCACCTATGCGCATCGCATGTCGGCGAAATCAAAACTTCAACATCTTCCATTGGGTGAAGCATTAAAACAGTATGCGGGGGACAAAAAACAGGAGCAGCTAGCGGCTTTGTTGAGTCCAGTGGTCACTGCTTCAAAGGATGTTGCGGTGGTTCGTGAAATGCTGGATTCGCGGCAATTGTTTCAGCCTCATGCTATTTCCATAAACCAGGCACACCGAATTTTGACAGCCGTGCCATCCATGGAAGCGGCCGGCCTGGTCGTTCGACTTCCTGACTGGTGGAAAAAGCGACAGGCAAACCGGCCCGAAGTGCAGGTGAAAATTGGGCAGAAGGATGGCAGTCAGGTTGGCATCGACGGGATACTCGACTTTTCTGTTTCACTGGCTCTGAATGGAGAACCGTTAACGGCCGCGGAGCGAGCCCAGATTCTGCAGGCGACAGACGGCCTGGCGTTGTTAAAAGGCAAATGGGTTGAGGTTGATCAGGAAAAGCTTAAGCAGGCATTGAAACACTGGACCGATGTGGAACGTGAGTTTGGTGGCGGAGTCGATTTTATTCAGGGCATGAGAATGCTGTCTGGCGTTTCGCTTGGTAAAGATGCCGCCAGCGCCGAAGTCTCCGGATGGACGCGTGTAACGTCTGGAAGTTGGCTGAATGAGACCTTGCAGCAGCTTCGCAACCCAGCTGGTATCGTCGATTGCGAACCGGGGATAGAGCTGAACGCAACACTTCGTCCCTATCAAAAAGACGGAGTGCGTTGGCTGTGGTTTATGACAAAACTAGGATTGGGAGCCTGCCTTGCCGACGACATGGGGCTTGGCAAAACAATTCAGGTGATTGACCTGCTGCTTCTGTTGAAACGCGAATCGTCAAGCAATCGCAAACGCAAGACAACGCCAAGTCTGCTGGTAATGCCGGCATCGTTGGTCGGTAACTGGAAAGCCGAATTCGAACGTTTTGCTTCCAATTTGTCTGTGTTGTATGCACACCGATCAGAAACGGACGCGGCAACGTTGGATCAGATCGCCAAGAATCCGGATAAGTATTTGAGCAGCTATGATGTTGTGGTAACGACATACGGTCTGGCTCGCAAACTTGATTGGCTGGCAACAGTGGATTGGCGATTGGTGGTGCTTGATGAAGCTCAGGCCATCAAAAATGCCTCGTCATCTCAGGCGAAAGCTATTCGCCAGTTTAAGTCATCGGGACGTATCGCGTTGTCGGGAACGCCTGTGGAAAATCATCTTGGCGAACTTTGGGCGCTTTTCGAATTCTGTTGTCCGGGGCTGTTGGGTTCGGCGGCTCAGTTTAAGTCGTTTGTCAAACGGCTTCAGGAACGCAAGGACGCAAACGCTTATGGTGGCCTGCGAAAACTGGTGCGACCGTATATTCTAAGAAGAATGAAAACGGATCCTGAAATTGTTCCGGACCTGCCAGATAAACTGGAAGTGCGTGTCGATTGCGGGTTGTCAAAGAAGCAGGCCACGCTTTATCAAAGCACGTTGAATGACCTTGCCAAGCATCTTAAAGACGCAGATGGCATCCAACGACGCGGTATCGTGCTGTCTACGCTGATGCAATTGAAACAGATCTGCAATCATCCGTCGCAGTATTTGGGGCAGTCCGAATTTTCGGTCCAGGACAGCGGTAAGCTGCAGCGGTTGCAGCAGGTTTGTGAACCAGTCAAAGAGCGTCAGGAGCGAATGTTGATCTTCACGCAGTTTCAGTCACTTACGGAACCTCTGGCGGAATTTCTGGAAACCGTGTTTGGCCGGCCCGGGCTGGTTCTTCATGGAGGCATTCCTGTGAAGAAACGGAAGCAGCTGGTGAGCCAGTTTCAGGCGGACGACGGTCCACCCTTTTTCGTGATCTCCGTGAAAGCGGGAGGGACCGGCCTTAATCTTACGGCGGCGTCTCACGTGGTTCACTTCGACCGCTGGTGGAATCCTGCAGTGGAAAACCAGGCAACCGATCGAGCATTCCGGATTGGTCAAAAACGAAACGTGCTGGTTCACAAGTTCGTTTGTCAGGGAACTGTGGAAGAGCGAATTGACAAGATGATCCGGGACAAACAAGAATTGGCAGATCGGATTTTGGATGGCGGAGCAGAAGCGAAGTTGACGGAAATGAGCGATCAGGAGTTGTTGAACTTTGTGGCGATTGACTTGGCTCGAGCCCAAATTGACGATTGACGATTTTAGAAGGCGGTTGCGATGCAAGCATTTCCTTTGCTGGAGTAGCCCGGCAAATAAAGCAGCAGGTGTGACCAGGCAAGCACCAATTCAGTCACTGACATACGGGGAATGAAACGATGCGCTGGGGATATGACGACTATTTTCAAGACTATATTCCAGTGTCTCAGCGGATTGCAAACGCTGTTGAATTCGCAGACGAGATATTAGAGGGTAAAGGCAGAGCTCGGAGCCCTATCGAAATTAAGGGCAATAAGATTGCCAAAACGTTCTGGGGGCAGTCCTGGTGCAAGCATCTGGAAAGTTACAGCGACTATTCCAATCGGCTTCCGCGCGGACGCACGTATGTTCGCAATGGCTCCGTTGTTGACCTTCACATTACAGCTGGAAACATCTCAGCAGTCGTGGGCGGATCCGACACGTACCAGATCGACATCAGCATTAGTCCACTGAAGCCTGCCCACTGGAAGAGTATTCGCACTGATTGCAGTTCTTCCATTGAATCACTGCTGGATTTACTTGGCGGCAAGCTGTCAGACGGTGTGATGCACCGACTGACTGACAAAAAGAACGGCCTGTTCCCGTCGCCCAGAGAAATTTCTATGGATTGCAGCTGTCCGGATGGTGCTCGGTTGTGCAAACACCTGGCTGCTGTGCTGTATGGAATTGGTGCTCGACTTGATCAGGAGCCGCAACTGTTGTTTCTGTTACGCGGTGTTGATCACACAGAACTAATTGGCGAAGCAGTAGCTTCAGAAAACTTAGACAACGCCTTCGGAACAGCATCGGGGGATTTCGCCGACGCAGATCTTGGTGCAATGTTTGGCATTGAACTGGATTCAGTTGCGGCAACACCCAAGCCCGTCGTTTCAAAGAAACGGTCATCCACCAAGAAGCAAGCAGCAAAGAAAAAGCCTGCAAAGAAAAGGGCAGCTAAAAAGCAAGCGGCTAAAGAGAAGCCGGCCACTAAAACCGCCGCGACGAAGCAAGGGCAAATAAAGCCGGTTGAGGCAACCGCTACTGTTGTTAAGAAAAAGAAGATGTCCGTCGTCAAGCCATCGCCCGCTAAGGGAAAAAGTGTCAGCAGTAAAGCTGAACAACCTGTTCGAAAGGCGTCGACAAAAAAGGTCGCTCGGAAGTAACGCTGAACATTGCGGCGAGTATTGAGTGACCGAAAGCGGGAAGCGGTCTGTGAAAAGTTTGTCGTTGGTGTTGGCTTCGCAGATATGTTCTGCTACGGCCTCGCTCGCAGACGTAACAGCGTGCTTGTGTAATTTTGTTTGTTGCGTAACGGCAGCATCGTTGAATTCCTACTGCGACTCATCAGCGAAGATCTGATTCTCGCCGTGCGATGTTATGTTGCGAATTCGCAACAGCTGGTTTGCTGTCGTTCGCTGATATGCGTCTTGCGAAGCTGCCTGTTGAGCTTCATAGTTTTCCATTCACGAAAAGGGAGAGGCCCATTCGTTGATTCCATCTGGTCAGGCTGCGGCTGGCCGATATTTTGAGCATGAAGACAAGGTTCGCAATGCCATCTCACATCACTCGTTCTGAGGTCGTTCGTATTGAGTCTCTGGAACCAATGGTTCTGATGTCCGTATCTATCAATGGAACGGATGCCGGAGAATGGATCTCGGGGGATGAATCCGACAACGATATTCAGGCGTTTGGCGGTGATGATGAGATCTATGCTCCCATCGGAAATAACACGATCGACGGCGGAACTGGCACAGACACCTTCGTGATTTATGAAGGCAACCAGTTTCAATTTTCTGTTGTGAAGTATGCAGATGGGGTTGTGGTCATTGAAGGCCCTGGACTAAATGGACAGATCAACACGAATCAACTGAAGAATGTCGAACGCATTCAGTTTAACGATTCAATATTGCAAGTCGCCAACATTCCGGTAACCGGCGAACCGCCGGTTGAACCGCCGGTTGA
>CALFSX010000126.1 GCA_937916515.1 uncultured Planctomycetaceae bacterium | reverse complement strand
GGCGAAGCAAGGGGCGAAGCACGGGGCAAACACGGGCAAAGTTTAGCCGCCGGCTCCGCACGTCTGGATCACACTGATGTGGCACGTGGGCCTTCGACTTCCGTGGACGTGGCGTCTGGGGCCATCGAACACGAGTGAGCGAACTGACGTGATGCAGATGATCGAAGAAGAAACGTTCCCCGAAAACACGTTGTTTTGCGGCGATGCGGGTTTCGTCGGTGATGAACTCTGGGCGCTGATCCTGAAGTGCAAATTCGAGTTTTGGTTCGCGTAGATGGAAACGTCAGGCTGCTTGTGGAACAGAGCAATGTGGTTCTGAAGAGCAACATGACAGGGCTGCGTTGGCCGGAACACGCCGTTCGGTCGCAACAGACGCCCTTGCGTTTGCGACTGGTTCGAATGAAGATCGGCAGCACGGAAATGTGGCTGCTGACGCAGCGTCATGGATAAGTCGAAGCAGTCGCTCGATCAAATTCGTGAACTGTACAAGCAGCGGTGAGGAATCGAAGTCGAGTTCCGCGGCCTGAAACAGACCCTGGACAAAGGTAAGTTACGTTGTCGCAACAGTGACCGCGTCGCCGTCGAACGGCACTGGTCTTTGATCGCGATGGCGGCCGCCGAACTGGCTGCGCTGAAGGAACAGCTTGGCGGTCGACGAAATCCGGCATCACAGCCGAATTCAAAAGGGCGGACAATGCTCAACCATGAGAAGTCATCGTGTCGGAGTCTCGCGGAATCTGTACGTACGATCCGCTACGCTCTGTCGAATCTCCACGACACGCCGCCAGCCCACGAAACGCTAACAGCTCGCCTGAAACGCGCCGTAGTGGTCCGCTCGCCGGGAGATACCAAGGGCAAACGAACACGTTATCGCCCACCAAACGCGGACCACAACAAACCGCTCGGGACGCCGAAGTTCCGCCTGCTGAAGGATACCGAAATGAAGAAACTGAAAATGCTGCGACAAGACAAATTGTCTATCTAAAATCCTTCACAGCGTTGCCCGGTGGGCCGAATCTAAACGGTTTCATTCAGGACCTGAGGATCGATGCGGCTCTCCCGTTGTTTTAAACTTTGCGTGAACGACATCGATTCGTGGCACTCAGCGTTTCAAACCTGCGCACTTCCTTTCGCGCTGAACCCGTTTTGTCGCTGTTAGAATCCTTACGATCATCCTCTGAGCAGGTTTTCCGGAGCTTGCAGAACCAGTGATGTCATGTCCGAATTCCAGTTCACATGCAACGGGGAAGATTCAGGTTTAATGTATGGGGCCGGGAACTTCACCGGAGGCCCGATGGATTCCAGGGTGAATGAATAGTCCCCTGATTCCAGCCACAGCGGCTCGGTGGCTCCGTTGTTATAGAGGATAAAAGAGCCATTGACGGCCGTGGTTCCAAATCCGATGGACTGAAACCCGGTTTCATTCTTCTTGTAAACTGTCACAAGGATGTCACTTGTGACTTCCGGGCCAAACATCAACGCACCGGTGGTGCCACCCTTCGCTGGTGACGTGGATCCGCTGCAGCCGCAGAGAAATCCTGCCATCAGCATCGGGGTGATAAATTTTAGTGTCCGCAATATCGATTGGTTCATAGGATTTGCACCTGAAGTTATCAAAGAAGGTTTCTGCATTCGCAGCAATCGCGTTTCGGCATCGCTGCACAGATT
Organism: uncultured Planctomycetaceae bacterium; assembly: GCA_937916515.1. GTDB lineage: Bacteria > Planctomycetota > Planctomycetia > Planctomycetales > Planctomycetaceae > Fuerstiella. Next base: position 8,344 of record CALFSX010000126.1, on the reverse strand, counting down.
TCTGTTCCGTCAACAAAGACGTCTTTCACTGTGTTCATTGCGGTCCGGCAGCTACTGTTGAACTGAGTCCTAACCAGACACGAACCGGGGCAATACGGCTCAACACCAGCCAGTCCACCAGCAGCACGATCAGCAAAGACGCCGCGAAGAGTGGCAGACAGATGCCGATCAATACGATGATGGAAATCAGTCCCCACGACACGCGAGGACTCAGCGCTGGTTTCGGTGCGCCGAGAACTCCCTGGTCACGACGCTTCCACCACAGAATCACACCGCTGACAGACAGCAGGAACAGGCCCAGAGTCGTCAGAACTCCCAGAACCTGATTCGGCCAGCCAAACAACGCGCCTTCATGAGCCGCAACGCCGACGCCGACGGCGCGATCCACCCAGTGTCGATCTTTGAAGTCTTCTCGACTGACGATATTGCCCGTTTTCGGATCCAGTTCCACGGTGACTCGACGAGGCCGATTGGCAGTGTTCGATTTTGCACTCCATGTTTTCGATCGCCCGCCAGGGGCAGAGATAATGACAGGTGCGTCCAACTTCAGCGGCACGACGTTGGCGACAATGATATCAATGGCCGAGTAATCAACCGTCGCTGCGGGCGGCTTTGCACCATTGGAATTTCCTCCGCTGCCGCCATGGTGACCATGTTCGCCGCCACCAGAATTTCCTGATCGACCAGGCCCTGTGTTTTCGCTGCTGTTGGACCAATCCTGTTGAGCCACAGCGGTGCCAGTAACCTGTCGCACCTGTTTGAAATAGTCGCCCCAGAATTTGGCCCACGGCAAACCGGTCAGCAATAGAAAGATGGCGCAGAAGGAGATCCACATGCCGACGACACTGTGAATATCTCGCCAGAACATGCGTGATTCACCGCACAAACGCGGATACAGGACGCCTCCCAGGCCTTTCATGTTTCGTGGCCACCACAGAAAAAGACCGGTGATCAAAAGAACGATCGTCCAGCAGGCGGCTAGTTCAACCAGATTCGAGCCACGATCCCCCATCAAGAGTTCTCCATGCAGCCGAAAGATCCAGCGCATGAAACGTTCGTTCTCCGAGACCGTATGCAGAACCTGCAGCGTTTCCGGGTGTACGTAGGCTCGAATTGATGCGTCTTCGTGCTTCACCAGTACGCGAGCGGACGACGTGGGAGACTCCGGTAATTCATAACTGCTGAATATCGAACCCGGTCGTGACGCGATCGCAGCCGCGATTTGTTCTGAGGCTGGCTTGGCCGGACCGGAGAATTGCAGATTGTCGTAGTGTCGATCATTCCACGCTTCGATCTGCGGCTTGAAAAGATAAATCAGGCCGCTGATCGAAAGCACAATCACGAACGGAATACAGAGCAATCCGGCATAAAAGTGCCAGCGCCAGACAGCTCGATAATCGGGCCATGATTTTGGGGACATGAAAGACCTGCGAGTCGAAATGGTTGAGGGATATTTTGCGGGCTATTCCAGTGATTTTTTAACGGCGAGCCAAAGGCGACTGCGTCCTCGATCGCCGGCGCCTTTGGCTTGCCGTTAAACGAAAAGAGCATTCAGCACGATTCACGCGACGACACTAAAACTCACCCAGTATTTCGCCGCCGTTGCGGCTGTGCATGCCCCGGTGCAGCATGGCGTCGATGTTTTCGCTCAGGAATCGGACAGAGCCGTCGCCTAGCAGAACCTGAGCACCACCGGTGTGAAAGCTGCGAGGTCCGAAGAATCCAGTAAAGTGCACAACAAGATCCGGGATCTTGCTGTTCGGCGTGTTGTAGCCGTTAGTCAAAGTGCTGACGGCTCCGGAATGAGCCCACGACACCCCGCGACCTCGCAACGCCGCACTGGACGCTCCGCGCCAGGTGGTCTTCTGAGTCCAGATGGAGGCAATATCGGGATTACTGATCACGCCAGTCGGCCCGTTGACCCAGCCGCCACCGGACCCTGCTAACCCCTGAACAGGCAGCAGGCTCGCGCTGACGCCGGACGAGCCATTGAGTGTGGCCTGGTAGTTGAACATCGGCAGAGTGCCGGCTGCCAAAGTAAAGTCAGCTCCAACACTTCGAATCGCTTCGCTCATGATAACGGTGTTCGACGTTCCGTCCGTGATGTCGCGCATCTTTGCATTGGAGTTCTCGTAAACGATGCCGTCGGTCGGCCAACGCAGGTCATAGTTGGCGTTCATGCCGCTGCCGTAGCTGATCATGTAATTCAGACCCGCGTAGGTGGCTCCGCCGGCACCGATGTTCTGAGTCGGAGCCGGGTCGCTGGGGCACAGCATGACCTGCAGTGGAGTCGCAAATGCTGCTGCAAACTGAGGATTCGGAACCAACGCATTGTAGGGGCCACTGAATCCATACTGTGTGAAATCCAGCAGGTTTTGAAGGTTGGCCTGTTCCATATAAGGCAGCAGGCGAGCTTGCGGTGAAAATCCCTGAGTGTTCGGGAGATAGTTCTGAGCATTTGTCATCGGGAAGACACCAAACGTGCCTTCGTAGTTGTGCAGCGCGAGGCCGAACTGTTTCAGATTGTTTTTGCATAGAGTTCGTCGCGCCGCCTCGCGGGCCTGTTGAACAGCCGGCAACAGAAGTGCGATAAGAATGGCGATAATGGCAATGACAACGAGTAACTCAATCAGCGTAAAGCCGCGTGACTGAATGCGGGAACGAGAGATCATGACAGAAAACTCCAGAGCGAATATGAATCTGAGCGAAAAAAAGCGGGGTGTCGATTCAGTCTGCGGCGTTGGTGAGATCCGAGTTCTTTGGCCCGGCACCAGGGCTGGTGGGTGTCCAGAGAAATGTTTCGATTGGAAACACGTAAAAACGCAGACCAGGAGAAACGGGCGACACCACGTGTCGATGCATCCAACGGGACAACATGCGACTGACACGTCATCCTCAGTGGCACATCAACACGAAGACACCACTGTGGCGACGCAACGCGGTCAGGCAGCTCAGGCAAGCTTTGGAGGAGGGAGCGGAGGTCGCAGTGATATCAGATTTACTCGTTCTGAAACAGGGTGCACGAACTCAGTCATTTCGACGGAGATTGTGACGGGCCTTACGTGGGCTGGAATGATTGAGTCGGGAAAACACAGCGAGAAGGCCGGCTGTCCCTGACACTCGGCCGCATAAACTGACAGCACCAACTTTGACGTTTTGGATCGGGAAGAATTTTTTGCAGACAGAGACGCCGAAGACTGACGTTTGCTGCTTGTGGAAGCGATGGATGCTTCGCATTTTTGCTTCGCATCGTTGGCATTTTTCTTTGAGCACAGAGCACAGGGCTTCTTTGCGATGGCCGTTTCTTTTTTTGCCGCGGCCAGGACATAGTTCGGCAGGTCGACACCGTTCGCTTTCGCCCACGCAACCTTTTGCGAATTCGTGAAGCAGCAGCACTTCTTCCAGCATTGTTCTGCAGAGCGACAGCCACACGGACGGTTCTGGCAGGGAAACGGCTGACTCGTATCTTTACCAGAATTGTTCTGTGCAACAGGCGCGATGGGGAGAGGAAGCAGGATTGCGGCCAGACATAGCAGGGCCAACAGACTCATGAGTCTGCGGCAGGCCTTGCTGGAAATGTTTGGATTCCGTTTCATTGTCGATGTGCCAGCGGAAACAAGAAAATCAATAAACGACCACGTTGGAGGTGGAGGAAAATTGAGTTGCGGCCCCGGAATGATAAATTCCGGGGCACGGCTTTAGCCGATTCCGTCGTTATTCCGGTTCTGCTTTGACTGCTGGGACCTGGATCACGGTTTTGAATTGCATGTTCATGGAATAACTCAGGCCGTTACCCTTTGCCGTTCCCCGCGCCGCTGCCGTCCCCGAAATTTCATTGTCCATGATTGTTGTGGCCGCTGTGATGTGCGGTCCAGCATCATTTACGGTTTTTCCATCGACCACGATATGAACGCTTTCCACAGTTCCATCCTCACGCAGACGAATGCGAATCTGATCCATGAACGGAGCGAACGTAAAGTCATCACCGTAGCGAGATAGTGCCGTTTCCAGGTCGCTGAGTCGTACGGGTTCCGATGTCACCAGAATGGTCACTGGATCCGTTGCCTTGCCTTGTGTGCGATAGGAAAAAGCGTGTTTCAGTTCGACGGAATGCTCATTCAGCGTGACAGTACTGTTCGCCTTTCCATTGCTCATCGGAACCGCTGGTTCTGACACCGTGGATGCCTTCTGCAATGTTTCTGTTCCCACCAGAGTACAGTTGGGCAGTTCGTCCCGAAGTTTCTGGATGCCGTCGGTGCTGAAGCGTGTGCCGGGAATTCCCAACGTTTTCAGGCTTTGTCGAGCGGTGAGAATCTCAACGGAAGCATCTGAGATTTCAGCGCCTTCGTCCCGACCGACATACAGAACTTCCAGCACCGGCAGTTCAGGCAGATGTCGAAGACCTTCATCTGAGATCAATGTGCCATACAGATAAAGTTTCTTCAGTGATTTCAGTTCCGTCAGAGATTCAATCGATTGATCTGTTACCGGCACGAACGCCAGATCCAGCTCAGACAATTGAGTCAGCCCGGCGATGTGTTCGAGACCTTTATCGGTGAGCTGCTGATTGTACTCCAGCTTCAGGATTCGAAGAGAATTTAACTGAGACAGATGCGTCAGGGCAGCATCGTCGACGTTTGTCTGTCTCAGGTCGAATGACTCCAGTTGGCTCAGTTTGGTCAGGAACAACAACTGCTGAGATGCGTCTGAAAAATCGAAATCCGTCAGGGTCAGGGATTTCAGCGTGGGCACCTGAGCCAGCAGATCACCCAGTTCATCCGACCATGCCGAAGCTTTACTTTTTTGAAGGCCATGAACACTGAGGCCAGTCACTTCTCCGGTCGCTGACTCATCAACAACGGCCTTAAATTTCCCCCGCAGCGTCTTCACCAGGCCTTCGCCGCTGCTCTGGCCTTCGCTCATCTTTGTTCCGGAAGCTGGCAGATGGTAAGTGCCTGCGTAATCTGAAGCATTCTTCTTCTCGACAATTCGGACAGCGGAGGCGTCGAACATGATTTCGTCGCCATTAAAGAGATCCGTCTCTTTGCCATCCATAACACCGGAGACGACTCGCCATCGTCCCAGCAGACTGTCTGGCACGTCTGTCTGGCCAGCCATAGGAATCAGCGTCAGAAGTCGAACCCCACTGTTGGCAGTCGACTCCATGGTTTCCGGACGGTCTTTGCCGGGCATTGGCAACAATAATCGCAGTTCTTTTCTGGTGCTTTGATACTGACCACGAATCAGGGCGGAGCCACTGAACTTCAGATTCAGGAATCGAACCTCTGTCGCCTCTGCAACGACTACAGATTCTGCCTCCTGAACGGCCTGCAGTGCCGAAGGCTGGCTGAGACACAGACTAAGTAAAAAGAGACCGAAGAGATTACGTCTGTTCGGTTTTAAGGAAATCAACATCAACCATGCTCCGACTTTTCAACACTGCAGCAGATATCAGAATCACTGAAGAAAAAATTACTGTGCGGAAATCGCATTTCCGGACGCGATATCCATTTCCAATACGGTTTCGGGCAATTCGATCTGGACCGCGACCACGGAAGCTTCCACGGGCTGGAAATGAGTTGCGGCATGCTCTCTGCGGAACAGATGGCTATAGCCGCGAACAGTGACCGACTTCCCTTTCAGACCTTTTAGCAGAGGCAGCAGACTGTCTTTCGCAAGTGGACGACCGGCGTCTGTCGTCACGTTCAGGCCGATTCTTTTATCTTCCTGAATTCGAACAACCGCACCTCCAATGATGGCCGTCTGAGCTTCTTCATCCACGGCTTCAACTCGACCCGTCAGCAAACATTCTTCGGCGTTGATAATGCAGAGTGTGGCAACAGGAGGAGTCGAATTCGAGCTGTCTGTTGCGTCTGCCTGCTCGGCTGACTGTGCAACGGAAGATGTTTCCTGCTCGCGAAAATCCAATCGGATCGGGAAACCTGAATTATAGTCGGACGGCAGAAACGAACGTTGATTCACGTCCGCAGCCGTTGACTCAGTGCCCGCGAGAAGAGCTCGAAATGAGTTTTCGGCGTTCAGAGGAAACACCAGAGTGTCACTGGCGATCTGAGTGGAGATTCCGTTGACGCTGATCAATCCCGTCTGAGACTGAATCGACTGAATTGGACCGTACACGAGGCACATGCCTTGTGCCGGCAGTTCTGCCATGACTGTAGGCTTAACCACGGTGCGTGGTGATCCAATCGCCATAGAGCCGACACCACATTTGACGTTCACGAATGCGGGCATTGATTCCACGCGGGTCAGCTGCGCCACAAATGTTCCCGACTTCCCATCGGCTGCGGGGACAACCTTGCCGAATCCAAGGTTCCGATCAGTGATCGCATCAAAGACCTGCACTTCGGAATTCAGGCATTCTGCTGTCGTCGTACCAAAAACGCGGAGCACACCGTAGTGATGATCTCCGGCCGCGGCATGGACCTGAACGATGCCAGTCTCATGGGTCATCGGTCGGAAGCGATCAATCTGCAGCAGGGTTGCAAAGAAGACATCATCGACGAAATAGCCTCGGGCCGTCGCAGGCAGGCCTGGGCAAAATGGCATTTCCTCCATCGAAATTTCATTCCCGGCGGCGTCCAGAATCTGCATCGGGAAACGCAGGTCCGGGTTCTCGACGATGGAAACATTGTTGATTCGCAGTTGACCGGAAGAGTCGACCGCAAGTTTTCCACCGATCAGCTGATCGGCCAGATCGACTCGAAGATTATCCGCCACTCTTTCCCCGTCCGCTGTGTAACCACCAGCGCTTGAGACCATGGCAGAAGTCTGCTTCGGATAAGGCATCAGAACTCGCCGCCCCTGATGTATCGTGGAGTCCTTGAGTTCCTTCAGGTTTTTTCCGATGACCCCGGTTGTACCTTCCACGTTCAGAGCGTTGGGCACCAGCATTGTGGCTCCCACCGCCGACAACTGCTGGACCCATGGCCGAACTTCCAGAATCGGTCCTCGGATTTCCCAGCGTTCATCGGAGGCAATAGCACCGACTTCATACAGTGGGTCCATAAAGCGGTTGCCGGCAATCTTGAGAATCGCCGTCATCAGAGTTTCGGGCGGCATTGTCGAAGCGATCGCAGACCAGCGATTCGTACGGTCATTTCCAAATGTCATGATCCCTGCATGCTGGGAGCGATCCGAGTCCAAAACCGGGTCGAGATCGTAAACGCCCATTTCTCGTCGAAGCAGGTTGATTTCATCCCAGTCTCCGCACAGGAAGTCCCATTGCGGAAGAGATTTTTCCTCCTCCGGATCCCCCGATTTGTAGTGCGCGGCGAATGCCTTCATGACTTCGGGCTTGTCGAAATCAGCGTCCAGTGAAATGGACAGAAAGCGAACGTCCTTGCCAAGTGTACCGGCCATAAGCTTGCGAAGCTCAACGATACCTTCGTTCGTGGGCGCACAGATTCCTGAGCAGCGTGTGTAGAAAAATGTGATGATGACAATCTGGTCGCGGACCAGATCATCATAGAAGCGAACTGGAGAACCGTTTTCTGTTTTGAGTTCAATATTGGTGAAGCGGTCACTGAAGTGTCCGGTGTCTCTGTGATTTTTTTTCGGCCCGGAAACGCCCGGCACCTTCGGCTGGTCAATGTAACTGGAATTGTCGAGAACCCACGCTGATGATCCAATCACATACGGTCGACCTGGATAGGCAAACCGATTGTCGGGATCCACGGCGTAGACTCTCGCCTTGATTTCTTCGGGCGTGAGCGTTTTGAAGCGGCTTGCATCCGCAGCAACCGCATCCTCTGTCGTGTCTGTTGCCGAATTCTTTGATTCCGCCGCACGTGTCGCCGCCCCAGCGGAAAGAGTCAGTGAGCAGACTTCACTGGGATTCAGAGGTTGACCAGTGATTGGGCAAATCACCGGCGGGTTTGTTGCTGAGGCTTGCTGTTGCCCGACTGGTGATTCCAACGCTGTTGTCGTTGTGTGTGACGTCAGATGTATTGAGATCAGATAGATGGAGTGACATGACATCAACACCATGGCAAAGATTGACAGTCGTTTCATTATAATTGCTCGCTCAGATTTCCTCGGTTGCCTGACTCGCCAAAATGCGTACTGAAACATACGTGAAGATTCGAAAGCCGTCACAGATTCCTGGCCCGAAGGGCTGTTTGGGGGGATCTTGTGGGAGGTTTCAGGAGGAGGACTTCCCCGCCTGAGAGTCGACGGCCAAAATGCGGACAGAAGAACATCTAAGCCTTAATCCGGTGATTTATCGCAGGAAAAGGGCCTTTTCTCGCGGTGTCATGAATGGCTCAATCGAAGGTTCACAAAAAAAGCCTGGCAGAGGGTTTCTCTGCCAGGCTTCAGGCTTAGG
>CALFSX010000125.1 GCA_937916515.1 uncultured Planctomycetaceae bacterium | reverse complement strand
GGGACTGACACCACTGAATCAAACTATCAGCACTTGCCGTGCCGAACACTATTGAACCTGACCCCTTTGATTTTTCGAGCATCCGGCGCGGCTGCTCGAAACGCAAAGAGCAAACCCGCAGTAAGGCGCACAGCAACGCATGGGACGGGCAGAAAAGCCCCCACTCAGAATCACTCTTAAGAGGTAGAATTCTACACTGCGCTGGCTACGCGTCGTGGACTCTCCTAAACAACTCACGGGCGTTCTTTGTGAACGCCTCGTAAGATTGAGGGCTATCCACATCGGGACCATCAGCCGAAAGCGGTGGCACGTAGTTTCGGTGCGTAGCTCCGTCACCAGTAATATGTTTCAACTCCCTGACTGCACTAGTTAATGCAGCGGCAAAAGGCTGGCTGTTCTTTCGCGAAATCAGCATCGCTGCAAGCGCTAAGGCCATACCATGCGCTGCCAGAGGCGGGCCAGCAACCATAGCTGGCTTCTCGACGAGCACTGTTATGAATTCCAGCAAGTCGTCTGTTGGGGTAGAGCTGTTCATATTTGAGGAGTAAATCTGAACCAATCGAGAATTTCATTTGGTGCCAGACCGTTGTTCGTGCCAAGCTGTTGGAGCCAGTCATCGATGGGCACGCCGTTTGGGTGCGCAGGATCCCGCAAAATCCCATCTTGAAGGTGAAAAAAGGTTTGTCCATCATGCTCTGTGGCTGCCCCGGCACTGGATAATTGGGAAGTTCGCCAATCCAAGCTGTTTTGTTGGGGTCCATTCGAAATTTTACACCATCAGGCATCGCAGCAGTAAGGTCGTTAGCGAAATCTAGACAATCATTATGCACCAGCAGCCCATTACCCGCCACTGAGTACACGTGTTCCCCGTCCACTTCAAGGTTGAACACCAATTCTGGTGGGCCTCGGTGGGGGTGGATTTTGGTGAGGGTGGCGGATTCTCCGGTGAGCGTGCGGAATTGTTCTCCCACTTCCAACTGGCCAGCTTTCACAAAGTCCTGGCGAGTTTCGCTCCAGATGGGATGCGTGTCGGTAACTCCCAGTGGTTCATCCAGCCCCGTGATATCCAGATACAGAATGTTGGCTCCCGCATGAGCCATCGTACCCGTCACCACATTCCGCCCCGTGCCGTCGTCTGCTTCAATCTGCGGACAAGCATCAACGCCGACAACATTGGCCAGCCCGTCGAGCCCCATTTCGTGCAGCTCCATGTGAATGGAACCACCCACTTCGGCTCCCGTAGCTTCGATCCAGCTTAACGGCCGCAGAAAGGCGAGGTCATATTCCACGCCATTCTGAATCATGCTTAAACGCACAGCTCGCCAGGTGGCAGGCTCATTTCTCCGATATTGCACGTGCGCGATACACGCCGTTGTCTGGATTCCGATGAATCAATTCAATCATCAATTCGTCACCAACCTTAACCTTCATCCGAGCGTCTGGACAAGGATCGTCAAACAGCTCGGGTAGTAACACGACGACGGTACCGACGGCTCCAGTCGCGAACACCCCATAGTGTTCAACTTGCGTCACTGTTACCTTTGATAACGGACCATGCATCAACTTCACCTTCTATCGGTTCACGTTCAGTGTAGGACGTTCGCGGGACCTTGCTTCAACGCTTCGTTGAACGCATCAAGCAGATTTGCCGGGACATGGACCGACCCTGACGAATAATAGCCATCGGGTTGGATAACACCCTGTGCAACTAATTCGTCATATTTCGCCTTTGGAATGCGAATTTGCTGTAAGCCATTTCCATAGTGTCCTTGAAATGCTTCGGCAATAGATTTGTCTGTCGCGAAGTACGGGCCGTTGCCAGGATAATTTGCGGAGTTGAATCCGTTCTGCAGCTCATCAAGGATCTGCGACTGCGGTCGAGAGCCGGATGGCGCTTTAAATAAATCTACAACTTCATCACAGTTAGCATTATGCACTAACATTATCGGGTTGTCAGGCGACGCAGCAACAAAGTAGGTGTGGTAATCGGTCACCTGGAAGTTGAAGACGGGAATTCCGTTGGGGAATTCTTCTCGGGTTGAGCCGACAAGCGTCTGAGTTTTGCCGTGCGGGTCGGTGACCTGGTGACCAACGGGCAGCGAACCGGCTTCCAGAAATTCGTCAGCGGTCACCGACCAAAACGGATGCTCGTCCGTGGTGGAGAGCGTTTGCTGATCGCCGTTAGGCGATTCAAACGTCAGGTGCCGCAGATGAATCGCCGTGCGATGGAAGACCTAAAAATTATCTGTTCCGCAGAATCGCAAATGCCGACTGGCGAATCACTCGCTTTGATCTCGTTTCAACACCGAAAAATCATCAAAGAGGCCTAAGTCCTTCGATGCTTCCCGTTCCTCAAATTGAATTCGATTCTGAATCGAATCAGGAAATGCTTCTAGCACAATCCACCCTACACGTTCGTGAGCCACGCTGCTTAATACAGGGTTGCCCCGTTCGTAAAGAGCCAAGTCTTCGGGGTATCGGGGACGAAGCCAACCGAACAAACTTCCAACTGACTTCAAGGCTTCGACATTTGAGGTCGTAAGTGAACCCGACAGCAGAGTTGCACCTCCCGCCAACAAATCAGTGCCTGGCCATTTAGTAGTCCGCTGCACTTTATCGCACCCTAAAGACTCGATGAAACTATGCACATCGTTATCAAATGACATGCCATCACGAAGCACAAACGAAAACTGAAAACTCCTTCTAATACCGTATCGAAGTATTTCGTGGTACAGCGGGCCGAAGATGTCGAAAGAAAATTGAAATTCGTTAATCGGATTTTCCTAACAAGATGTGACTTTAGAACCAGAAGTGCCAATGACGCATATCCTCAATGTGAAAGTGCGACATTCCGCCTTGATGGGCTTCGGGGCCAATGATGTTCTTGGGCACTCCCATCTTTTCCGCCAATTCTTCAGCAAGTTCCTTTGCCCCATCTTCGGAGCGACTGATCGTTCCCTTCAGTTTCTGAGGAATCGAATCAACCCCGTCTATCAATTCATCGATATTCTTCGTTGGCACTCCCACTGCGATCGGATTCACTCCAGCACCAACATAAGCAGGTACCGCATAATCCGCATTATGCACCAACAACACATCGTCGCCAGCGTGTGCGGCGACATAGTATGTGTGAAAATCTTCGACCTGGAAGTTGAAGACGGGAATTCCGTTGGGGAATTCTTCTCGGGTTGAGCCGACAAGCGTCTGAGTTTTGCCGTGCGGGTCGGTGACCTGGTGGCCAACGGGCAGCGAACCGGCTTCGACGAATTCGTCGGCGGTGACCGACCAAAACGGATGCTCGTCCGTGGTGGAGAGCGTTTGCTGATCGCCGTCAGCCGATTCAAACGTCAGGTGCCGCAGATGAAAGGAGGTTCGTTTGTAAACTTCCTTCACCGGCTTCAGGCCGATTTCCTGCCCATGCTGGTCACGAGCCAGAACCAGATCGCCCGCCTGAATGTCTTCGATATTGCAGGTCGTCAGTATCGTATCAGGAACCGCTGCATCAACAGTTTCGCTGACGGTCACCGCCTGCACGGCTGCAGTCGCCCGAGCATCCGGCGTGGCCGCTCGAAACGCGAAGAACAAACCCGTGCCAAGACACACGGCAATCGCCGTGCGATGGAGGACGTATTTTTCGCTCCTTCTTGCTATCGGCTGCTTAAAGCGTTTTCGGAACGATCACGAACAGAGGAGTGGCATGCTCCAAGTCTGGGTAATTCATGATGTACGCGAGTGAACTTACTATTGTCCGATTAAGAAATTCCCCGTCCGCCTCACCAACTCTTTGCTGAATCGACCAATTCGCATACGCATGACAGATTCGTCCATTTGATTCCACGAACACGTCCCCACCTAGCACGGGAGTGTTTTCCAGTTCAAGGAGTTTGATTCCGACTATGGCATCACTACGGCTCAATGCGATGTCGCTGATCGACAAGTCGACAAGTTCCACCCCGCATGTTTTCAAGTGCGTTGCATATTTTGACATTGAGCTACCTCAGTGGATTAAAATAGCGGTGATTGATGAGCCCGTCAGACTCCTTTATAAATTCGAAGACGCCATCTAACGCGGTACCTCCGGCGGAAGTGTAGGATCCGGGAATGCTAAGCATATCCCTCGCAACCCCATCGCCGCCAATGATTTGGCTCACAACCCCATCGCCTTCAAAGTTCTTAACCAACTCTGGAAAAGAGTGCAGCTCTCCAGGTCCACGAGACATCTGTTCGAGAACCTTGTCCGTGTACGCAGTACCATCGAAGAAGCTACAATCATTATGCACCAGCAGCCCGCTGCCAGCCACAGAATACACATGTTCTGCGTCGACTTCGAGGTTGAACACCATTTCTGGTGGGCCTCGGTGGGGGTGGATTTTTGTGAGGGTGGCGGATTCTCCGGTGAGCGTGCGGAATTGTTCTCCCACTTCCCAACGGCCGGCGACAACGAAGTCCTGCCGAGTTTCGCTCCAGATGGGATGCGTGTCGGTGACGCCCAGTGGCTCGTCAAGCCCCGTGATGTCCAGATACAGAATGTTGGCTCCCGGATGAGCCATCGTACCCGTCACCACATTCCGACCACTGCCATCGTCCGCTTCGATTTCAAGTCACACCGGGTGCAACGCCCTCGCAAAAGAGCCCCAACCGCTTATTCGCTTTCCAGCATTGCAACGACATCAGCGACTGTGTCGAAGTACATCTCATCTTCGGAAACGCCGTCCAATGCAAACACCCCAAACCTTGCCTTACGACCTTCGACGAGTGAGTACACCTCGACAAATGGCCTATTGAATTTGTTGATTTGAAGGGCCATGTAGCCATCCTCAAAACCTACAAGTGAAGTATCGAGCCCAGATACACGATACAGCTTGATCGCCAAAGCGCGAAGACTCAAAAACTCAGAAACTACGTCAGCAAAATCGGCGTGCCAATCAGGCGGCTGCCACAACGCAGGGTTGGCCTTCATTACATATTTTTTAGAATTGTCCAAAATGTCCCGTCCATTTTCAGAATGTAGCTTACTCCACCATCGTTAAAGGACATCACGTCTTGGCCACCAAAAGTGGTTTTGACGCCTCCTCCTTTTGCTATTCGTTCCTGAATGATGTTCTTCACTGCATCCACACCTCCTTGACTGGGCGAAGGGATCCGATCAATTTGACCGTCCGCACGCTTTCGCACTTGGTCTATGTGTTTTCTGACCTTCTTTTCAACATTTTCACCGAATGAAAGTGTTGTCTTTCCGAAGGGACCGCTGCCCGTGAAGACGGTAGGATCACAATCCGCATTATGCACCAACAACACATCATCGCCAGTGCTTGCGGCGACATAGTAGGTGTGAAAGTCTTCGACCTGGAAGTTGAAGACGGGAATTCCGTTGGGGAATTCTTCTCGGGTTGAGCCGACAAGCGTCTGAGTTTTGCCGTGCGGGTCCCACGGCTTGTTTGGCTTTCTACTTTCGTATTGATGTAGAAACTCGCCCGTCAGTCACGGTATACACCGGAAATCCGTCACCTGCGGAAACGACTAGCTCTTTCCGGGTGCGGCAGGCAATGCCAAGTGCCCCACTTCGAGACGGATATCGGCCTTCCACCCGACCGCTGTGGGCGTCTCTTATAACCCATGTTGCATCCGGCTCGGCGGCCTCCACGAAGTAGTCCATGGGGAATGAGCGACACAAAGTTTCGCACAGTGCCTCTGCTTCTCGCTTCGACCGGCAACTCCATACAGGTATGTCGATGCTGTGTTCATCCCGAAAATATACGGAATGCAGAGCACCTGACTGAACGCACTCAATGTACGTGACGCAATTCGAGTCGAGTTGGCTTCCGATTAAGGAAATCGTCTCTCCCTCTTCAACAATACTTGTTCGTTCAGATTTCCCAATGGTGACCAAGGCTTGGTCTGACTTGCGATCAAAAACATCGAAGAAAACGAGTCTCTTTTTGAATGAGCCATACCATCGATGAGTCGACGATGGCATCAATTCTTCTGTGGTCACATCATCCCCAGCAATCGGTACACGCTCATCAAAGAATGTCGATTTAATCTGGAAGCCCAACTGCAGTGAAGTTAGCCCTTCTACAGGTTCGAGTCGGGCTTCAAATTCGCTTCTTGTCAACCACTCGATGCTCTTCATTTGTTAGTTCGCCAGTCTGATCGGAATTTTTGCCCATTCATCAAATTGAGCGCCGTTCCAAAGAACCATACCTTTATTAATCCAAGTGTCAGGCTTAACAGCCGTGTAGAATTCGACGCCATTCACTCCGGCCGGTAGCGGCCCATCCCAAGCTTTTGCTTTTGGGAAATTTGACCCAAAATAGTTCCGTGGGGCCTTCCCCCAAAGCTCCTCACTTTCCTTTATCTTAGCAATCACGTCGTCAGTTGTGCTGTGATAGAACGGCCCGTAGAGGTCGTCATAATCCGCATTGTGCACCAACAACACATCATCGCCAGCGTGTGCGGCGACATAGTATGTGTGAAAATCTTCGACCTGGAAGTTGAAGACGGGAATTCCGTTGGGGAATTCTTCTCGGGTTGAGCCGACAAGCGTCTGAGTTTTGCCGTGCGGGTCGGTGACCTGGTGGCCAACGGGCAGCGAACCGGCTTCGACGAATTCGTCGGCGGTGACCGACCAAAACGGATGCTCGTCCGTGGTGGAGAGCGTTTGCTGATCGCCGTCAGCCGATTCAAACGTCAGGTGCCGCAGATGAAAGGAGGTTCGTTTGTAAACTTCCTTCACCGGCTTCAGGCCGATTTCCTGCCCATGCTGGTCACGAGCCAGAACCAGATCGCCCGCCTGAATGTCTTCGATATTGCAGGTCGTCAGTATCGTATCAGGAACCGCTGCATCAACAGTTTCGCTGACGGTCACCGCCTGCACGGCTGCAGTCGCCCGAGCATCCGGCGTGGCCGCTCGAAACGCGAAGAACAAACCCGTGCCAAGACACACGGCAATCGCCGTGCGGTGGAGAAGTGAATATCCTGATGTTTGGGTGGAGGTCATGGTGGTAGCTTTCTATGCAATTTTGCTTTGTGTTTGAAGATGTAACTGTAAGGTTTGGCAACAGCAGGCACATAAAGAACCAGCGACAATTTATTCAGGTCCAGAAACGTCGGCGTCTGGCAGTTTTCGGTTCCTGCTTCCGACGAGGCTTCAAAGACAGCCCCACGCCTAGCGCGAGTGCTCCTGCCGCGTAGTAGCTGTCCAGACTCTTCTCGTCCAGAACCTCCAACGGAACAGAATGAGTTTGCTGCCGCACAACTTCGGCCAACTGCCCAGTCGTGAATGGACGTGCCACAACAACCTGAGTACCCGCGATAAAGCAGTTGGGACTGTTCTTACCGCAGGCTTCGGCAACTTTTTCGGCCAAATCGTCTGCTTTCTTCGACACAGCCTGAAGTCCGTCGACGACTTCATCGGCAGACTTGGCAATCACCTTGCCACCCTTATTGGCCAGTTTTCCAGCCCCGGCCAACAAGCCCATACCAGGCACGGCAGCTGCCAGAGACATCCCAGCCGCACCCCACTTGCCGCGACCTACCGCCAATCCAACGGCCAGCAAGTCTGGAACAATGCCCACGCCAGGTGCCATACCAGCGATATCCAAAGAGGTCTCCAGGGCGTCCAAAAGGATCGTAACGCTATTATCTTCGGGGTCCGGGGCGTTCAAAGACGAACCACTGGCATTAATGGATTCTGATCGACTTCCAGTGATATCAATAATTTTCTTTACAGGATTTCCGTCTTCATCTTCTCCAATCGTCTGTCCTTCCTTAAACCAAAACTTGGTCAGAGTCTTACTATTGAATCCGGGTCCGATTTCCTTGGTCTCAGTTGACCGAATAAATGTGTGAATATCTGAGGAAGACATGGTTGTATCAACATCTACGTCCACATCGCCTGTCAGGCTAAGACCTATTGTTAAACTGACCGAGACTTCGCCAATGCTGGCAAAGGAATTGTCCTCCCACAGTTCAATGGTCTTCACGTTGCCCGGCATAGACGCAGGCAGAGTATTAAGCTGATACTCGCTCGTGCCAACAGCCGTGCCGTGGTTGGAATTGTTTGTGACGGAAACGCTAAACGTAAATTCACCGTCGTCGTTCAGTCCCACATCAAAACTGGTGCTGGTGCCCGAAGAGCTTCCGCTACCGATTCCTCTAACCACCAGCTGCTCACCGCCGTAAAATGAGTTCCGCGTCTTTTCGGAAAACGAGATGGAACTGGAACCGCCACCATGGTCGGCCATTGTGACCCCAAAGCCGAGGTTTAAACCACCTTCTTCGTCGCTGCCATCATTGGCACCTCTGCCCAGAATGGGCTCAGGAATTCCGTCGTCATCAGATCCTGGCAAGCTGTCTATCGCGTCTGGAATTTCACCGAATTCGCTATCAACACTAAAGTTCAGGCCAGAAGACCCACCCGCGCCTCCTGAAATATCGATTGAAATATAGGAGTGCGTATCAGAATTGTCTTCAGTCAATCCCTGACTGACCTGAGACCCGAATCGAAACGCCTGTGCAACTTCGCCGGAAGACGATTCAGTGTGACTGAATCCCAGCGAACCAAAAATACTGGCTTCCGGAATGTCATCAATCGAACCGGTCAGGGGGATAATGGCGCCGACGGAGATACCCGTCGATTCATCCAGACTATCACTTAGCGACACACTGCTGCTGGCTCCGACATCACTTCCGTTTCCGCCATGTTCCGGACTGGGAAGCTGAGCAATTTTCGGCGAGCCATCCGGATTTCCGGTGGCATTGTCGCCTGGATCAGCTTCGTCACCTGTCTGATCGCCATTGGAGTCTTCGTCAGACTCGTCGTCCATGGACACCTGATCGCCTTCGGAATCTTCAATTTCAAAACCTGAATCAACGGCCATCGCGTAATTGTCCGCCGTTGATCGCGACAAAGTTACCAACAGCGAAGAAGTTCCGTCGGCATTTTGAATGATCGCCTGCTGAAACGTGACAGTGACGCTGGAACTTGCATTCAATGAAGATTCAAAATGACCTTTGTCTTTATCCAGCTTCTCATCCTCCGCATCGGCGGTGCCTGTCCCACCCGAGGTATCCGCTGCGGCACCGGTTGCATCATCTACCTCGTCCTCTTTGCTGTCGTCATATTCCGACGACTCTCCGTATGAAAAGGAATCGAAGGATGTAAACGACACAATTGACCGCGTTCCATTGATGACCATGACAGAGAATTCCGTCCACGACGTGCGGTTGACGCCCGTATCAATTTCGTCCGCGTCTGTGGAATCTTCCGTTGAGGTGTAGTCGTTGCGAAGTGTCTGTGTGACCACCCAATCGCCTGCGGGAGTCCATTCCTGCTTTTCGATCACACTTGTCTTAATGTTCTCTGTTTTTTCACCGACACCAAGTGCCTCGTCTGTCGGCGTCACGACCTCCTGCTCCTGCGTGACCGTCACAGTCGTGTATGATTCTGTTCCGCTGGGAGTGACATTGAACAGGTTGTCCAACTGACTTTGCAACGGAATTGTAGCTGAATCAAACTGCACGCTTGCAGGCAAAACGTGGGGCTGCCAGGCCATCCGCGGGTCGGCTGGTTCAGGCGGCGGCGTATCGTCACCTGCTGTTCCGTCACCCGCCACTCCGGTGTCTGTTGTTCCAGTCCCGCTTGTACCAGTGCCTGTGGAACTGCCGGTTGATGAGGAACTATATTGAGTCCCTCCTGCCCCCAACGAGCTGGGAAGCAGATTGCCAGCGTACGAGGCCACTGAGGTGTCGTCGCCGAATACGGGATCAACTCCCGGATAACTGACTGTGACCGCACCTTCGGTGTTTTGGGCCTCAACGGTACTGTCCTGTGCCTCCGCCAACTGCTGGGTCGAACTTTCGTCTAACGATTCAGCCGTTGCGGCTAGTGAGGACGACGCATACAGGCCTGAAATGGGACTGGCCGCGATCACGGCATCGTAGTCAGGTGCATTCACCGAATAGGCAACATCACTAACGAAATTGGAAATGCTGCTGTCGACATACTGTTCGCTGCTGGACGTGTACTGTGACTGCGTTGCTTCAGCTTGAGCAGAAATTTCGGCCTCAGCAGCATTCGCATCGGCACTCCCATCGGTCTGTTCGGTCCCGGTTGCGGTCAGCAGAACTCGCCGCTCCAAAGCTTCGGTCGGCTGCCCCCACGCGACCCGATTTCGACGCATCTTTGACCGACGTGTCGACTTTTCGGAAGCACAAATCCTCTGCAACCACGAATGTATGATCATTGGGCAATCCCTCTTGGTAGAAATCTCATGAAGCATATCAACGGGCAAATCCAGCGAACATTCTGCCCACCGACAATGTAGTGGCACCGAATTGAACACCCGCAAACCACACAAACGCAAGCACTATACGGTTGCGAGCAAACAACCGTAGCACTGGTTAGTTAACCACCTACACCAATGTATCAACACAAACTTGCACTTCAATAACAATTCAATACATTACAACGGGTGGCAATATCCAACACACACAGGCAGACCAATATACATTTACACACCACGTGTAACTATTATCCTAGGGATTATTCACACCGAAAATTGAATGAAGTTCGTATACCGAAGACTTGACCGACAGAGTATTGGTCGTCCCGAAACACATCGCATTTCGCTGACTTGTGGCGACGGACAACGCGAGCAGCACTTTGGGGCTGATTCCCAGGAACCAGGGACTTCCACAACAACAGGTAAAGTGTTGTGCTCGCTGGCTCTAACCGCAGAGAACACAGATGTCGCAGAGGGGAATCGCAGAGGTTCTGCCGCTGTGATGCTCTGCAATTTTTCTATGTGCGTTTGTTGGTTTCTGTGGCTTCAATGCTTTACACAATGCTGTGCAAATGAGTGCGGTGACAAATTCTGGCAGGTCTCACGTGCCCGGCAGGATTTCAATACGCCAGCTGCACCTGAGTTGAAACGACGGGGGATTGCAGCCACCAGGCCAGACCAAGCGAGCCGCTAATCTGCCGGAGTATCGCGTGCTGCCGCCATTTCATCGAAGCATTCAGCGACCAGCTTGTCCCAACCAGGGTTCGCGCCGTTCCGGCCTACGGCAATTCCAGGTGGATTGCCAAAAGTGTTCTGCGCGGTTGCAGAGTCATATTCTCAGTCACAGATTCACACAGATAGAGACCTGACTTATCTGTGAACATCTGTGAATATCTGTGGCTAAAATTCTGAGACCGAATTCCAACCGCAAGCCTCACAAGAGGCTCGCCCAATGCCGTGAATGGTTTTGAAAAGCTGTTCCACGGGCTCGCACGCGTGGCTATCACCTACCGTCACTGCGTGACTTAACCGCATCCAAACTCCAGCCCGCGATCTTTCGCTTTATCTCAATGTTTTCCCGCTCAAAAATCCCTTCTCGGCGTTGGGCCTCGCCCTTCAGCCACCCGTTATAACTGGTGGTTGAGTCAATGCAGTTAAAACGTCAGTGTTTTCCAGCATGCGAATTCTGGCAGGCGTTGCACGAGACTGCTGCCGCTCGTAGCGACAACGTCGCGGCTCGGCGATTACGGTGTCCCACGTCTTCCCACCATCCACGCCACCGGGGAAAGGGTGAAGCCCTTGTGTCAGGTGTCGATGTCGTCTGCGAAGCTGGCTTCTTCCATGATGACTTTGTAGCGTTCGGACGCTTCTTTGCCCAGCAGTTGGTTGAAGGTTTGATCGGCTTCCATCTGACTTTCGATGTCAATTCTTAGAAGCACTCTGGCCTGGGGATTCAGCGTTGTGTCTCGCAGCTGAGCGGCGTTCATTTCGCCCAGCCCTTTGAAGCGTAGTACGGTTGCCGTTCTGTTCGCGGGCAGAGCTGCCAGAATTTCTTCTTTTTCGCTGTCCGTTTGAGCGTACGTAATTGTTTTGCCAACTTCGATTCGAAACAGGGGCGGTTGAGCGATGAATAGTTTGCCTTGTCGAATCAGTTCCGGCATGTGTCGGAAGAAGAACGTCAGCAGCAGAGTCGAAATGTGATAGCCGTCGCTGTCCGCATCCATCAACAGGATGACTCTGGCATAACGCAGGCGATGAATGTCGAAGTTTGGTCCGATACCGGTTCCCAGTGTTTCGACAAGGTCGCTGATTTCCTGGTTCTTTAGAATCTTTGACAGGCCCAGAGATTCGGTATTCAGAATCTTGCCCTTCAGCGGCAGCACGGCCTGGTTAACAGAATTTCGCCCCATCACTGCGGTGCCACCCGCCGATTCACCTTCTACGATGAAGACTTCAGAATCGACGGCGGTTTTGCTTTGGCAATCGACAAGTTTACCTGGCAGGTTTGTTCGTCGCTGAGCGACCGATTTTCGTTTGACTTCCGAGACCGCGTCGCGGCTGGCCATGCGAGCTCGCGCGGCAAGCACGATTCTTCCCAGAATGGAATCCGCCAAAGTGGGATTACTGTTCAGCCAGTTTTCGATGGCAGGACGAACGATGCCGTCGACGTGCGACGTCATTTCCGGGTTGTTCAGGCGTTCTTTGGTTTGCCCCTGAAACATGGGGTCGCCCAGAAATACAGACAGGATGCAAACGATACCTTCCCGGATATCTTCAGCGCTAATGGTGATTCCGCGTGGCTTGTGGTTGTGAACTTCCATGTAGTTGCGGACGGCTTTGGTAAGCCCCGCTTTCAGGCCATTTTCGTGAGTTCCACCGCCATGGGTGCGAATTCCGTTTACATAGCTGCGAATGTGTTCGTCTGTCGATTCGCTCCATTTTAAAACGATTTCAACGCGAGCCACCTTGTCGTCTTTATCAACCTTAAACAGTTGATCGTGAACTGTTTTGCGGCCACCATCGGACAGCACTTTTTCGATGTAAGCACTGATGCCGTCGGGGTGGCTGAGTTCGTGCGTTTCGCCTTTGTGTTCGTCTTTGAAGACGATTGTCAGGCCACCGTGAATGTACGAAACGTCTTCCAGGTGTTGTCGAATGGTTTCCGAATTGAACTGCGTGCGGCGAAAAATCGTTTCGTCTGGTTCAAAGAAGATAGTGGTGCCGTGGCCTCGAAACGGCTTCACCTTTTTCACGGGAGCAGTTGGCTTACCGCGACGATACGTCTGTTCCCATTCAAAGCCATCGCGATGAATGGTGGCCACCATTTTGGACGATAGTGCGTTCACGACGGACGAACCGACTCCGTGAAGGCCGCCGCTGCGAGCGTAGTTTTTGTCGCTGAACTTTCCGCCGGCGTGCAACGTGGTGAGAATCACTTCCAGAGACGATTTTTTCATCTTGGGATGTTTGTCGACCGGGATGCCTCGACCATTATCCTGAACGGTACAGCTGCCGCCGTCTTTGTGAAGAGTCACAATGATGCGATCACATTCGCCCGCCAGAAACTCGTCGACAGAGTTATCTACAACTTCCCAAAGCAGGTGATGCAGTCCTCGCGAATCTACTCCGCCGATGTACATTGACGGACGCTTGCGGACAGGTTCAAGCCCTTCAAGGACTTCGATATCACTGCCTGTGTACGTTGATTTTGTTGACATAATTGTTTTTGCTGTGTGACAATCGGGGAGATTCGCGAAGCGGATAATTCAGACTGATGCAGCGGCAATCATATTGCCGGTTGCTGTTTAGGCCGGTGTTTCAGGCCAGGTCTTTCAGGCCAGCCGGACGTCGGTCATTGGCGTTCTATTCGCCCTCCATCACGCTCCAGTCAATCAGTTGAATTTCTGGTTGAACGACTTTTTCAAAGTCTGATCGTTTGCTGGTCATCACGCCTCGACCACCGCGCGAAGTGACCTGATACTTTTGCTGGCCGAAGACAAGTTCTTTGTCGTTGGAATTCAGAACTCGCAGGCAATCGCTTGGTCGAGTCAACTGAACGACGCCCAAAACGTAGTCGTCGGCGTCCAGTTTAATGCCTCGCACACCCTTGCCGGCGTTGGTCAGCATGGGGACGTCTGCCAAAGAAAAGTGCAATACGCGAGCCTTCTTTGAAGCAAAGAAAACGGTTTCTGCGTCAACAATTAACTGACAGTAGACCACTTCATCGTCTTTGCGAAGTCGGCAATATTTTCGGCCCGCTTTGGTGCTGGGTGTGCGGAAACCGTGAAACGGAATTGTCAGCACTTGTCCCATGCGAGTTCCCACCAACAGCAGCGGTCCCCATTCTTTTGAATCGTCGGGTACGGCTTCTACAAAACGCGGGTCGGTGGTGATGGCTGACACGATGCCCACGCCGTCACCCAGTTTGGCGTGCTTGGCAAGCGGTTCGCCATAGCCGGAAGACACGGGAATCTGGTCGATCGGAATCGTAAAGGCGACTCCATCGGAACTGAAGAAGACCGCGTTATCCAGCGTGCTGCCGGGAATCACGTCCAGAACGTGGTCGCCTTCGCGAACTCGAGTTTTGGAAACGCTGGACAGCGAATTGACTCGCTTCACCCAGCCATCGGTGGTGACGACAACGTTGGTGTTCTCTTTAACGATGTAAGCCGTCGCGTCAAATTCTGCAACTTCTGCGACAGATCCGAAATCGCTGCGGCGTTTGTCTCCAAACTGAGCCGCCATTTCTTCCAGTTCAGTGCGAATGAAGGCCCACATCTGAGTCTTCGATTTCAGCAGCTTTTCAATGCGTGCGGCTTCAGCTCGTTTCTCTTTCAGTTCAACGCGAATATGGTCAATTTCCAGTTGAGAAATTTTGTACAACGCCAGATCCAGAATGGCGTCTGTTTGAATTTCGTCCAGCGGGAAATTTTCCATCAACCGAACAGCGGCGTCCTTTTTGCCGCTGCTGGCGCGAATCAACTTCAGAGCAAGGTCCAGACCATCAAAAATGATCTCATAACCTTCCAGAATGTGGATGCGTTTGCGAAGCTGTTCCAGCTGGTATTCCAGGCGTCTGCGAACAGTTTCGTAACGGAAGTCTAAAAAGTGCTGCAGCAGTTCTTTCAGACTTAGAACTCGCGGAATCAGATTGCCACGTTCGTCGGGCACCAGAGCTGTGGCGTTGTAGCTGAAGTTTTGTTCCAGCGATGTGTGGCGATACAGATACGCCATCACGGCTTCGGGGTCGGCTCCCGATTTAATTTCCAGAACAATTCGCAGCCCGTTTTCTTCGTTGGTTTCGTCGTTAACGTTGACCAGTTGAGGAATCTTGCGTGCTTCAATCAGTTCGCCAATTTCCGCCAGCAGCGGGCCGGTTGTCACGGAGTACGGTACCGAATAGATGACAAGAAAGTTCTGACTTTCTTTTTTGCCAACGACGTCGAATCTCCATTCGCCGCGAGTCTTGAAAGATCCTCGACCGGTCTCGTAGGCCTGCCTGATTTCCGCTCGTTCGGTAACGATGCGACCGCCTAATGGAAAGTCGGGGCCCTTGACATATTTCATCAGGTTGGCAACGGTGGCGTCTGGATTCTGGATCAGATGCACGCACGCCTTGGTCACTTCGTTCAGGTTGTGAGGTGGCATGCTTGTGGCCATGCCGACCGCGATTCCGGAAGTTCCGTTAACCAGCAGTGCCGGATATCGAGCTGGCAATACCGTGGGTTCTTCAGACGCCGCATCATACGTGGGACGCATATCGACGGTTTGATAGCGAAGTTCCGACATCAGCTGTTCAGACAGTGCTGACATCTTGGCTTCTGTGTATCGAGAAGCCGCCGCTCGAAGGCCCATAATGGAACCGAAGTTCCCCTGGCCAATCACCAGCGGGTATCGCAGAGTGAAGTCCTGAGCCAGACGCACCAAAGCGTCGTACACGGCGGTGTCGCCGTGAGGGTGGAACGAACCGGTGGTGTCACCGCAGATTTTCGCGCACTTTCGCGTCTTGCCGTCGGCGGTCAGACGCAGATTGTGCATGACGTACAAAATGCGTCGCTGAACGGGCTTCAACCCGTCGCGAACATCAGGCAAGGCGCGCGACGTAATGACGGAAAGGGCGTAGTTCAGGTAACGCCGGCGAGTTTCACCGCTAATTGGCGTGTACAGAACGTTGGCACCCGGTTCAGTGCCGTCGCCATTTCCGAACAGACTCGGTTCGTTCTTAGACTTAGAAGGAGATTTCCGGCGAGCCAACTGAGCATCCTTTTCAGCAGTCGTAGGCGGCGTGAACGCCCAAAAAACGCGATATTGATCGAATAAAACCACGCTTCAGCGAGAGTCTCGGCAATTTGGCGGACGTCTCTGTGCCTCATTTTAGAAGATCGGCTCGCTTCGCATAACGGCTGGAGTGGTTCAGAAATATGAAAAACAGGGAAGAATAGGAGGTTTGTACGAATTCTCGCGAATACACCGGTCTTGCCCCGGAAACTACTCATGCCGGGTGTATCAACCGCAGGGATTGATTCATCCTCAGGATCGTTAGAAGCCGAACTCTAGGACTGAGGCTTATCCAGGTCTCAGCGAAATCTGCGGGGGGGCTTTCCTGCAGGCTAGCGATTGGAATCACCTTCAGTGGGATTCGGGCAAACTGCAGACGGACGCTGGAATGTACCAGCAGATGCGTTGCGGGCCGCTTCGAGTCTCAGGAAAGCCACGGAGGAGAAGCAATGCTTCGCAAAGGTTTAGTGGCTCTCATGATTTCGGTCATGAGTGTTGGCGCAAACGCCGCAGACGACAAAGCGAACAGCCCGCTGATGGGCTTCCTGCGTGGTCCGGCGATTGGTCGTCCACAGCAGACGCAGAACAAAGACACAACAGTTTCCAAAGGCGGCGGCGTAACACACGCTGTTGTCGAAGACGCAGAAAAGCAGGTTCCGGAAATTCGCCAGACCAGTGCGAAGCCGGACAGCGATCTGCTGGAGCCAGCGGATTCAACTCCGCAACCAACGCCGATTCAATACGCACCAGTTGTACCGAATCAGTCTGCTGTCAGCGGACCTCAGTACTTCAGTGCAACGGCGCCAAACGGCAGTTCACTGCCTGTTCATCCGGGAGCGAACTGGCAACAGTATTTTGAACCGACTCAGTTTGCACCAATGCAATCTGAAGGAGTTCCTGTTCACACGGTTGGTTTCAACCACAACGGTGGACGAGGCCTGATTGGTCTTCACTACAACGGTGGTGGCCCCTATCACGTGCCAACGGTGGTTAACAACGTACCAATGGGCGGCGGATCTCAGGCATCACTTTACCCTTCACCGCGTCCGGGAATTCCGACGCAGGTAAGTGGTACGCTGATTCCTCATCACGCTCTGCAGCCGCACGAAATGCTTTATGCTCACAAGTATAAAGCCATGTATGGACCTTACTATTACAAGGTCAACGGCGGCTGGATGGTCACACCATTTGGTGTGTGGTCGAAGGAAAACTGGAAACTGCAGGGAACAACTGTTGATGTGAAGTACAAATCTTCCATCAGCCCGTTCGCTCGCTTCCATCCTCCCGTAATTCGATAGCACGATGATTGCTGAACTGTCATTGACCTGGCAGTTTGGCACAACGTGTCCGACAAACTTCGTTCGGGCAACCGACGTTCGTTCTTGGTAAACCGCGATGTTTTCGCAACCCATTACAATTCGTAACTTGAAAACTCTGATAACAGGTGGAACTCAGATGCGACCAATAAACTCAACTTCGAGATGGTTCGCTGCCGCGGTTTGTGTGCTGGCTACAACTGGCGTCGCTGCTGCTCAGGAAGGCGTTGTTCGCTTAAGTGACGCGGACTCCAGCCCGGCAGTGATTAAGATGAACGGCGGCCAGCAAAAAACGAACGCGACTGTTCAAACGGCATTCGGACCGGGCGGTGCCATGGCGAATTCTCGCTACGGCAGCGTTTCTCCACAGCAGCACTTTGCTGCTTACGCAAAATATTATGGCCTTGAACCAGTGGTTCAGGAAGGCATGGGAGCCAACGTACAGCAGGCCAGCTATGGTCAGCCTGCCAGTTACGGATACGGCCAGGCAATGGGTGGCTATGGTCAGTCGGCCTTTGCAAGTCCCTACATGACAGACATGTATTCATCCGGCGATTGCTATGGTGGATGCGACACGTGCCAGGAAACTGGAAATTGCGGAACTGAAGGCTGCAGCACATCCGGGTGCAACTCATCCGGCTGCAACACCTGCGATCGTGGCCGCGGAAACCGACGTGGCAACAAAGCGTGTGAAGACTGTGACGATTGCTACTACGGAGACGGCTACAATCGTCGCGTTCGTCTGCTGGCAGGAGCTCTTCCCAAGGGTAGCTGCAACGATGCAGGTTATCCAACTCGCTGGTGGCGAGGTCAGTCAAGCAACTTCAGTTCACGCAATCAGCGATTGTCCAACTGTCTGTTTGGTTGGATGGTCCCATCGGGATGCTGCGGTCAGGGTTGCCCACCATTCGGCAAGTACCATGTAACATACGCAGATGAACCTGATTACGCAGACAGCCGCGATGGCCAGGCTTATGGTGTTCAGGGTTACGGCATTCCAATGACAGTGCCACTGGCTCCAAATGTTCATCAGTCATACAACTACAGCTGGGGAACACCTTCCAGCCGTTTGACGCCGATCGGACATTACGATCCTAAAACATCACCACAGGCTCTGCCGCACCAAACGTGGTAGTAACAACGGATGGAAACCAGGAAGGGCTGAACGCTGATGCTGGTCATCGCGTCAAAGCTTTCTGAATTCCGCTTTAACAATGTGATCGACCGGACCCGAGTGGCAGCAGGCAATTGTGTTTGCTGTCACATTCTGCCCCTGAAACAAACTGCAGCTTTTTGTTACCCGCACAAAAACTGTTTGACGAGCACCTGGCTGAGCGACGACTTAGCGTGACTCGAAGGAGATGGATCTCATGCAACGTTCAGTTCGTTATTTTCTGCTTTCCGCAATCGTGCTGGCACCGGTCGCGACGTTTGCAGCAGTGATTCAACCCGTCGGATACAGTTGCAGCAGTGAAGGCTGCAACGCCAACGGCTGTAATTCTGGTGGTAGCAACAACTGCCAGTCATGCAACTCAGGACAACATGCCTGCAACCCATGCCAAAACGGTGATTTCTGTCAGCCGCAATCGTGCAACGGAAATTGCGGCAAGTCTGGTCGCTGCAACATGCGTTCAACTCGCAACGACTTCGCCACCAACTGGTGCGGACAATGTGGGCCAACAGGACGCCTTGCAAATCGCGGCTGCCGGCTGGCTCAGGCAGCCTGCTGGTGCTGCAAAACCAAAGCGTTTCCAGATTCAGGTTGGGCACCACCAACAATGATGCGAATCAACCGCACGGGAACAGGCTTCCAAAGCTTTATGTCGTCCGGCGGCTCTTATGCTGGTGCTCCCATGGTTTATCAGCCAACTGATACAGCTCAACTTGGCTACAGCTACGCTCACGTGCCTACGTGGCAACGCAATCCAGGAATGGTTCCACCAACGCCATATCCATCAAATTTCCACGGTCGATTCTGCCCTCCCAACGGAAACTGCGGACCATCAGCCGGTGGCAGCTGCTTCCACGGTGGTCAGGTTTACCAGGAACAGTCATACGGTTCGTCCTGCCAAAGCTGCCAACAGGGCCACGCAGGTATGATGAACTACTAACACTAAGTGACTGAAGCAATTGAGTTGGCACTCACCTCGGTGCCGCTCTCCTCCCAGCTCGAATGTTTTTTTTGCATTCGAGTTTTTTTATGCGCCGAATGGAAGCGTAGCGGTTTGCTGGTTTATTCAAAGTCTTCAGGCCACTGGGGCAAGAGCTTGTGACATTCCGGAAACAAAATCCCTGCTTAACGCGTGGTCCGGGCCCTTGTGATTACTCACAACAACTTTGATGGCCACCAACAAATAGGCTGGCTGTTTTTGTTTGCAGGTCAAAGCCCCATTCTCTTGCTTAGCCCAGCCTGAAAGGCCGGGTTGGCAATGAAGAATCGTCGTAAAGGGCCAAACGCCCGGCCATTTACAGCTCAAACGGAATTGTAGACACGGCCTCTTACGCCGAACTGCCGGGCCCTTGGCCCTCTCCTTGATGCCTCAACCACTAACCCAGCCTTTCATTTCAGGCTGGGCTATGCAAATTGCTGGGCCATTGGCCCGAAGTTCAGATTTGGCAATTCAAATTTATGGGTTACCACAAGGTCCGCGACCACGGGCTAAACGATGTACTTTTGTACTCTCCATCACAAACCCTCTTTACGGGCCAAGGACGCCGCCCTTCCTCGTAGCGACAACGGAGCGGCTGGGCGGTTCGAACGCCCCACGTCTTTCCGCCATCCACGCCACCGGGTCAAGGGCGACGCCATTGCTCGTAGCGACAACGGAGCGGCTGGGCGGTTCGAACGCCCACGTCTTACCGGCATCCACGCCACCGGGTCAAGGGCGAAGCCATTGCTCGTAGCGACAACGGAGCGG
>CALFSX010000124.1 GCA_937916515.1 uncultured Planctomycetaceae bacterium | reverse complement strand
ATCCCTAAACCGAGTGACATTGGGCGCTAGCCAACTGGTTCTGGTGTACGGTTACGCTTCAACGGACCTTTCTCGTCGGCGACGTTGGGAAGGTTTCGCCACAAACGCAGGTGTTGGCGATGCGATCCAACGGCGCGTGCAGCCAACTCAGCATAGCCGGCGTCCGCCAGATCGGTGATCGCTGCGGCGTGGTTGATGAGGTGGACCAAACCGCCGTATCCACTGCGATGGACGCTTGGATCCTGGTCGTTGACTTCGTCGAGCACCGCACCCGCCATGCCTTCGATATCGTCGTACACCGGTGTGGCGTCGTCTTCGGGCAGCGTGATCTTGTTGCCGTACATGCGTCCTTTCGCCTTCCCGTAATAGCCGCTGCCGGGTGTTTGATTCTGGAACAGCTTCATCAACTTCAGGATCCCGTCGACCACCGCCGGCGTGGCGTATTCGGGGTGATCTTGCAACGCACGGATTGCCAAGGATGCGAAGATGACGTTGTGTCCGGATTGGCGCGGCTTGTCGATGCCTTTTCGCAGCCCCTCCGCAATGCCGTGGATCAAAGTCGCGTCGGCTTTCTGTTTCGCAAAGGGTTCAAACAACTCCGCGTCGCCAAGCTTCGACTTTCTGGACATTCGCTTTCCGAAAACCGACTCGCCGCCCCTGACACGTCGGAGGTCGTCTTGAATCCCAGCTTCGACAGCGGGATCCAGATTGGGACGCTGCCTGGCGACGTAGTAGCCGGCAATCATGGACGCACCCAAATGGCCTGCCATCGAACTCATGTGATGCGCCCGCGCGAGCGCGTTGATCCCGGCTTCAAGATACAAACGGTCAAGATCCCCCGCCGTGTTTGTTACTGCGTCGTCGGCGTGGGTCGAACGTGTCAGGCCTCCGGTCATGCCCAAACCGCTCGTGACGGCGGCGGTGAGTCGGACGAACGCTCGGCGAGGAATTCTGTCGCCCGGGAACTGAAGGTTCATTTGGTGTTCAAAAAATGGTGACGAAGATACTTCACGACTAACGCGAAGAAGTGGACGCGACGATGCCCGATCCTAAGACTACGACTACGAAGCCCGCGCCAAGATCACGTTTCGCCAGATCGCATTTTGCTAAGCCCAAGCGATAGAATAACCAGAGTTTGCCCTTACGGCTGACCGGTGGTGCCGGTTGGATCCAGATACAACTTTACCGAGGCAATCGATTGCGGGGTATCGAAACTGTATCGAGTGTAGTGGGGGTAGACAGACGCGGTTGGCAGGCCGGTCTTTGCAGGCTGCACTTCGGAACGAATCAAACGACTGCCCTCCAACCATGGTTCAATCACCACTCGCAGTGGGCAATCGGTGACGCGGATCGATTTGGTAATCTCATTTTTGCGCTGCGATCGTTCATACCGAATCATCGGCCATCGACTTTCCTTCTCGCCTGGAATGCGGATCGGCAGGCGGACTTCCATCCACTGCCAGTTGGTGGGCATCGTGTCATGCACGGTGAGCGTGTTGTCGGGAATGGAGTATTCAAGACCCGCAAGACCTTCCAGGTACAACAGCAGTTTGCCGGCGTTGAAGTTTGAATACTGGTCGCCGAACAACTTGCCGCTGCGCGTGTAGGCTTCTGGCGCGACCGGAATGTTCCAGTCGGAATGAAAGTTATAGTTTTGCAGATGATTCAGGGTCAGTCGCCAAGCCGGATCGCCCAGTCGCTGGCGGAACATGCCGTCGAGGGTGAAGTACGCAGTGTCCGGCGTGTAGCCGAATGAGTGGTCGACATCCGACGCAAACGTTGCCATGGACTGACGCGACATGGCGAGTGGGAACAAGTCACCGTCGCCATAGAAGCCCTTGTCTCTGTTGAGTGCCCAGGACTGGATCATTCTCATAGCGTACTTTCGTGGAAAATGCTTTGAACGCATGTGCCAAAAGCCGGTCGTCATCAGCATTCCGTCGTTGCTACCGCCGAAGAAATCTTCGTGACCGTTCGCCTGCCACCGCTGATGGAACCACGTTTCAATTTGTTCTTCGCTACGTGGAACCAGTCGCCGCCAGTGGTCGACATCGTCGTCATGGCTGGTCAGACGGGCCATCTTCGTCAGGGATTCGGCTACCTCAAAGTGATTTGAAAAGAAGGGGGCGATGGCCTGGCGGAAGACCTCGCGGAAATAGTCTTCATAACACGCTTTCAGGAAATCAATATCACCAGTGTGCTGATAGACCTGCCAAGCACCGAGGACATGCTCTGATAGCTCATCGCCGTAGACACCGGAGTGCCACGTCGTCCCCTTGTTGTCGGCTAGCGAGATCACGCCATTTGGCGACTTTCGGTAGTGTCCCGCCGCGAAGAGATGCTTCCACGTCAGCACGTTGCCATAGGCATAGTGCGACTTGTTGGCAGTCCACGCACCGACTCTGATCTGAAACGTCGCGTCGTAACGGTGCATGCCGAGGAAATTGTTGACGGCCGTCTGCGTATGCGGCTCCATCTCCCAGCCCCGCTGCACGTTGATGTCATACATCAGGTACAGCGACCACAGGTAGTAGTAGATGTCTTCAAACTTTCGATCCGAACAACGGAACCACGGGATCTCTTCGTTGAGCTGTCGATTCATCTCGCGCGTCTTCGCGAGCATCATTTCACTTGCGTGCTTGTAGCGAGAATCGCTAAGAGTGCCGGTTTCCGTGGACGGTCGAAAGCCTTGGCGACTTTCGCTACCCAGTACAGCCATCGCATTCTGGATTGCCTGGTGCCCGTCATCATGCATTGCCCAGACGAGCACGACGCCCGTCGAATCGCAGGGCACATCGAACTCATACTGCCACTCGCCGTGCTCGCCCTTCCTGAACCGATGGCTCCTGGCGAAATCGCGGGACGCTGTGAGAACCGTGCTCATGCCCTCATACATGATCGGGCCGGTGTGCTCGGAGCGATCGGTTTCTGGCTGACACTTCGTCGTGCCACCTTCGACGATGTGGATGGCATTGTGGTCCGAGTCGTATTGGATCGTCGCTGTGCTCGTGAGACTGTTCCGTCCAAAGAAACTCTGACCGTTAAAGCGAAGCGTGACGGGTTGCGATGCGGTAATCAACGTGCAGGCTGCATCATTGCCGGCAATGAACTTCTCTTCCCGCACCTGGACGCCGTCAACTTCGTATTCACAGATCATCCGATCCGGCCGCCAAAACATCTTCGTCGGAACGGGATGGCGATGAATTTTTTTGTCGACTACGACGCAGCCATAGAGCACCCGGGTATCCTTGTAGAACTCCCAACCCGAGAAGTCGTTGCCGACACCCGTGTCGTCATGCCCTTTGCCGCGGCTGCGAACCAGTCCGGTGCCACGGCTGCGAAGATCATGATGGAACGGATGAGTCAGGCCGAGCGTTTCGTGTTCCTTCGGTTCCCAACTCGCATGAAACCCACCGACATAATACGAGATATTTCCGGCCAGAAAGCCGTGTTTCTTTCCCTGAATCTCCTGCTGCAAACGCTGGCAGTAGTCCGCAGCAAGCGGAGGTTCTGCGAATGCAGCGCCGCAGCTCAAATATAGCGCGGACAACACTGTGACTACAGCACGAACAGCGGTGCAACTCCACAGAGTGCAGCGGTTGATGGCGCGTTTGTTCACAGTTCCTTGGTTCATTTTTCGTCGACTGACTTGAGGGAGTCGATATAGGCCCTGGATGCCGCTTGAAGGTTCGCGAGATTCGGATCAGCCTTGTGTTCGTATTCCTTCATGGCTTGCAAGGCGTTGACAACAGCTTTGTTGCGAGTCTGAAACTCGGAATTGTTGTTGAGTGATTTGCGGACGGCATTGCGTTTTTCGACGGCGACGTCGTCGCTCTCGAAGGCTTCCGGATAGCGGGCTTCGAGCTCGGCTTGTCGACGGGCCGTTTCGACGATCAAGGCAGCAAGTTGCTTGTCACCGGTGGCCTCGAGTTGAACGCGGACTTGTCCGAGTTCAGAGGTATACCGTTGCTTGGCAATCCCATCCTCTTTCAGACGCGCAAGCTCGGGCTTTGTCGACAGGACGTAATCGTCTTCCGCGCGACTCGCTTTGTGGACCCGAGCTTCCATGATCTTGAAGTCGGGGTCGGTCTCCTTGATGTGCTGTTTCTTCTTGGCGATCCGTTTGCCGAGTTGCTTGTGAGTAACGAAGGCTTCCGCGTAGTCCGCGTGCAGAGCAGCCTGGAGCTTTTCGTGCCTGGCCACGAGGTCCCGGTAGGCCTGATCCTCCAGAGTAAGGCGAGACTTTAGGTTCATGTAGGCAATCTTGTATCGCTCCGCCGGGTCGCGGCTGACAGAATCGCGGTTGGCCTGGGCCATCGCCAGCCTTTTTCGCGTCTCGTTCCAGTCTTCGCGCTGGCCGGTGGATTTCCAGACTCGGACGTTGTCGATCGAGGCACCTGGGAGATCGAACTGGAAGGCGAAGTACTGGCGAGTGCGGTCAACGATCGGATGTTTGCCGAACACAAACTCGTTGTTGCTCAGGTGCGATACTATTTCATCATCCCAGTATTCGACCGTCATGGTCTGCCACTGATCGGGACGAGGCTCGCGGACGCATTCGCCAAGCTGGGCGGGAACCAACCCTGCGTCACGATCAACGGGCGTGTTGACCTGAAAGTGGTTGGGGTGGATTTGGGTGACGCTGTTGTAGTGTCCACCGCTGCCAGTCACGAGTCGCAGGTCGGTCGTTTGGCCTGAAAGTTTGAAGTCGAATTGGATGATGGTGTTGTGGAATGAGGGATCTTTAAGGAAGACTCGTTTGCTATCCGTCGGATCAACGCTTGTCCGTAAAAGAGCGCCTTCGCGAAGCGCAAAATCACTCTTGAATCCCCAGCGCTCGGACACCGTTTCGGGCGCAAAGTCTTCGGTAAAAATGAGTTCCCCTGGTGTACACATCCAAGAGTCGGGTGCCGCGGACTTCTGGGCACTTGCCATCGACGCAATCGCCCAGATGCAAATCATAGGAAGTATGATTCTCGAGGTCATTTTGTCAGCCCGCTTATCGAGTCGTTTCGTTTGTTCATTGTCGATGGATGTTGTTGGCCACGGATGGACACGGTTTTATCACGTTCCGTTCGGATACTTGAACGTGAGGTTTTCTACACTGCCGCAGAAGTGGTTCGGGGTTTCGTAATCACCAACTGGCTGGGCCATGTCTGCGCCAATCTGAATGGAGTCGCGTGGTTCATTCTGCATTACGCCGGCGTTTGCTTTGTCGACCAGCTTACCGTTTACCTTCAGGTAGACTTCTCCGTTGGCGTTCCATTTCGCATCGAAACTGGCAGAACCGGTAATCGCGGCGGAGGAACGGAC
This sequence comes from uncultured Planctomycetaceae bacterium, assembly GCA_937916515.1. GTDB lineage: Bacteria > Planctomycetota > Planctomycetia > Planctomycetales > Planctomycetaceae > Fuerstiella. Next base: position 1,934 of record CALFSX010000124.1, on the reverse strand, counting down.
CACGGTGCGTTTCTTATTGGCACAGGTGGCAAAGCACAGATGTCCTTCATCGAGATAGACGCTGTAGCCGTCGCGATTGCCGCCGTGAGCTAGGATGACTCCGGAGGGCAAATCTGAGCGAATGGTGCCCTTGATCTGGAGTGATCGGCCTCCAGCCACTTTCGGAGCTCGAAACGCTGGAAGGTCGAGCCATGACTTTCCATCTAACTCAAGCAATGCTGTGTCGCCCTTGACACCGTGATTCACAAAACGGAGGAGTTGGTTGCTGGCAAGAATCGCGATCGTCGCTCGCGCCGCAGTCAGTGGAGCTTCACGGTCCAGCGCAAACCCAAGTTCGTCGGCCCAAGCCGAAATTTGATCGGCCATCGCAGCGGCCCGCTCTGGTTGTTTTGAGACAAGATTGGTGGTCTCACCTTCATCGGCTTCCAGATCGTAAAGTTGGGCTTCACTACCGTCGGGATTTAACAGGAACTTCCAACGGCCGTCGCGCATTGCGAACGTGGGGCTTTGATGTTCCGGCTTGCCGCCCTTAAGAATGGCATGAGGATGGCCGTATTGCCAGAAAACGGGTTTGGAACGACGGGAAGCCTTGCCAAGAAGAACATCGCTGCGGTCCAGGCCATCAAGGTCATCCTCGACCGGAATTCCAACGAGTCGACAGATGGTCGGTGAGACATCAATCGCGCTCATCATGCTGGACGTGTCTTTGATCCCGGCTGGAATCGTACCCGTCCAGCGTGCGATGAAGGGCATGCGAATACCGCCTTCGAACAGCGACCATTTTCGCCCGCGATATGGACCGGTGAATCCGGCCGGTGGACCAGTCTTGTATTTTCTTGGCCAATCAGTGGGACCGTTGTCGCTCGTGAAGAGAATCAAAGTTTTCTTTTCGAGATTGAGTTCATCAATCGTGGCGATGACCCGTCCGATCTGGTTGTCCATCTCTTCGAGGACAGCGAAGAAATCGCGAACATAAGGATCGTCAGAAACTGTTTTGAATTTGTCGGCACTGCCGGGACGAGGCACGTGCGCGTCGTGAACGTCGTTTGGAAACAGCCGCACATAAAACGGCCCGTCACGGTGGCGCCGAATGAAATCGATTGTACGGTCGGTCTGGATCTGCATCCTCTCCCAGCGCTCACAAGGAATGATCTTTCCGTGACCCAGGTTGCGCGCACGTTCGATGGCGTTGGGGTTGTTTTCGATAATTCGGTCTCCCAGACCTTCGAAAGAAACCAGCGACTCGTCGAATCCATATGCTTGAGGCAGAGGAGCATCATCGACATCACGACCACCACCCATATGCCACTTGCCGAAATGAGCCGTCGCGTATCCGGCAGCCTTGAGCTTCTTCGCAGTCGTCGGGGCAGACGGATCGAGGTAGTCCGCCATCCCACGGTTCGCATTGCCAGCTCGCGTGTTCAAGTACGAATGGATCTTCCATCGTCCCTGATACTGACCGGTGGTGAGAGCGACTCGCGAGGCGGAACAGATCGGCGAGTTGACGTAGAAGTTGGTGAGCTTGATGCCTTCCACCGCGAGCTTGTCGATGTGAGGGGTCTTGATGAGCGGATTCCCAAAGCAACTCGGATCCGCGAATCCCATGTCATCAATGAAGATGACGACGACGTTTGGCCGATTGGTTTCCACGTCGTTCGCAGCCGCCGATTCGGCGCACAGCACGAGTTGGACAAAACACAACACGACCAAAAAAAGTTGCTTCATATCGACACTGACTCAGAAATAAATGGTTGGGGCTATCATATCAAACCTCAAAAACTGTGCTGGCCGAAAGTCGTCTGCGACTTTCGTTTCGCCATTATTACCTTCCCAAAAGAATCAGCGTAAAGATTTTTCAGAAAGCATGTCCACACTTTTCATGAAGATGTCCCATCAGTAGTTGAAATGTGAATGACGGTTTCGGTTTGTAATTT
>CALFSX010000123.1 GCA_937916515.1 uncultured Planctomycetaceae bacterium | reverse complement strand
TCAATTCGCACCAACTGACCGACACTGTTGGCCGTTCCCTGACCTTCACCGGCAGTGCTGGACAGGTCCCGATATCCGTATAGAAAGCCGTCGGACCGCATCGCCAGGTCGCGAATCGTGGAAACATTCCCAGCAGACTCGTCAAGGTTATTGTCGATGTTGTTGATGACACCCCCCTGAAACGCGTTGACGGTTCTAAGAGTATCGGTTCCCGAGACAAACAATGGCACATCGCTAAGGTCAAACGGACGAACGTTGGTCAGCAACTCAGTGCCTGTTGATGGACTGGCATATGTCTGATTGGTTGAAAGCACATTTGCATCGGCCAGACTTGGAAACAACAGCCCTGCCGTGTTGTCTGCATTCTCATTCGTTGGTAACACCAACGCACCATTGGACGTGTAACCTTCAAACCCGATGTGATCCTCAATGATGCGTTCGGTGGAATTCACAGGCTCCAGACGCACCAATGGATTGGCGGCATTCGCGAGATAAGTCTGATTAAGTTGGGTCGTTACCTGTCCGTTGGAAGTAACCACAACGTTATATGGCGTTGTCTGTCCGGGAGTTCCCGCAGGCAATTGAACAGGCCCAATAAACGGATCCAGCACACCCGCAGAACCGCGTGACAGGTCGCTAAGACTGTTGCCATCACCTGGCAGTCCGGTTGGCTGGTCAGCAGCGATATTGGAATCGCGACCGATCAAGATGGGACGCCCAGTAGCGGCATCAAACACAATCAGAGTGGCATCAGCGCGAGAGAAGTTATCAGCATAATCCAGATCGAAAACCGTTGACCATGTTTTCTTACCATCGTTCACGCCAGATATCGATTGAATTGAATTCCCAAGTCCTGTGACAGCGTAGTCCACATTGAAGCCATAGGCGTCAATGTCGGAACCATTAATCGCATTCAGGTTCCCCGAAATGCTGATCACGTTTTGATCAGATTGCAGCAGATTGCCAACAAACTGAGGCGCACTTGCCGTCAGCGATGGTGCATCACCAATTTCTGCCGTTTCACCAAGCAACGGAGAATGGCCTGGCAGCCCCTGAACATGAATCGCGTTCACGGCATAACGCAGATCTGCAAAGCGAACCGTTGAACCAGCTTTTTCATCAACCTGTCGAAGTCGAATCTGCAGCTGATACTGACCGCTGGTCAAGCCATCATTCAGTTTGGAAACGTCATCCAAATCGGCGGTGGTGGTTTGAGCACTTCTAACGCGAACATAATAGGTCCGCTTCTGTCCGGGAGTTCCCGGCAATACGGCCCTGAATCCGGAATCACGGTAGTTGGTCGAATAAAAATCGCCGCCATCGTAGGCGTTTTCAGTCAGCCCACCAAGATTGGCGCCCGTAAGATTGCCAGAAGGAGAAGTGATTTCCAGCAGCCCCGTAGCGTCGTTAAAGAGCGACCTGGCGTTCACTCGTGCGTTGCTTGTTTCAGCATTCAGTTCGACCAGCTCCAGCACCGGAGCCAATGCTTCACCCGTCAGATCAAGGTCAAACCAGACTTCTGTACCAGCTTCTGCCTGAAAACTATAGACGTCCACGTCGCCTGGATTGTCCGCGCTGATATAGCCGTGAATATCAAATCCCAAAGCTCGGTTTTCATCACCGCTTTTATAGTCGGGAGCAAGTTCGCCAATCACACGTGCCTGCCCGGTGGTACCGTTTAGTTCGATTCCTGCGTTGTTGGCACTCTCTCGCTCATTGATGACTCGAACATTGCGATCATTGCTGTATTGATCAAACAGCAAACCTCGCCAGTCTCCTGGGGCAGCGGCGGTAGTGCCGTTGTCGGTATCAAGTTGAGGAAACCCGTCCGGTCGCAGGCTGGCACCTATCGTATCATCATACAGCGATGTCAGAATAACGGGAAACAGCGGCTGACCGATCAGCTGAATGGTTCCGCCAATCCGATCGTCAATATCCAGTGGAGTTCCTGTTGCCGTAAATCCTGCAGCCGCACCATCCAGTTTCACAACCAGACTTTCGGTGGCGCTGCTTTCCAGACGCAACCCGCCAAACGTGTGCAGATTGTCAACGATAATTTCGTCACGCAGCACGTGAACAATGTCGGTGTCGTCCCAGACAGACTCCGTCGTCAGAAGATCGCCACGAACTTCCATTCCGTTAATGGAATTATTTTCCAGTCGATTCAAACGCACCAACGGACCCTGGTTGTCAGAGTAGCCCGTGAATTTCTGAATCGCGCCCGTGCTGCGGCCCGTATCCTGCACAAACGTGCTGGTCATCGCGTTAGCATTGATGTGAATCACACTGCCGAGATTATTCCTGAAGATATTATTCAGAATAAGCGGCTGAGCCTGGCGCACAAAAATTGTGGCCGCGTTGTGAGTGCCTCTATTGTCTCGCGTGCCATCAGTGCCGCTCACGATACCGTTGGCATTATTTTCAACAATGCTGTTTGCCAGACGCAGGTCAGCTCGATGCAGCACTTCAATCGGATTAAACGAACCAGAACCGTTCGCAATCGAAGTTGAACCACCGGCGAACGAAATGATCACATGGTCCAGGCTACCGCGAGATTCTGCATTGAATACCAGCCCGCCCCAGTCTCCTGGCGACGGAGTACTTGCACCATCACCGGTCGAATCAAACGTGCCACCCGCTCCGTAACGGTCATCCAGAATTGAAGTAAAGATCACCGGCTGTTCTGCCGTACCTTCCGCAATCACATGAGCATTACCACGCAGGGCTTCAATGCGTGACGAACCCATCTTCATGACGACACCGGGGTCAATCATCAAACGGCCGCTGGTGCGAGATTCCGTGGTGCCATCCAGCTTCGCCAGCGGGCCGCCAGGGCTGCCAATGATTTCGAGGCTTTCTGTCAATACGTGTACGATGTCAGTGTCGTCCAGTCGAGCTGAAACGCTTAGACGATCGATTGGCTGACCAAACTGAGTATCAATGCGGAACAACAATCCGTTAGTTGTATTGCCGGTCAGAACGTTGCCATGAATATCCGGACCAATGCGGCCGCGTGAATCATCAAAGCTGTCCGGATTGGCTGAAATCGCCGCCTTGGCGCTGCTGGTAATCGTGTTGTTGGAAATCGTCGGACGAGCACTCACCAGATGGATAGGAGTATAAATTCGCTCGTCGCCATCGACCGGCACCAGGCCACCGCCGTAGCTGATGTTGGCAAAGTTAACGTAGTTCAGAAAGATCCCGGGAGCGCCCGGATTGGCGGCCGCGTCTGGCGCAATGAAATCGGAATCCTGGCGGAATACAATGCCGCCCCAGTCAGCCGGGTTTGCACCGTCGGTCACGCCGTCGCTGTTACCACCGACCGCGTCGTTTCCGAAGGCTGTTAAAATCACGTCGTTGTCAGGCGTACCAAGAATCTGGATCGCTCCACCGCTGCGATCATTCCCCAATGACGTCGTGCCGGCATCGATATTTGCAGACTGCAGCTTGATCGTCACACCGGCATCAATCTGCAGCACAACGCCGCCAGGCACGTTCAGCGAATCGCCGTCAACCAGTTGTACGCCCGAATCGTTGAAGCCAACCAGATAAGGCAGATTGTTCAGGGCTGTTGACAAATCGTTGTCGCTGCCCGCATTGGCAACAATACGAATAATGTCGTCTGCGGATGCCGCCGCAATCGCCTGACCAATGGTACCGAACGGACTGGCTTCCGTTCCCGTTTGAACAACGGCTGCTGTCGCCTTGTCGACGAACAGCGTGTTGTCGCTGCGAAAATGGAACTCAAAATCACCACCGGGAGTGCCGTCATCATCACCATCCAGCGCGCGACCGGTCTGGTCGATAATCTGAGCAGCCGCATCCGCTGCGAATTTCAGTTTCAGGGCGTACTTGCCGTCCGTCAATCCACCAAAGCCCGTATCGCTGATTGAGGGATTATAGTCTTCGTTGCCCGTGCTACTGACGCCGATGAAGTACTTGCCTGGTTCCAGTTCCAATTCAATAAACGAATCGTTACTGAAATAATCGTCGTTCTGAGCGATCAATTCTCGGCGCGATGGGTCCAGTGGATCTTCACGATACAAACGCAATACGGAATTCAGCAGGCTTGGATCCGAAGCGCCAGTCGCAGTCACTTTACGTTCTGCCACAACTTCGGCAGACAGCACGCCCTTATCTGCCACGTTGAAACTGTACAGGTCAATATCTGTCGCATCCGGTCGATGAATGCGCTGCCCGTGAACAATATCGTTGTTACCAGGATACTGATCTTCACCCAACGTTCCGTTGCCTTGCTCTGACGGAATGTCATAGCTGTGGCCCAGACCAATCGCATGTCCAATTTCATGCACGGCGACATCAAACCAATTGCCACCAAACGGGCTGGAACCAAAGCTGCTGCCACCGTTAATAATAACAGTGCCTGAATTACCGACTCCGCCAACTCCCAAAGGAGGAAAATTTGCGGCTGCTGTAATGTTACCCGTAATGATTGCAATCGCCTGATCAACATTCAGCCCCGCAGGAGTTGCCGGAGCACCATCCAGTGATTGCTCAAGTTCAATCGTTTCGAAGCCATATAGCCCCGCATACATTTCGAAGATTTCACGTGCGCGCTCTTTTTGATTCGCCGTGATTTCGTTCAGCAGATTTTGATTCTGCAGATTCTTGCCATAAATTTCGGGGAAGTAGAAAGCGATGGTCTTAATGGCGTCGGGAGCTTGGTTGTAAACTCCGGATCCCGCCCCATGATCTTCCGCCGGTATTTCACGGTGGCCCGGCTCATCGGAACCACCCGGATACACAGGCATTTGAATGGCCTGCGGCGAAATCGCAGCACTTAACTGGACGCCGGTTGCCCCCAAAGCACCCAACGCGTTCGCGGTACCAAAGCTGCTGTTGTCGTCGTCCCAAACGGTCGGATCAACGGCAAACCCCGACCGAACAGTGTTAGTCCCAATTTGCAAGCGATAAGTGCCCGTCCCGAGATCACCCGCAAACGTCAGCACTGCCAGGTTTCTGTCGGCATCATATCGAACAACCGTGGGGTTCTGCGTGACATCGTCACCGATCGCCAAAGTGCCCTGAGTGTCAGTTAATCGATAAAGCGAAAGAGTCTCAGCAGAAGCCTGATTCAGCGTATCGGGGTTGAAGTAAACAACAACCTGATCACGATGCTGCTTAATACCACCCGCAGCGACAGACATGACTCCACCAGCGCCTGTGGTAGGGCTGACTTTCGCATCCAGCGAATTCCCGGTGATCGACAACGCCGATGAACTTAGCTTAGTCGCCGTCACGCCTTCGCCGGCAAACCCGGCACCGTTAATGGCGGCTACCAAAGCGTCGACAATGTCATCACTGGTCGCCACGGTGCTGTCAAACGCAACCTGCACGTCGCTGGTCGAACCATTCGGAACAGCAGCGCCTGTATCTTCAAACTCAAACACCAACGTGCCAGCGCCGTCGCTGACAGCAACTCTGTCACCATCAGCCAACAACGACATATCCAAAACATTGAGTGCCTGACTGCGAACAACCGGCTGAGGAACAACCGCGCGCACGGTGGCCCCTAAATCGAGCTCAAACGTGACTGTGGCATCGACGCCGTTGTTGAACGCTTCACCCAGACTGTTTTCCAGGGGATTCGCCCCCGACCCAACAATCGTAATTTCGTAGCGGTCATCCTGAAGTGGTTGAGCAAAACGGAAAATCGCCTGGTCAGGAGAATCGCCCAGCCCCAGAAAACCGGCGGTGATCGAAATTTCATTGCCGTCACCAAACGTATTGTCGAACCCGCTGCCAACAATCTGGATAGCACTAAGACTTAGTGAGTCCAGTGTCTGACCAGGACTGAATTGAAACACCAATTCCTGAGGTCGCTCGGTAAGAACTGTTCCGTCTTCAATAAACTGACCCACATTCGGGCTGATCGCAACAAGCTCCGGACTTGTCAGCAATGAACGAATTTCCAGGTTCTCGACGTGATCAATCGAACCACGGTTGTTCTTCACTGTACGCACAATCCGTCGCGGACGAGATTGAAGATGGTTACGAAACGATTTGAGCCATGATGAAATCAGCATGTTGAGTCCTTGGAAGACCGTTATCGCCAGGACGCACACCATTTCGCAGACTACAACGCCAGCTCCAAAAGGCTGCGTGTTAGTGATGCGACAGGCCGTGCGTCTATGATGCTGAAAGGCCAGCACCATATTTAGAAGTTGTTAATTTAGTACAATGTCGTGGGCAACTGCGCGCTCTGCGCGGAATAATCCCACCACAAGGGCCACATTATCGACCGTGCTGGAGGTGCAAAGTCCAGGAAAAAAAATCAGAAAACGCAGAATCGCTACAGACCACACATTCTCTGCAAATTACTGTATTTTCCGCAGGCAACCGAGTTGACAAACAACCAAATCGCTTTCCTGCACCGCACCTTCAACAACGTTGAATGCAGGGTAAACCCTTAATTCAAATCTCACCAAGTCCGCCTAAGTTCGTCAAACCACTCCCCAAAATTGCGTCCGTGCAGACGCGACGAAGGACTGACGGCAGATGCTTGCCTGTCGCGGGAGATTTGCATTGGCTTGGTGAGCAAGAAGAATAATTAATGGAAATTGAAGAATGCAAAATGCAGGATGCGGGAGCTGTTCGAAACCGAGCTCTGACGCTTTGTGGCTGAGAGCCAGTGACGCTCGCGGACGCACAAAACTCGCGAACTTCCGCTCGATTTGCAATTTTCATGCTCCGTTATCAAATAATCACTTGCCTGCACGGCGCCGCGTTCGAGTTGCTGAATTCCGCAACTCGATCAATCGCCATCGGTGTTGAGCGTTAAGCCACCTCAAATTTGGCGCTATCCAGCAAGGTCTGGCTTTCCACACGATAGGAGAACTCTTCCAGCATTGTTTTCGCAGGGTCGCTGGGTAATATTGTCCCTGACTGTTTTGAACCGAGGCGCCCGGGTGGCTGACGGGCCACCGATTTGTCTCACCGCGTCCCGCAGTTGCCAAAAGCACTCTCAACTGGCAGTCCCTACTAAATAAATTCAACTTCAACTGGTTCGGAGCAGAAATATGCGCATGCGATTTGTGGCGTTGCTGGCACTGATATTTTTGGCACCACTTTCACTCGCGGACGAGAAAAAACCGTCGCGAGTGCTGATGCTGACTCAAAGCGTTGGCTTCCGACATGGTTCGGTTAACCGAAACGACAAAGACCTTGCGCCCGCAGAAATTGCAATGGTGCAGCTGGGGCAAAAAACGGGGCTGTTCACCGTCCATTGTACTCAGGACGCGGCATCCGACATCACCAAAGAAAATCTGGAAAACTACGATCTCGTGATGTTTTACACCACAGGCAAGTTGCCCATCGCAGACGCCGACCTGGATTACTTCATGAACACATGGCTGAAAGAGAAAGGCCACGGATTCATCGGATTTCACTCAGCAACAGACACGTTTCACGATTATCAGCCCTACTGGGACATGATCGGCGGAACCTTCAACGGCCATCCCTGGGGCTCCGGCACTACCGTCACAATTGCCGTTCACGAACCAGAACACCCCACAATGAAGTCGTTCGGCAAGGAATTCCAGATCCGCGACGAAATCTACCAGTACAAGAACTGGCAGCCGGAAAAAGTTCGCGTGCTGATGAGCCTTGATATGCGCAAATGCAAACCATCCAAGCCGTATCATGTTCCCGTTGCCTGGGTGAAGTCGTACGGCGAAGGCAAAGTCTACGTCAATAACCTGGGGCACAATGAAGGATCGTGGGCAGACGAACGCTACCTGGAATCAATCACCGCCGGAATTAAGTGGATCCGAGGCGACGTAGAAGGTGAAAGTACACCCAATCCAAAACTGTCAAAGGCTCAGGAAGAAATTGCCAAGGCAGCCGCCGAAAAAGAATAACTTAACAAGGGCTGCGCCCTTGACCCAGTGGCGTGGTGATCGGCAAGACATGGGACGTTCGAATCGCCGAGCCGCTCCGTTGTCGCTACGACCAACATGCGCGAGGCGGTGCCTCTGGCCATTTGAGTTGCCGCTCAGAAGCGTGACTACGTCGCTCTGAAAAACCTAACAAGATTGCTGCCGCAGGAAGTCTAAACACCACCCAACGAAAAACGCCCCGATACAGATTATGTATCGGGGCGTTTTCGTTTTTTAAGCTCGCAAACTGAAGCGAGTACAGTGCGCGCATCTTTTTTCGTAGCGACAACGGAGCGGCTCGGCGATTCGAACGTCCTATGTCTTCCCACGCGCCACGCCAACGGGTCAAGGGCGAAGCCCTTATTAACCAAGCAGATCTTTGACCGTGTCTCGCTCTTCAACCAGTTCAGCCACTGTCGCATCCAGTTTGCTCTGAGCGAACGCGTTGTGTGAAAGCCCCTTCACGATGCTCCAGTTTTTTCCATCGCTTGTCAGCGGAAAACTGCTGATCAGGCCTGCTTCAACGCCATAGCTGCCATCACTGCAAACGGCCGCACTAAAGGAAGCTCCCTCGGCTGTTGGATTTGCGATGGCTTTTACCGTGTCGATAATCCCGTTGGCGGCCGATGCTGCACTTGACGCTCCACGAGCTGCAATCACGGCGGCACCGCGTTTTTGCACGGTGGAAATGAATTCGTCCTTCAACCACGCGTCATCGCCAATGATTTCAGCCGCAGACTTACCATCGATTTTTGCGTTGTAGAAGTCTGGGTATTGCGTGGCCGAGTGATTGCCCCAAATGGTCATATTGGAGATTGAAGAAACCGGTCGGCCGGACTTTTGAGCCAGCTGCGAAACCGCTCGATTCTGATCCAGCATCGTCATTGCGTACCAACGATCGTTGGGAACGTTGGGAGCATTATTCATGGCGATCAGGCAGTTTGTATTGCACGGATTACCAACAACCAGAACCCGCACATCCTTGGCGGCAGCGTCAGAAATTGCTTTGCCGGTGCTGGTGAAGATCGGCCCATTGATGCGAATCAGATCGCCACGTTCCATGCCTTTTCCGCGAGGCACGCTGCCCACGCAAAGCACATAGTTGCAATCTGCGAACCCGTCCTGCAAGTGATCGCTGTCTGCCTTTACAACGCCCGCCAAAGTTGGAAACGCACAGTCATCCAACTCCATCTCAACGCCGTCCAAAGCCCCCATCGCAGGTGGAACTTCAACCATGTGAAGAATTACCTGCTGATCCGGGCCAAACACCTGTCCAGACGCAATTCGAAACAGCAACGAGTAGCCAATCTGACCAGCAGCACCAGTAACAGCAACTCGGATAGGAGCAGACATCAATCGATTCCTTTGCGGAAAACAAAACGGTAGTTCATTCGTCTAAGAAACCCGACGAAAGCAAGCATTTACAAGTCAAATGCCTGACATCATTAATCGTCGAAATTGTAGCCACTCGGCGGACAGACTTTCAAAGCAATGACGATCGTCTCACGATTGATAAAAGAACGCCTGAAAACCAGACTGCACCAACTGACTTAAGACTTCAGCGAAAGCTCAGCCAACCGCCTCTGCCCTGAAATACGGGCGGAGCACCTAAACCTGCCGCCAAACACTAAAAAAACAGCCCTGCGCAGGCTGCCGCTCAGCTATTTCGGCGGAAGCGTAACCGTAAAGTCAATTGCCAGCTGAATTCAGTTTTTCAGTTGCTGGTCGTTGTCGAAGCCATCTGGCTCAACCATTACCCATCCGGTCATGGATCGACCGGTGATATTAAATTCGACAACGTTTTCGCGCTGCAGAGTTTCCTCCCAAGCAATTTTTCCAACTCGCAGAATCAGATTCTCTTTCCAGATTCCAACACACATGTTGCCGCACAGCAGAAACCCAATACCGCCAAACATCTTCTTTTCGGTAAAGCGAACGTCGCCCGCAACGATCGTCCGAACTCGCTGTGCGAACGGTAAGTCAAACGTCATTTTCAAACGCCCCCAAGCGGATACTCGCAGCCAACGGGTTTGCTGATAGACTTCGAACATGAATCAACTGTTCGGCCATTGTGTTACCAGACAAAGTGGTCATGCTCCTTCACTCTAAAGGACGCGTTCATGATACCCATCAACCTGAACTCCGTGTACACCACAAATTCTCAGGGACAAGCCGACATCGTCGCCGCTTGGTTACAGGAAAACGGGCTTGATGCACGAGTGAACAGTAACACTTCGCTGGGGGGACTTCCGGAAATGATTCTGTGGTCGAAAACCGAATCAGCTTCGGGGGCGTTTGAAGTCTGGGTTCCGACGGACTCAATCAACGCAGCCAAAACTATGATTTCGGAATGGGAAACCTGCCAACGCCAGGCAACGGCTGAACGCATGGCCAAAGGCTCGGTTGATGCTGTTTGCGATTCATGCGGAGAACTCAACACGCTTCCGCCAGAAAAACGAGGTGCCGTTGAAACCTGCAGGAACTGCGGACTCTATTTTGACGTGCCCGAATAACGATTCAAAAACATCCACACCGCGCGCAAAACGCGACTCAACAGAAAATTCACTGAGTGGCACACATAGGCGGAATTGCGGATAATTCATGTAATGATTTTCTGACCAATGCCGTCAAAGCTGAAATTCTCAGCCCACTAAACTTCTTGTTTCAATAAGAAAACCATCCCCATGACTCGTTCTATCGGCCAAACAATCGGCGATTCGTTGAAGCTAAGCATTGGCTATGGCGAACGCCTGTTGAAGGACGTCACTGCGTCTCAGTTTGCTCGCTTTGCAACTTCAAACGGAACTGCCATCGAATCCAATCATGCGGCGTTTGTTTACGGACACCTTAGCTTGTATGCCCCGCGAATTCTGGCAGACCTTGGCGCTCCAGCTTTGGCGACACCCGAAGGTTTCGAGGCCGTGTTTTCAAAGGATGCGAAGTGCATCGATGACCCGAAAGGCACAATTTACCCGCCAATGGATCAGGTGACATCGTTTTTCTTTGACGGCTACAAAGCCGCTCTGGCAGCCATTGAAGCCACTTCAGACGAAGCGTTTCAGGCACCAAATCCGCTTGGCGGAGGAATGGCGGAACGCTTTCCGACGTTGGGCTCCATGCACAACTTCTACGTTGGCGGCCACGTCATGCTGCACATGGGCCAACTGAGCGCGTGGAGACGAATGCAAGGCCTTGGCCCCGCCTAACAACAAGGGCTCCGCCCAACGCCGCCCTTCAGCCACCAGTTAAAACTGGTGGCTGAGTCAATGCAGCCGCTTGCCCCACGGCTCGCTGCCCGAAAACAGCCGCATCAAACGGCGTTCGGTGTTCAAATCACCCAAAGTAGCCGATCGCGTTCTTGAACAGTTGCAGCCCCTGGCCATCTCCACGCATGCCATTGCGAGTCCACTGCGGATGTTGAGTCGCAAAAAGGAAGCGTTCTGGATGAGGCATCAGGCCCAGCACTCGACCGGTGGAATCCGACAGGCCAGCAATGTTAGCCAACGATCCGTTGGGATTTGCAGGTTCCGGAAGTATGCCAATCGAAGTTGGGTCGCCACTTTGAGCTGCCAGTGCAGTGGCGTCGTCATTCCAGTAGCACAGCGAAATCTGCTGAGCCGCCCGAAGTCCGTCCAGCACGGAATCGTCAGCAACCGCAACGCGGCCTTCAGCGTGAGCGATCGGCACTTCGAACTCATCCATCCCTTTCAAAAACACGCTGTTTGAAGAAGTGACTTTCAGTTTCACCCAGCGATCGGTATAGCGTCCGCTGTTGTTCCAGGTCAGAGTCACTTTGTCTTCGAACGCACCTTCATCGGCATTTTCGATTCCGCGACGCATCAGCAGGCCAGCCTTCAAAATCGTCTGAAAACCGTTACAGATTCCCAGCAACAGCTTGTCTGCAGAAAGAAACTCTCGCATAACGTCATTCAGCTGCCCGCGCAACTGGCGAGAAAAAATGACTCCCGCGCCGATATCGTCGCCGTAGCTAAATCCGCCCGGAATGCACAAAACCTGATACTGACTCAGCAGCGACGGGTCTTCCAGCAGACGAAACAAGTGCACGCGATCAGCCGCTCCGCCCGCTAATTCAAACGCGTGAGCAGTCTCAATATCACAATTCGTGCCAGGCGCGCGAAGTACACAAACTCGAGGGGACGACATCCTGATTACTTTCACTCGATGAAAAACGTGCCGTAGCCGGAAAGATAAATTCGTCTGAAGTGCTCAAAAACCGCGAAAGAGCGTATCCAGAGGCACTTTCAGACTCAGCTGGCTGTTGTTTTACCAGCCAGAACAACACTCTTCACCCAAAGGCGAATGCGAAGTGTCCAATTTCGCGGGAACAGCCCGTTCTGTCTCAGAACAGGCGATTCCAAACAGCCCGTTGCGCCGCCGTTCGCCAGTATTCAGACCTCTGCACATCAACTACTCAACCACAACACCTTAACAAGGGCTTCGCCCTTGACCCAGTGGCGTAGCACGCAGGAAGGCGTGGAACGCTGGAATCGCCGAGCCGCTCCGTTGTCGCTACGGCCAACATGCGCGCACGGTGCGCGCATCATTTTCAGTAAAACCTTAACAAACCGGCAATGGCTGCGCGGCGACAGTTACGGCTCCCGACTCGATCAGCAGATACTGCGAGAAGTCCGCCCTAACGCCAAAAGGCCAGCGAAACTCGGGTTGCCGCAAATAGCACGGTTTCCGACAGTGGCCCCATGAATCTACTGTTTCGAGTTCTCTACGCACAAAAATGCACCAGCACGCACCACAAGCTGGCAATGGACAGCCTGCGCTATGTTCGAGCGGGCGAATTTGAGGACTGGTCGCGGCTGTTCCTTTCCGAAATCCAGGTCTACATGGACGGAGCGAAGGCTCCTGACAAGAAGTTCAAAGACTTTCGCAACCATGTGTTGCACGTGAGTGACAACTTCTGGGGTGGAGCCGTATCCACCGCCGAACAATGGTACGCTCGGCTGATTGAACAGCTGAAAGCGAAAGACTGGCAACGAGCCGTCTATTGCGCGGGAGTTCTAAGTCATTACGTCACAGATCCGCTGATGCCCCTGCACACCGGGCAGACAGAAGACGAAGCTCAGGTTCACAAGTTCATCGAATGGGGCACGGCGAAAATCTATGAAGAACTCGTCACGACTCACGACGCTGCTCGATCGCTGCTGAACTGGCGAGCGCCCGAATACCGCTTCACTGATGATTGGCTGGCCCTGTTAATTATAGAAGGCGCCGAACTTTCGCATGGTCACTACGATGTGATGATTGACCACTACGATCCGACTCACGCACAAAAAGACCCAACCGTCGGCTTTGATGCCACGTGCAAAGCCAGCCTGGCCAAACTGCTGGGCTGGAGCATTCGAGCGTTAGCGTTTGTGCTGGACCAGGCAATTCTGGAAGCCGCCGTCGAACCGCCAAAGCGATCATTAACCTTATCAACAGTGCTGTCCGGCATGGCCACTCCGCTGTTTTGGGTGACTCGCAAATTGGCTGACAAAACAGATCGCGCGGCAGTGCAAAAAATCTGGAACGAACTGCAGGCGACAGGCAAAGTTATCCACGCGTTGCCTGAAGACGACCGCACGATCAGAGCTGCCCATGCAGAAGAAGTACTGGGCATTTCGCTTGAACAACTGGATGCAAAGCCAGTACGCAAAGCGGGAAGCATGCACGAATCGGCGGCCACAGAAACGATCTCCATCTCAGAGGCAATCAAGCCCAAAACGCATTCACTACGATTCTATCTGGAACTTGACAGTCCCGTCGTGGACGCTCCATCAATCGGCCCCAAAACAGCCGCACGACTTCATCAGATCGGAATCAACACGGTCGAAGATCTGGTCGATGCCAACGTGGATGACGCCACAGACCAACTGGACCAAAGCTGGATTACGCAGAGCCTGTTTCGAAGCTGGCAACAACAGTCTGTCTTGGTGTGCCGAATTCCCGGACTCCGTGGCCACGATGCTCAGCTACTGGTGGAAATCGGAATCACACGACCGGAAGAACTGCAGCGTGCCAACGAAAACAGCGTCCTGGAAAAGCTAACCGCGTTGGCCAGCACAAAAGAAGGTGAACGCATTCTTCACAGCAGTCCCCCACCCGACCTGGCAGAAGTTCGCCATTGGATCGAATTTGCAGCAAGCTCGCGTGTTCTGCGAGCCGCATAGACGCCACCGTCGCGCAGTCAAATCGTGAGAAGCCGAGCACACCTCTGACCGACCGAAAATGCCCCTTCGTTTCACTTTCGCCAGATCGGAAAGATCACTCGATATCGAATACCATGATTCGCGTCGCGAGGCTCAACGCTGAAAATTCCGTGATTCTGTTCAACAATCGTACGACAAGTCGACAATGTCCAGTGGTCAAACATTGTCTCCGATTGAATGGACGGTAAACCGTCTTCCATGTCAGTCAACGCTGCTCCGTTGTGTTCGATAACGATTTCAACCTGCGACGCAAATAGTTGAGCAGTCGTGACTTTAATTCGTTTTGTCGTGACGCTTGCGGAATTAAATGAAAGAATGCTCCGGCGAAGCAGACTGGTGAGAACCAGCTCAACAAAACCAACGTCGACCTTGAAAAATGTAACATTTCCTGGCGAAAACTTCACCGTGGCCCCCGCATGCCGCGCCGCACCAACAACCAAATTAACGGCATTTGCCACAGTCGAATTCACACTGACTTCCTGAATGTCCGGCTGGCGGGCCCGCACAAAATCCCAGATATTCTTAAACTTACCGGAAATCGCCCCCATCGACCCCATCAAAATAGACAGTGACTGTAGTCCGCGTGGCTGCAACTGAACTGAAACCAACTCTTCAGCAAGAATTTCACTGGCGCCTTTTGCGGCCGTAATTGGCTGACCCAAATCATGAAACAGGGATGCAGCAAGTTCCCCAAATATCGCCAGTCGCTGCACGCCAGCAAGCTGAATCAGCTCTTCCCACTTCCGGCCAGGGCCACCACGAAAACCAGCGCCAGGTCGAAACACAATCATGCAATCACAACTGCCACTAAACTCAATCTTAAAAACTGACGCATCAACATTAAGTATTGAACCATCCTGCCTTAGTAACTGAACATCGCACGACGTCGCATCAGCCAAATTCGCCAACAACATTTCCTCCAGTTTACGAACCGCGACTTCAGACGAAGCACCAGACAGGATTGAAACAAGCGGCTGTCCGGTCAGCCCATCACTGTGGCTGACTCCCAACAGACTGGCCAACGCCGGATTCGCCCTGACGATTGTTCCCCGGAGACATATTGCAATTCCGTTGGAACAAACCTGGACAAGACGGACGAAAGACTCGCAGTCACGTATCAGCGATTTCAACTCATGTTTCGTATGCTGGCCAAACATCAAAAAAACGTCCTTAAGAAACTACCTTAAAACTACCTTAAAACTACCTTAAAACTACCTTAAAACTACCTTA
>CALFSX010000122.1 GCA_937916515.1 uncultured Planctomycetaceae bacterium | reverse complement strand
ATTTCAGACGCCATTGGCAACAACAAAGAATGGCTTCCCGGACACGCTGCTAGTGGTGTGTCCAGCTCAATCTTAGAGTAGTGGATCTTGTTAAAGATCCTGCGACACGGGGATCTCTAACAAGATCCACTACTGCAACCCCTCACTTTTAGTTGGGACGCAGCACTAGCCCTTCAAAACTTTGTCGATGGTTTCACGAAGAACGCTGCCGCTTTTCTGCAGAGCTGTTTTCTCTTTCGTCCACAGATCAACTTCGATGTGGCTTTTCACGCCGCTGCGGCCGACCACGGTTGGAACCGACAGGCAGACATCGTTGATCCCATACGCTCCGCTCTGAAGTGAACTGACCGGCAAAATGCGTTCGTCGTCCAGAGCAATGCTGTGAACAACGTCGGCGATGGAAACTCCCACGGCGAATCCGGCACCACCTTTTTTCTTGATGACTTCCGCACCGCTTCCACGAGTCTTCTTTTCGACTTCTGCAATCAGCGAAGGTGTAACTCCCGGATACTTGTCCAACGGCAGGTTGGCGATTTGAGCCTGTGACCAGATCGGCACCATGCTGTCCCCGTGTTCGCCAAAGATGGTGACGTTAACCTGAGTGGCTGGTGCTCCCAGACGAAGTGCCAACATACTGCGAAGGCGAGTTGTATCCAACACCGTGCCCAGACCGATCACCTGGCTTGGTGGCAGAGATAATTCCTTGACAGCCAGATACGTCAACACGTCAACCGGATTGGAAACAACAAAGACAATCGCGTCTTTCTTGAATCCGTTGCTTTTCACATCCGCCAGAATATTTTGGAACAAAGCGACGTTGCGGTTAATCAGATCCAGGCGGCTTTCGTCCGGCTTGCGACGCAGGCCAGCGGTGATGACAATCACGTCCGCGTCTTTGCAGCCTTCTGTTCCGGTCGCTGTGATTTTTTGCGAGGCCATAATGGATGCTCCGTGAATCAGGTCTAATGCCTGACCTTCACAGAGTTCCTGATTCACATCGACAAGATTGATTTCCTTGACGATCCTGCCGGCTTGCAAAGCGAAACCCGCACACGAACCGACAAGGCCACCGCCTCCGATAATGCTGACTTTTAATGACATGATTTTCAATTTCCAGAAATCAGTTTTCAATGATTTGTAGGTCCGGTCCCTACCGGACATCGCCCAACGCATTGGCCGGTGAGAACCGGCCCTACGGCTACATTACCTGCCCAAGGCTGCCAGAACCTGATTGGTGATCATCTGAACCAGATCTTCGTTGGCGCTGCCAGCCGCTGGTGTTTCACAGGCCGTGCCGCATGGTTCCTGAAGAATTCCCGGGAAATCAGGAGCTTTCGGGAACGCTCGCTGAACAGGAATTTTCTCTTTGTAGCCTTCACGAAAAGCGCTGTTGCCGCACAGGTCGCAATCTTCGTTGTGGAAACGAGGATCGTCGAAGCCCCATTTCTTTTTCAGGTCAAGCAACTCACGGCTCTTCTGTTCGTTCAGGTACTCAACAGAACCCATCTGTTTAGCCAGCAGCAGCATACGACAGTACGCGTCCAGAATTTCAGTCTTCCAGTAAGCATCTTCAACGCTTTTGCCAAAACTGACCGTACCGTGGTTCTTCAAGATGATCGTGTTCGTAGCCTTTAGAAACGGCGTCACTGTTTCAGCGAACTTCTGGTCGCCCGGCGTTTCGTAAGGAGCAATCGGCACTTCGCCCATGAAGACTTCCACTTCCGGAAGAATACACTGAGGAATCGGTTCGTTGGCAATCGCGAAGGCAGTTGCGTGAGGCGGGTGACAGTGAACGACAGACTTAATGTCTGGTCGGTTGCGCATGATTTCCAGGTGCAGCAATACTTCGCTGGTGCGTTTGCGTTTGCCGGCAATTTGATCGCCGTTCATGTCAACCGCACAGATGTCTTCTGGCTTCATAAAGCCTTTGCAGATCTGCGTGGGCGAACACAAAACAGCGTTCTCGCCAACTCGAATACTAATGTTTCCATCGTTAGCGGCTGCGAAGCCCTTGTTGTAAATTCGACGTCCAATCTCGCAGATATCTTCTTTAAGCTGACGATCGTTGATTCCGCTGTTCCAGTTTGACATGGTTTTCTCACTTCGTTCGAAGGGTGATTTGGGAGTTCGGGTTATGGGTTTCAGGTTTCGGGGAATTCAGGCGGGCTTTGGCCGAAACCTGAAACCCGTAACCCCTAAACCCTTATGTGATCTAATATCGCTGCGTTGTAGGCGTCGATGGGTTTTGTGTTGGGATGAAACGGAGCTGCGGCTTCAGCGCTTTCACTGACTGCCATCAGGCTGCCATCGCCAGCGCCCAGTTCATCAAATATTACGATCGGTTCCGTCCGCCCGGATTCCCTGCCGAGTATCCCGTCGTGCATCAGCGGCACGGCCAGCTTCCATGAGGCACCATCCAGTGCCGGGTTCCATTTCGACAAAGTAACTTTGCCGATGCATTCCATAATTCTCATTTTGGCTCACTTCGTGAGGGGGTTCAGGGTTTCCGGGACTTGTCATTCTTTCCCCAAAACCTGAAATCCGTTGCCCGTAACCCTATGTCAGTTCTTTCCACGACGTTGGAGCAGCCTTGCCCAACGTCATCGCCTTCAATACTTTCAACAACTGAGCTGAAGACCAGCCCGCTGTGTCCAGACAAATTACCTGAGGATTCATAAGCCGAGCTAATCGCCCGACATCGGTATTTTGATTAACCACCGCAACCCGCAACTGACTGTCTCTGTTAAGCAAACAGGCCGTTACCGATGGTTCGCCACCGCAGCAGACGACCGGTTTAGAAATTTGCTTCCGAACCTTCCTGGCGGCATCGCGTTCGCAACCTGCGGCAACGATTGCCCACTTAGCAGTGTTCGCCGCCGCTGTGGCCGTGAAGCTGGCTCCAATAAGTATGATGGCTCCGTCAGCAGTTGGCTGGCCCGCTGTAT
The DNA here is from genome assembly GCA_937916515.1 of uncultured Planctomycetaceae bacterium. Taxonomy (GTDB): domain Bacteria; phylum Planctomycetota; class Planctomycetia; order Planctomycetales; family Planctomycetaceae; genus Fuerstiella. The sequence continues at coordinate 8,981 of CALFSX010000122.1, read as the reverse complement.
TCGTTGACAGGACGCTGGTAACCGTTATTCCATTGCGGCGAATGTAATCGTGGCCCGATGGAGTAATGATGGCTCCAGCAGGAATGTTGATCGACTTGCCAGCGGCGTTAACGGTAACCAGAATCTCTTCCGAAATAACTTTTTCATTCACCCCAACAGTTTCACCACCAGTTGCAGCAACCAGAGCACTTGCCTTTGGCGAAGACTTCAGCGTAGTCGCCGGTACAGGCACAGAAACCCCGCGAGAAGCAAGTTCTCGCAGAACGCTGCGTGTGATGGTTTCGATTTGTTGTGGTGTAAAATTCATTTTGGATTTCGGGTTTCAGGTTTCGGCTTTCAGGTTCTGAGCGTGTACCCAAAACCTGAAACCCGTAACCCTGAACCGGTTTAATCTATCATTCCCTGAACAGCAAAGCGGATGGGGCAGTCGTCTCGCCCAACCAGTTGCCGAACGTATTTTCCGTCGCTGGTGAAGAACACATTGTCGCCCTTGCCAGCCCCCAGGTTGTCAATCGCCAGAAAAGGAAACCCGTCTGGCTTGTCTTCGATATCCAATGGCTGCAAAACAATCAGCCGCCAACCGTCCAGTGAAGAGTGCTTCACTGTTGCAGTTGCATTTCCGATGACGATGGCTGATTGCATTTACCGTTTTCAATACTTAGTTTCTGTAGAGCCGGTTCCCACCGGCCATCTTCTTGTCGTGTGGCCGGTGGGAACCGGCCCTACATCTAGATAACTCGCAAGTGCTCAACCATGGCACAGCGACGTTGCCGAGTAAACGTCATCGGGCTGGTGACGCCTTCGCCTGTTGGTGTGGCAATACTGAATGATGGAAAGCCTTCTCCGCCGAGTCCCAGGCCTGCCATGCAGGGGCCGTTCTTGACGAACAGAGTTGTATTCATAATGCGTCCCATTTTGGTGATGGTCGCAAGGTCGCGGCTGTGAATGATGGCTGTGTGGCCAAAACCGTGCTCATATTTCTTGGCGAGGTCAATCGCATGGTCAGCACAGCGAGCTCGCACGAATGGCACAAATGGCATCATCTGTTCTTCAGGAACAAACGGATTGTGTTCGTCTGTTTCGCCGTACAAAATCAGCGTGTTGGCCGGAACATTCACGCCAATCTGAGCAGCCAACCATGACGCATCTTTGCCGATGAAGTCCCGATTCAAATGGTAATGATCGCTGGCGTCTTTGGGTGGACTGAAGGCTTTGGCTGTAAATTGAGCCACCTGCTGAGCGTTCAGGCGATAGCCACCGTTCTGACCAACAGCGGTCATCAACTGGTCGAAGATTTCGTTAACGGCGAAGACTTCTTTTTCTGCGATACACAGCAGATTGTTGTCAAAGGCAGCTCCATCAACAATTGACTTTGCCGCGTTGTTGATATCAGCAGTGGCATCCACAACAACCGGCGGATTACCGGGGCCAGCCACGATTGCTCGCTTGGGGCTGCCCAGAGCAGCTCGGGCAACCGCTGGACCACCTGTCACAACCAGCAACTTCACGCCGCGGTGATCGAAAATGGCCTGAGCCGATTCGATTGTTGGTTCGCCGATAATCACCAACAGGTTTTGAAGTCCAGTGGCTTCGTAGATCGCTTTATTGAAGCGACGCACGCCTTCTGCGGCGATTTTTTTGCCGCTTGGATGAGGATTCACAACAACCGTATTACCGGCCGCTACCATGTTGACGAAGTTGGCGGCCAGAGTTGGCAGCGAATGAGTGACCGGAGTAATGGCTCCGATAACGCCAAACGGAGCGTATTCAGTAACCGTAAGACCGAAGTCTCCACTGACAGCTTCTGTCTTTAGAAATTCAATGCCGGGAACCGACTTGATGACTCGCAGCTTGCCGATCTTGTGTTCCAGGCGACCGATTTTTGTTTCTTCAAATTCCAGGCGACCAAGTTCTTCTGCCTGTTCGTCGCACATCGTTTTGACGATGTCGATGGCCTTGCCGCGATCAGCCATCGACGCTTTGCTGAGCTGTTCGAAGCCCTGCTGAGCTGCCTTGACGGCCTGATCAACATCGTTGAACACGCCCCAGTTTCCACTGGCGGCTGACTTGCTGCTGCCAGCAGCTGCACCGCTGCTGGCCAGCTGGCTTAAAACTTCCTGAACGATCTGGCGGACGGCTTGTTCTGTTGTATTCATTGGTTTTGGGGTTTCACGTTGCTGGTTTTCAGGTTTCACGCGGGGCAGGATGAGTTTTCCTGAAACTCAAAACCCTAACCCCAAAACCCGCTATCTCATTTCAATTTCACGTAGTCGATCCGCGACCTTGTTCTGCATCCCTGCGACAGATGGAATTTTCAAAACAATAATTACGATCAAGAGTGCGGCAATCGCAACGCTCCCAATCCAATCTTCTATCATGTAAGCTGTGCAGTTGATGACCGCCGCTCCTTCAAGCATGGCACAGCATTTGATTTGCCGGCCACGAAGTGCGCCGACTACAGCTTCTGATTTTTCTTCGATCGATAACTGTTGCAGGCTTTCAGTGCTGAGCAAATTCAATTGTGAACTGGAGATGACCAGGTTAGCTGTGAACATGACAACCGCGATACCAACTCCGATCCATGCCAGAACATCGGGTTGACCATCAATTGCTCCCTTGTTGACTACCAGCATCACACCCAAAATCGTTGATGCACCGATCGCCATTGCGGCGGTCACAATCTGCGCCCCACGCACGTCCTGAATGAACGCCGCAGATGCCGGACTATCGTTGGATTGTTCTGGTGACGCGTATGGATTGGACATTTCAAGGTTTTCAGACTGGCAGTCTTCAGTTTTCAGATTGTTGGGAGCTGACGCTTTCAGTGTTCCTCTGAACACTGAAAACTGAACTCGGCAAACTAGGAACTAAAAATCGTCTTGTCATGAACAGTGACCGAATCGATCGTGCCAATGATGGCACAGTCAATCGGTAGAGTCTTTGTGCTCGGCGTGAACCTGGCACTGCTTCCCTGCACGCATAACACAACTTCACCTTCGCCCGCTCCCACAGTGTCTACGGTGACAAATGAACGTCCCGTTGGCTGCAGGCTACTTTGATCCTTTTCATCAACCCTCAACGGCTCAACGATCAACAATTTCTGACCGACAAGTTCGGCGGCTTTGTGCGTTGAAACAACGCTGCCAGTGATGCGTGCTAGAAACATTTGAGGGTTTCGGGTTAAGGGTTTCAGGTTTCGGGAAACGCAGGTGATTTCGTGTTTTCCTGAAACCCGAAACCCTAACCCCGAAACCACTATGCAATCGCCGCCGCCGTTTGACGGGCCACAACCAATTCTTCATTCGTTGGAATCACCCAGATCTGCACTTTGCTGTTGTCAGCGTTGATGCAAACTTCGGTGTTTCGTTTCACGGCTGCGTTCTTTTCAGAACACAGTTCCACGCCAGCCCACTCCATGTTCTTGCAGACGTTGGCGCGAATCCGTTCGCTGTTTTCTCCGATGCCGCCGGTGAAGACAATCACGTCAACTCCACCCAGCAACGCTGCGTACGATCCGATGTACGATCTGATCGATGCTTCGAACAGCTTCAGTGCTTTCTCAGCTCGATCATGTCCTTCGGCCGCCGCGTTCTCCAGATCTCGGCAATCGCCACTTAGTCCGCTAATCCCCAGCAGACCGCCTTTGGAACTCATTTCCGCCAGCACTTGTTCAAACGTCAAACCCGTCGCCTTCATAATGACGGGAATTGCATAAGCGTCAAAATCACCGACGCGATTGTTATTCGGCAGACCTCCCTGAGGACTCATGCCCATCGAAGCTGCTCGACTTTCACCATTGGCAATAGCACAAATCGATGCACTTCCGCCCAGATGGCAGTTGATGATTTTAAGATCCCTGCGTTCCAGAATTTCCGCAGTTCGTCCCGCAATAAAGCGATGACTTGCTCCGTGAAATCCCCAGCGGCGAATTTCAAAATCGGTATACCATTTGTACGGAACCGCGTACGCTCGATGTTCGAAAGGAATCGTTTCGTGAAAGCCTGTTTCCAGCGCCGCCACCAGTGGAATTTGGGGAAACGCTGACTGCAACTGCCTCATGGCTTTTACGTAGGGTGGATTATGTGCGGGAGCGATGTCGGACAATGCCTCCATCTTTTCCAACAGTTCATCATTCACTATGCGAACGCCACTTAAGCTTCCTGCAAAGACAGCTTTGAATCCGATTCCTGCAACTTCATCGACAGACTTCAAACAGCCGTGTCGTGCATCCGTTAACTGCTGCAGGCAAATACTCACGGCCGCCGCATGATCAGGAATGTTCTGCTTCGCTTCTGACCGGTAATCACCGATCTCAACAAAGCACTGACTTTCCGTTTCTCCGATGCGGTCAATTCCACCACGAGCCAACTCCGCTTCGTTCGACAGATCGAACAGGCGATACTTGAAACTGGTGGAACCGAGATTGGCGACGAGTACTTTCATAGATCCTGGGGTTTCAGGTTTCGGGGTTTCAGGTTTCGGGACAAACTGTGATTTCGAGTCTACCTGAAACCCGAAACCCTTAACCCCGAAACCAAACGCCTCCGGCGATTAGATAAAGTGAGCCAACAGGTTTGGTTCAGGTCGAGGAATCAGGTGAGCACTGATTAGCTCGCCGCTTTGAGAAGCAGCGGCAGCACCAGCGTCAACCGCTGCTCGCACAGAACCAACATCGCCACGAATGATGGTTGTAATAAAGGCGCCGCCAGTCTGGATTTGCTTTACCAGAGAAACGTTGGCAGCCTTAAGCATCGCATCGGATGCCTGAATTTGAGCGACCAGACCTTTAGTCTCGATCATTCCAATTGCTTCGGACATTTTATTTCCTTCGGAAATGTTTTTAGATGAGAGTTTTCAGTTTTCAGAGAATCGCAGGTGTTCCAGATCAGTGTCGTTTAGCAGATGCAGCTTTGCCGCCTTCTGAAAACTGAACACTAAAAACTGCAAACTGCTTTACTTAGCGCCAGTCTTGGCCTTTGGCAGAACAGCGATCAATTCTTCGTGTGGTCGAGGAATGACTTCAACGCTGACAACTTCACCCAGCTTTGATGCAGCTGCGGCACCAGCATCAATCGCTGCCTTCACGGCACCGACATCACCAACGATAAAGGATGTCACAAGACCGCTGCCGATCTTGTCCCAGCCAACCACTTGAACGTTTGCGGCTTTGAGCATCGTGTCGACGGCTTCGAGCATACACACGAAGCCCTTCGTTTCGATCATCCCAAGAGCTTCCATAGCTTTTGCCATTTTGCTTTCTTTCAGAAAAAGTTTTCAGTTTACAGTTATCAGAAACATCAGTGCCCAGTTGCCGATTGTGTTCATACCGAACACTGAAAACTGCACACTGAAAACACTTGCTTTAATGTGAATGACACGCACAAGGTTCCGGCTTCACCAGTTCCACCAGTGTTGCGTTTTCCAGGTTAATCGCGTTGCCTTCGTCCGTGTCCAGGTGAACTTCCAGCTTGATATCCTTGCCCGCTCGCACGGTCAGGTTTTCCAGCAACGTTGTGCAGCCAGGAGATTCAACTCGCAGATGAATCTCATCCTTGTCGCTGACTCCATAATATTCCAGATCGGATGGCCCCATGTGAACGTGCCGCATGGCTCGAATAACGCCCTGATTCAGCTCAACAACACCCTTAGGTCCAACCAGCACACATCCGGGAGTTCCCTGAACGTTGCCGGAAATCCTTACTGGCAAATCGATTCCCAGTGAAATACCGTCTGTGAAGGCAAGTTCAACCTGCGAGTCTTCTCGGCAAGGTCCTAGAACTCGCACGTTCGGCAGCATGCGGCGGCGAGGGCCAACCACTGCGACGGTTTCTTCTGCCGCGTAATAGCCGGTTTGGTAGAGATCCTTCTGAGGAGTCAGCGTGGCCCCTGCACCGAACAGGATCTCCACATGCTCCTGTGTGAGATGCACGTGTCGAGCAGAAATATTCACAACCAATGGATTACGATTTGTGGCGGCAGCCATCGTCTTTTCTGCCGCGTTGGTACCACTGCCTCGCAAGACAGGAATACCACCGGACGTGACTTTATTAAAAGCGCCGCCCGCGTGCTGTGACACAACTTCACGTACGATGCGTTCGATGTCTGATCGTTGAATTGTTGATGCTGAAACCACTGATGGCTCTCCCGAAAGCGAGCGAAAAGGCTCGCTTGAATGTTTGTTTGGCAAATTGCTGATGCCGTCAATCACAGACAGTTTCAAAACTCAGCCACAGGCATTAACCGTGTACCGAACCTGCGGGCTTACGATCCTGAAACTGTGACCGTCCTGTTGCTTCCTGCAACCACTTCCACGGCAATGCCGTTCGCATCCAGCGTTTGGTGCCAGTCGTCCGACAATCCGTCATCGGTAACAACTTCGTTTACTGCGGTTAGCGGGCACAGATAAGACAACGCTCGCTGACCAAATTTGCTGCTGTCCGCCACTAAACTGACTCGATCAGCCGCTTCAATCATTTGACGCTCTGTTTCCACCAACAAGGCGTTGCTGTTAAACAAGCCGTTTTCCGCCACGCCTCCCGCCCCCATGACCAGTCGAGACACGTGAATGCTTTTCAGAGCCTCAATCGCCTGATCACCCAAAGCGACGCCCGTTTTGGGATACACGTAACCACCAATAAAAATCAGCTCAATCTTTGCCTGATTCATCAGCAGCGACGCAATTGGAAATGAGTTTGTGACCACCTGAAGAGCTTTACCGTTCAGGTTTCTGGCAACTTCCAAAGTTGTCGTTCCGCCATCCAAAAGAATGGTCTCTCCGACAGAAATCATTTCTGCCATCCGTTGAGCGATCCGTCGTTTTTCCAGTGATGCTCGGTTTTGACGAACGTCAAAATCTGTCAACGAATCTCCCGCATAGGCAGCTCCACCACGAGTTCGGTGCAGATGCCCCTGAGCGTCAAGAAATTCCAGGTCCCGGCGTACCGTCGACTCGCTTGCTCCCACGGCAGCGACAAGTCGTTGCAGTGAGACAAAGCCAGATTCCTCCGTAATTTGAAGGATTTTGATGCGGCGTTCGTCGGTAATCATCGTTATTGACAGAGTCTGATTGAATATGAACGGCAAATATGCACGTTCATGACTGCTTTTGCAACTTATTACGACACAAATATAACCGAAACTGAAAGAAACATACCCGAAGCGTGCATAGCTCGCAGTTTTACTTATCGCAACAACTTATCACTCCTGCCAAGGCATGTTGCCAAAAAGCATCATGTCCGTCGTTCTAACCCCGTATTCCTGAAGAAACTGACGATCGTGACGGTCATTGACTGATTTCGCGCCAGACTTGCACAATCTTTCAGCTGACAGCAAAACAGCTAAAGTGCGCGACAACTCATTGCGTGAATGAATGCAAAGCGTCGTCTTCGACTAAAAGCTTCCGCCGGACCGTTCGCGGCTACAGCGGGTTTCGCTGACCTGCGATCGCGCAGAATGCGAACTGAATTTTGTCCACTGGTTCCCGCCAGCCAGAACCGTCCAGAACAAAAGGTAAACCGCTTTAACTGACCACGAGAAACTCAATGGACTACGTTTACGCGTTTAACGCCTTCGAAACTGTGCTGTGGACACTGCTTGCCGTTTACTGCATCGTGTCGGCGATACAGATTCCGGAACGACGAATAAGACTGCTATTCGCTGCACTCGCATTTCTGGCATTTGCGGGTTCAGAAATTATGGAAATGCAAACGGGAGCATGGTGGCGGCCAATCTGGCTGCTCATCTGGAAGGCGGCCTGCATCACCATCCTGATCGTTCTGGGAATCGACCACTTTCGCTGGCACCGGAAAAACAGTGAGGAGTCACCGTAAGAAAGCCGCTTGCGGCGATGAAGCTGGGAGCTGGGAGCTGGGAAGCAAACGACTTGAACAAGTATAAAAAGGCTGCTGCAACGCTTTTAGTTTCACTTAACAAAATGCAGGCACGGTGCGCATGATGCTCGTAGCGACAACGTCGCGGCTCGGCGATTCAAGCGTTCCACGTCTTTCTGCATACCACGCCACCGGGTCAAGGGCGAAGCCTTTGTTGGGAAGCCGCAGCCAAAACCGACAACGAAAAAAGGCTGCTTCGCATATTCTGCGAAACAGCCTTCAAGTGTCTTAGACTTCTTAAAGCAGCGAACTTGTTCACGTTGAGTCAAGTCTTCTGAACGACTTAGTCGCGTTTCCGAGCGGTAGCTCGAATGGCCTGAGGCACCGCCTCGTTAGAGCCTTACTCAAAATGATGCGCGCATGTTGGCCTTAGCGACAACGGAGCGGCTCGGCGATTCCAGCGTTCCATGTCTTCCAGCCAACCACGCCACTGGGTCAAGGGCGAACCCTTGTTAGGCGTCGAACAAAACGACTATCGTGAAGCAACGGCGACGTCAGTGTCATTAACCTTCACGCTGACAGTCTGACCAGCAACCAAAGTTTCGGTGCTGGCAGCCACAAACGTCTGTCCGTTGCGAACCAATTCAGCTCGAATCGCATAAGGATAGCTGCGACTGCTGTCTGTTACGGGAATCTTGAACTTACGAAGACCACCGGTCATCGTTGTCTTGTTTCCGCCAAGGTACAGAACTGCATCTTCTGGCAACTGAACAACAACGTAGGCGTAAGCAACTTCAGGCTGAGCCTGAACCTGATAAGAAACAGCAGGTCGGTTGGCAACATAAGAAACGCCATAGCTGGCTGATGGAGCCGCGTATGATGAATGCCCGTGCGATGCAGATCCGCCGTAAGACGAACTACCGTGAGAAGCAGATCCGTGCGAGGATGAGCCATGTGATCCTGATGATCCGGTCGATCCCGTTGAACCTTCGCTGGCCTGTCGAGCGGCCTTGCGAAGAACACGATTCGGTACGTGTCCGGTTGAGCCAGACGAACCACTTGAACTTCCGGTAGAACCATATGATCCGTGAGACGCGCCGGTTGAGCCGTAAGAAGCTCCCGTTGATCCGTAAGACGCTCCGCTGGATCCGT
>CALFSX010000121.1 GCA_937916515.1 uncultured Planctomycetaceae bacterium | reverse complement strand
AGCGTGTTCCGCCGAGTCAGGCCGGGACGCCCCAAAACATTTAGCCCGGTCGCCTCGGCCGGACCAAGTGAACCGCTAATCTGCCGGAGCAGCGCGTGCTGCCGCGATTGCATCGAAGCGTTAAGCGACTAAGACATACCAGCGCAGGTTCGAGCCGTTCCGGCACGCGTCGTACGCTCGATTCGGCCTACGCATCGGCCGCCATTTTTCTGCCTCAGAGAAGTCAGTAGGCCGGACCAAGTGAACCGCTAATCTGCCGGAGCAGCGCGTGCTGCTTCGATTGCATCGAAGCGTTAATCGACTAAGACATTCCAGTGCAGGTTCGCGCCGTTCCGGCACGCGTCGCACGCTCGATCCGGCCTACAAAACGGCTACACGTCATCATTAAGGTCGTTATCTTCATCATCCAGTTCTTCGGCTGGTACGAAGACGTCGTCGTCGTTTCTGGCGAAGGCGGAACCTACAGGTGCGTTCAAAAAGGGGATGATGTCTGGGTCGTAATTGGCAATCAGGTTGACGTCGTAAATGCCCGAATTTCCGGACACGTTCATGTAGTCCTGATCTTCTTCGCCGGACAAAAATCTCCAGCCGCTGTCTTCTTCAAAGTCGGGAGTTTCTCTGTACATATAGCCGACGCCGAGGTCCTGGCAGGTGACCAGGTCGGTGGCAAAAGCAACTCCATGATCGTCCACCAGCTTCTTCGCTTCGTCTTCCGGCACGGCATAAAGCTTCTCGTCGTTGTCGCCTTCCCACGACTGGAACACCAGGCCGTTTTTCAATTCTTCAAAGGATTCGGGAAGCTGCTTAAGCACTTCCAGGGCTGCCTGCAGGTTGGTGTGATTTCCGTAGCTGCCTTCTTTTTCCGGGCAGGGAATCTCCATCCAAACTCGTTCCACGCGGTTTCTCATAAACTGCAGAGTCACCCCGTTGGCGTCGACGATGCCGAAGAAGTCGTCGGGCTTCAGCAGGATTTCGGGAAACTGAGCCACAATTTCGGCGGCCGACATGGTCGCATTGTCATCTGCTTCTGCGGAAACTTCGCGCGAATAGCAGTGGTAGAAAACGTTATAAGAAGTCATTTTGCAGTTCGCCTGGCAAGCGGCACGGATGATGTTTGACGCCAAAAAGCCGGACTGGCGTCGATGTCCGTGACTATGTGTGAGAAGTCTGTTTTGCGATTTGGGCAGACGGTAGCCCGTGCGGCCAGGTTTCTCTACCCTGCACGCTGTCGCAGCTGAAATACGCTGGACGAAAGTTGTTTGTTCGTCACCTGGTCTGCACGTTTTCTCAACAGCGAATCTGAATTCTCGTGTCCACAGCTCGCACACTGCTTCCTCAGGAAGTCGCCGAATCTTTGCGCCAAACCGCCTCCAACCGAACAGGTTTCGAATCGGAATACCCGTTCGAATCTCGCTGGATACAGGTCGACGGGCGAACAATGCATTACATCGACGAAGGCAGCGGGCCGGTCTTGCTGATGGTTCACGGCAACCCCACCTGGAGCTTCGCATGGCGAAAACTGGTGAAAGACCTTAGCAACCAATATCGAGTGATCGCGATTGATCACCTGGGCTGCGGCTTCTCAGAGAAACCTCAGGAAGACGTTTATGCTCTGGACCAGCACATCAGCCGACTGGTCGCTTTGGTGGAATGTCTGGACCTGAACGACGTGACTTTGTTCGCTCACGATTGGGGCGGAGCCATCGGGATGGGCTGCGCGGGCCGTGTGCCTGAACGCTTCAGCCGATTTGTGTTGATGAATACGGGAGCGTTCCGCAGCACGGCCATTCCCTTGCGGATCGCCGTTTGTCGAATTCCGCTGCTGGGCACAATCGGCATGCAGGGGCTGAATCTGTTTTCAGTGGCAGCTCTAAAAATGGCGGCTGAAAAACCGCTGTCCAGCGAAGCCAAACGCGGGCTGATTGCACCTTATAACAACTGGGCCAATCGCCGAGCTGTCCGAGAGTTCGTACACGACATTCCGTTGAAATCAACTCACCGAAGTTACGCCACCTTAAAGGACGTCGAAGCCGGTCTGGCGAAGTTTAAGAACTCGCCAATGCTGCTGATCTGGGGGATGAAAGACTGGTGCTTCACTCCGGCGTTCTACACAGAATTCTGTGAACGATTTCCGAACGCGATCAAGCACCCGATTGCCAACGCCGGGCATTACATCTTTGAAGACGCGTACGACGAACTGCTGAACGAATCGCGAAAGTTTCTGAACGCGTAGTTGAGGTGGGTGGCGCCATTAGGTGGGCCCCGTTAATGTCGGTCCAGGAAGCCTGGCCGTTAGCGTCGGGTTAAACGAAAGCAGCAGCGCAGATCACACGCCAACTGTTTCCAGTTCCGTTTTTGAGTTCACAGTTGAGCGATCCGTTGTTGATTTTTGGGATGGCTGTTCCGGTCGGCATTCTGGATAGCGTTCGTGCATCGTGGCAACGAAGCGGTTGAAGCGAGTGCAGAAGTGATCCAGCAGATCGTTATCTCGCAGCTTTGCTTCGGGCAGAATTCCCGTCGCTTCGAATTCTGACATCACTTCTTCAAAGCGATACAGCGGTCCGGCCAGCCGATTTGTAATGCGAAAAATGTCCCAGATGATGAGCGGAATTAATACGGCACAGGCGGTTGCGAACGGCATAAACCGAAACCAAAACATGTTCACCGATTTGACGTCACTGCCGTATGCGGCTGGCATATCGCCCGATTGCATCATCCAGATAATGCATAATAGCGACGCCAATGCGGCGGTGAACGTGATGATGTGAATTGCCAAACGAATCACCAGAGGTCCTTGAACAGACCAATTGATCAACAGCTTTTTTCGTTCGCGCAATTTCAGGCACCTTTTAATTCAAGCATTGCAGAACAGTCCTGGCAGCTTCCATTGTGAACTGACTTAGCGCTTTTGCTGAGTCACGAAAGAAAGGCTAAACACATCACGGTGTAACGGTAGAAAACTCTGGCTGACTGTCTCGCTGGCTCGCTTGTCAAAACCTGTCCGTGGACTCTGAGAAGCTAAGTCGCGTTTTGTGCGTGGCAATTTTTCGAACAACGAAATTGCCAAACACATTCTCGGAACACCTCCGGTTGTTTCAGTTATGCAGGCTACATCAGCCCATCGTCGGACACCGAAATCAAGTTAGGCGGATCAAGCTGGCGACGCACGCCGGAACGGCGAGAACCTGCACTGGAATGATTTGATCGCTGAATGCTTCGATGCCATGGCCGCAGCAAACGCTGCTCCGGCATTTTGGCGGTTCGCTTGGTTCGGGCTGCTTCGTGTAAGACGCTTCAGAAGAGCCAATGTTGCAGGCTGATTTGGTTGTGCTTACTCCCGGCGAGTCTGTGAATCTATGGAGTGCGGTGACTTGTCACCGCTTTTCGTTAGCTGCCGCATTTCAAAAAGTGCGATGTTTTTCTGTCTTGTGAACGCCAACAAAAAGAAAGCTTCGACAAGTCGAAGCACTCCAAATAATTGATTCGCGACCTCGGCGGGACGACAGCTTCCTGCTAAGGACGTGGTCCCCGGATTTCCGTTCTTCAACGATTCCAGAGGCGACCGAATGGCGATATCGCCGCCACTCGGTCGCCCTGTTTTTAGGTTGAAAGTGGACCCCCGTTCCGTGGGTTGCCATCCACGACTTGAACCCCATCGCCTCTCCAGGGCTATGCTGCAACGGGCGTCCCGACCGCCTCTTGCTCACTTGCGCACTCGGCGAGATGCGGGTTCTTCAACATATCCCGTCGCGCCTACGCCACCGCCCGCCGAGGCGTCTCGGCCGCCATCGCCCGCCGGGGCGTCCCGGCCTTCCCGGCAGATGTAGAGTTCTAGTTTTTGGACTTGGCATTCGGGGTGTTGAGCGATCCAGGAGGGTGGGAAGAGGTTAAAGAGAACGATGTCGCTGCTGTAGAACCAGACGTCGGTTATGTGTTCGAAGCGTGATTGTTGGTCGCACCAGTCGTACAGGAATCCGGGCGTTCGCAGTGCGTTGGGGCCGATGACGAGGTAGGTTGGCAGCGGCTTTCCGGCCAGCGATGCGGGGCCGAACTTGACGTCTTGAACCGGGGTGACGACAAGTCCCGCGGCGTTCAGGTGGCGAAGAACGGACGGTTCTCCAAAACCATAGACGACGCACGTGGCTACACTGGCGGTTGTGAGAGGCGTGGAAGTGTCCGCTGCGGGAGCGACCTTTTCGAGCAGTCGTTCAAACTCAGTCGGTTCTGGAAGCAACTTGCCGTCGGCGTCTCGTTGGTCCCATTCGGGTTCGGGCGTGATGAGGCCGTTGTCGTCGGTGACTGGTGGAGCGGCGGTGACGGAGAAATCTCCAACGGAATGTTTCAGAACAATGTCTGCCAATTGCCAGGATGCGTCTTGAAGTGATGTGCGAGATTGCCAGACAAACGGTTGACTTGGTTCGCTTGACTGAAACAATGCCAGCACCACCGCAGCGCCGACCAGTCCCTTGACGGCGCTTTTCAGAAAACGTGATCGCGCGGACGGTGGTGTGATTGACGCTGATCGGTCGCTGATGATTGTGGCTTCAAACCACCACGCGATGCCTCCAGCTGCCGCCAACCAGATGCTGGCGAGTAGCGTGAGCGACAATCGCGGATAAGCCTGGTACATCGGCGTTGTCAGCAACATGCCCGCGAACCATGCCAGAGCAATGAAGGCGGACAGCCGCGGATCGACAGTTGCTAAGCGAGACGTCGTTGCTGGCAGTTGGTCGGTGTTGCCGGCGATGGTTGTTGAACAAGTTGCAGTGGTGGCGGCAGACGGTGTCAGAAACATTCCGAGCAGTCCGGCGATTCCGATACATGTCAGCAGCACGGTTCCACCCACGCCGTTGGCCAGCACCGTCATCACGATGGCCGCGCCGACGAATTTGGCAAGGACACGTGGTGTTGGAAAATCGCGATCACCGACAGCCTGTTGGTCCGACGCTTCACCTGCCGAGGCTGCGGCAGTTCCGGAATTTAGTCTCGCGCTGTTCCACGTGGAACGCCGTTCTTCAATCCAGCGGCGAGTGCCCGCAACCAGCAGGCCCAATCCCAGAGCGGCGGCGCCCAACCAGCTGTCCAGCCGAAAGTGATAGAACAGGTGGTGAGCCAATCGGTTCTGCCAGCCGTTCAAGCCGACGAAGTATCCTTTGTGATTTGCCGCGACCGCTGAGTATCCTCCCACGTCCTGCAGCATCCACAGCCACGGTGCCCAGGTCACAATGGCGACCAGCACCATCACTGTCAGCAGCTTGATCAGCGGCAGCAGTGGTTGAGTTCTTCGGCCCGAATGCAGCCACCAGCCAGCTGTTCCGCTGATCACAATTGCCAACGGCAGCCAGCCGGTGTACTTGGTCCACCACGCGATTCCACACAGGAAGCCTGCCAGCATCATGCTTCGAATTGAGCCGCTGGAAATTCCCTTCACCGCCACGGTCACTGAAAGAATGATCCAGAACAGCGCGGGAGCGTCCGTTAAAGCCATTCGGGAAAACTGAATGTGGAAGTCGCTTAACGACACAATGAACGCGCCGAACAGTCCGGCGGATTGCCCGAACAGAATTCTCGCCAGCCACCACATCGCCAGAACGGTCAGGCTGCCAAGCACCATCGCCGGAAGAAATGGAGCGACGTTTTTCAGCCCCGGAACGCTGTCCAGCACCTGAATCGATTTCGGCAGCAGCGGTGGAGCATACAAAAACCGCATTGGCCACGGTTCGCCGGCCACAGAATCGTACCAGGTTGCTGAGCTGTAAACTCCTTCGTCAAAGTGTTCCACCGCAAGGCTGTCGGAATGCAGACACCGAAGCAAGGCACCCAGCACCCACGCCATGGCGACCAGCACCAGTTCCTGCCTGGAAGTTCGAGTTGTCATTTACAAACTAGCTTTCAGTACAAACAGCCCGCAGGACCAGGCCAGCCACCGGTTGCTCCCGCGATCTTAAAACAACACGCCGCAAAGTATAGCCACCCATCGTTCCACGTGAAACACAGCCACCTGCGATTAAGCCACGAAGTGGCGACAGCTCTCTGCCCTCGGCGATAGCGGACGGACCAGCCCACCAACCCGAAGCAGGATTGCGTTGGACCGCGGCACGCCAGTCCGAGGCTAAGACATCCGGCAGTCGGGCCGTTCCACGTGAAACGGCCGGGGCGCCCCGGCGGGCGATGGCTTAGGCGCGACGGGATATGTTGAAGGGGCGTTTCTCGCCGAGTGCGCGAAACCGCTAAGGGCTGAAGCCGTGAGTGAAGTCCGGCCGGGTTTTCTCAGCCACCGGCTTTAGCCGGTGGACCGGGTCGCAGCAAACAACATGAGCCGGCTTTAGCCGGACTTCTCGTCGTGGTTTAACCAGGGACTGCAAGGGCTGAAGCCATGAATGAAGTCCGGCTAAAGCCGGCTGGTGGCATCGGACTCGGAACGGGTCCACCGGCTAAAGCCGGTGGCTGAATTTGAAACGCAACGTCCGGCGTATTAACCGCGGTCATCTTAACCGTGGCCACCCGTTGTCGCGTTGCTGTACCCAAAGTAGCCATCACGCTCCGCCACTTCGATACTAAGACACCTGACCGTCACACCGTTCCACGTGAAACATTGCGTGAAGTTTTTGTGCAGATGATCGCCGCGATGTGGTAAGCGGCGGGCGATTCCTGTACACCGGATCTCACGGCTATTCCGCCCTGCTGCCTGGAAATTTTGGCTCAGGCTGTTAACACTGTGTGCCCTGCCGCCATCCTTCCGCCAAACATCGGACCTCACAAAATGCTTTCACTCATCTCCCGCCTACTGCTGACGCTGGCCGTTGTCGCTGCCGGCAATCTTGTTTCGACGGTCAACGCCGACGAACAATTCGCCACAGGCACCGTGTTTGTGGATGCGAACAAAAACGGAAAGCACGACCCGGACGAACGTCCTTTGGCAAACGTCAACGTGTCCAATGGGCGAGACGTGGTGCAAACGGATGCGGCCGGCAAGTACCGAATCAGCGTGTCCAACGACAGCATTGTGTTTGTCGTTAAGCCCAACGGTTTCAAAACTCACGTGGACGAAAACCAACTTCCGCGGT
This sequence comes from uncultured Planctomycetaceae bacterium, assembly GCA_937916515.1. GTDB lineage: Bacteria > Planctomycetota > Planctomycetia > Planctomycetales > Planctomycetaceae > Fuerstiella. The sequence goes on along the minus strand of CALFSX010000121.1, from coordinate 9,444 downwards.
TCTATTACATCCACAAGCCGGAAGGGTCGCCAAAGATTCTGAAGTTTCCCGGAGTCGATCCAACCGGACCGCTGCCCGCCGAAATCAATTTTCCGCTGTTCAAGCAGGACGAACCAGCTCAGTTTGACGTGCTGTTTTTTGGCGACCCGCAACCTCGCAATCAGCAGGAACTGGACTACATCGCTCACGATGTCGTCGAAGAGCTGATTGGATCCGGGGCCGCTTTTGGAGTCACCTTGGGCGACATTCTGTTCGACGACCTGAGTCTGTTTGAGAACATGAATCGCGGGATCGCCAAGATCGGAATTCCGTGGTACAACGTCATTGGGAACCATGACATCAACTACGCGGTCGACAACGACGAACTGAGCGACGAAACTTTCGAACGAGTTTACGGGCCAGCTTACTACTCGTTCAATTACGGCGGAATCCATTTCGTGGTCGTTGACGACGTTCACTGGATGACCGACGGCAAACGCAAGTTCTATCGATCCGGCCTGAGTGACGCTCAACTGGACTTCATCGAAAACGATTTGAAGACGGTGCCACAGGATCAGTTGGTGGTCGTCATGATGCACATCCCACTGGTGAAGTCGACTCCCTGGATCGAACCCAAACGCGATCGGCTGTTCCGCATTCTGGAAACTCGAGAACACTGTATTTCACTTTCCGGTCATACTCATCACCACGAACACGTGATGATTGACAAAGCAGACGGCTGGAAAAATCCTAAGCCACATCACCACATTATCAACGTGACTGTGTGCGGTTCCTGGTGGTCGGGGCGTCCGGACGAAAACGATATTCCTCACACCATGTGTGCGGATGGAACTCCCAACGGACATACAGTGATGCACTTTGACGGACAGAAGTACCTGCTGGAATATCGAGCAGCTCGCAGCAATCCAGACTTCCAGATCCGCATCACAGCCCCGGAACTGGTGAAAGCCGGAGCCACAGAACAGGAACTGATTTACGCCAACGTCTTCAACGCGATGCCGGAAGCTGTTGTCGAATGGAAGACCAACAAGTCAGACAAGTGGTTGCCGATGGAGAAAACCGTCGAACACGATCCGTTGTTCAAGAAGCGTTGGGAAGAAGAGCAGCCTCTGGTGGAATCAAAATCGTTGCCGTGGCGAGCTCTCACAAAACCCATGAACAGCCCGCATCTGTGGAAGGTTCCTGTTCCTGAATCACTGACCGCCGGAACGTACGACATTCAGGTGCGAGCCACCAATCCGAATGGACAGGTGCTGACCGGCAACCGAATTCTGCGAGTTGAATAGTGCAGGCGGTTAATAGCTGGATGGGCCATTTCCGGCACGCGTCCGAATACGCGGCCCCGTTTGAAGCTAGTGAGAACAGAGCGGCTCATGACGGCGGAGTGTGATGGCTACAATTGAGCTGCCGCTCTGAGTTTTGAATTCATGTGAAGTTATTGGAACGCGGCCGCCCCTCTTTCGGGCTTAATCCTGTTGACCGGGGTTTCTCAGCCACCGGCTTTAGCCGGTGGAACGAGCCGCAGCAAACAACATGAGCCGGCTTTAGCCGGACTTCTCGTCATGGTTTTAACCAGGGACTGCAAGGGCTGAAGCCATGAATGAAGTCCGGCTAAAGCCGGCTTGCGGCATCGGACTCAGAACGTATCCACCGGCTAAAGCCGGTGGCTGAATTCGAAGCACATCATTTCGCGCCGCGCAACGTATTAACCGCGGTCAATTTAACCCAGCTCCACCGTCACGATGCCGTCCACGACCTTCGTCTGGTAGCCGGGTTGGCACAGCAAATTGTTTAAACAGTGTTGCCCGGTGGTGACATCAAACTGCCAGCCATGCCATGGACACGTCACCACTTTGCCATTCAACATGCCCTTGCCAAGCGGGCCTCCGGCGTGCGGGCAGATGCCGTCGAGCACATGAAAATCGCCGTCGACATTGAAGACCGCAAAAATCTTGCCTTCCGCGACTACCTCCGCAGAACCGCCAACGGCCACTTTGGACGCTTCAATGAGTGCGACAGAATTTGACATGGCTGGATGATGACTGCAGGAAACGAAGAACGGAAATTGATTCAAACTGGAGCTTTAGAGTGTACGCTATCTGTGTTCAGACACCACCCCGAAAACGGCGCGGGTGGCCTTGGTTTCGTTCGTACCTTGCTCCAATCCCGGCCATCCATCATGTATTGATTTCGACAAGGATTCCCGACGATTCTGGCTGAACCGTTCCTGTCGGAATCTGCTCGTCAACGAATGATGCCTTTCAGTTCGTCTTCCAGATGCACTTTGATGATCTCATCGAAAGACTGCTCGGCCTTGAACCCCAACGCCTGAGCGCGAGTTGCATTAAAGCGTTGGGGCCACCCACTTACCATCTGGGTGATCGCTTCATCTGGCTGTCGGCGGATTCTGGCGACAACTTTGTCACCGGCAATTCGGCGCAAAGCTTCGATTTGTTCGCCGACGGTTACCGAGATTCCGGGCAACGTCAGGCTGCGGCGATTTCCCAATTCAGCTCCATCAATCGTGGCTGCGTGTCGCAGAAATTCCACGGCGGCTCGCGGCGACGCGTGCCAGTGTCGCACGCTGTCATCCACCGGAAGCACGGCTTCATGACCGGCCAATGGTTCTCGAATGATGTTGGAAAAGAATCCGGACGCCGCTTTGTTGGGTCTGCCCGGCCGCACGCAGATTGTGGGAAGTCGGATGCTGATGCCATCCATCGTGCCTCGGCGAGTGAAGTCGTTCAGCAGCAGTTCGCCGATCGTCTTCTGAGTCCCGTAACTGGTGAGTGGAGTGTTGTGAAAATCGTCCGGAATGCTGTCCGGAAAAGGAGCTCCAAACACCGCGATGGAACTGGTGAAAACGATGCGAGGAACATAGTTGGGGATGACTCGAACGGCGTCGAACAGGTGGCGAGTGCCATCCAGATTGATCCGATAGCCCTTGTCGAAATCCGCTTCTGCTTCGCCGGAGACGATGGCCGCCAGATGAAAAATGACGTCAGGTTGCGACGCCACTAATTCAGCGGAGGTTGACATTTCTGAAATGTCACCGGTGGCCACGTTGATGCGAAAGCCAGCTGCTGGCTGATCGGCGGGCACGACATCGAACAACGTCAATTCAGAAATATCCTGGTTCCCCAGACGTCCATCAACAGCCAGGCGAGCAGCCAGTTTCTGGCCCACCATACCCGCTCCACCCACGATCAAAATTTTCATACAGGTCCAATTTCCATCAACAACAAGGGCTTCGCCCTTGACCCATTGGCGTGGCGAGCAGGAAGACTTAGAAGGCTAAAATCGCCGAGCCGCTCCGTTGTCGCTACGATAAATCATGCGCACCGCGCATTGTCTTCAGATAAGACTCTAAGTGGACAGCGTCAAGTCTAAATCAGCCGCCGGGCGTTGGCCCCGTTTTTCATGCCCCGCACAAACCGGGGCTAACGCCCTGCGGCTGATGTAGTTAACAGAAATACTGACGTGTGATTGAAAAAACTGTCTCTGTCCAGCTAAGTGCCATGAGTTGGCCTGTGATTGTTTCACGCACATCGAAGATGTCAACTCGCCGCGTTCATTTCGGGATTGGCGAGCAGAGATTTGTGGTGAATTTTTTGCCGCAAGCAACACGGGGGCAAATCGCATAAACAGCAGGAATGGCAGCGCAAGGCTTTGTGTTCATTGTTTGCTTGTTCGGTGTATTCTGTAGTTGATCTACTGCAGGGGCTTCCAGGGAAGAAGCGAGTTTCACCCGTCAAATCATACAACACGCTTTCCGGAAATCTGAGATCCAGTATAACTGAGGATCAGCAAACCATTGAATTCAACCTCGGTAACGGAAGCAATCAAATTTCAAACTCCATTGTTTAACACATGACCAACCACAATCCATTTGCTGCACCGGAATCGCTGGTTGTTGACCCACCTCAGTTGCCGTCCAACATGGACGTGAACTGGCTGGACTTTTCTGATGCGAAAATGGGATTGCGGCTTATGTCATGGGGGCTGGCGTTAACCATACCTGCCTGGATACTGCCATCTTTGCATCAGATACCAAATCTTCGAATTGGGCAAGGCGACCAAAACCTATTGTGGAACCTGCTTCTGGCAATCCTGCATTTTGGAATCACCGCCCTGCCCATTGCTGGCGGATTGGAATGTTTGTGGGCACCCGTTTCACGTCGCGGTAGAACTCAATTGGTCGCAAGCATTGCTTTACTCGCAATACCATGGCTTTGGAGGGTGTTTCCAATTCTTGTTTTGGGACGCTGGGTCATTCCGCTTGCAGGGATAACTTTACCTGTCACAGTCTGCCTGTCTGCCATTTCCACGATCTGCTTTTCCGTATTTGTGCAGCAACTGATAGCAGAAACTGGCCTGACGCTTCTAGCGGCGCAAGCTCACATGGCAACAGTGTCCCTGAGGTGGCTGACGTGCTTGCTGGTTCTGGGCATGTTGTGGTTCAGGTTTTTTGTTTTCAACTCGCCATTACAAGATTTGGATGGCCTGGCAGCCCTACTGTTTTACCTGTGGGCTTGCATTTCATCTGTGTTCCTGGCGAGGTTTGTGTCGCTTCTAACCACACTACGCAAAGCAATCAGCGAAGGTTGTCGAGCAGGGCATTGGCCGTAGGAGGAACGTTTTCGGAATTCAATTCGCGGCTGCCTTCACAATCACGGGTGAGAATTCAGGCAGGCTGGGTGGCGTAGTGGCGACTTGCAGTTGACGACTTTTGAGCTGCAATGCAATCTACGCACCAAGCGGCATATAGATGTTGGGCTTTGTTGTCGTGGTGTTCCACACGGCAGCCATGGTTCAGGCTTCATATTGCAGCGAACATTTTCACATTGATTCAGGATTTTCAAGGCAATGTCGTAGCGGCGAAGCGGTGGTTATACGTTGCGCGGCGGAAAATGATGTGCTTTCCGTTTGAACCGACTCGCAGAGGAGGACTTTGGTGCATTGCAGTAGGCCTCCTCTACGAGTCGGGTCAAACGGTCAAGTTATACCGCGTGCGGTCTAGTCACGGAGCGACGAAGTTAAAAACGTCACAAGGGGCATGCCCTTGGTTTATTCTTACCTGATTTTTTTTTGCGCGCACGGTGCGTGCATGTTGGCCGTAGCGACAACGGAGCGGCTCGGCGATTTCAGCGTTCCACGTCTTTCTGCGTGCCACGCCACCAGGTCAAGGGCGAAGCCCTTGTAGGGTTTTAGAATGTCCAGTTTTGCGGTCATCATTCCGGCAGCGGGCGATAGTTCTCGTTTTAAGGGCTTTCGTCAGAAGAAGCCTTTTGTCGAACTGAAGGGGCGCCCTATTTGGCTGCGCACCGTCGATCACTTTGTGAACCGGCCTGATGTTTCCGAAGTCGTGTTGGTTTTGGCTCGCACCGACATCGAAGAATTTCAGGAACGTTTCGAAGCCGACCTGCCGCCCAGAAACTTTCGTATTACCGAAGGCGGAGCGTGCCGTTCTGAAAGTGTAATGAAGGGCATTCGAGCGTTAAGAAAACCGGCCGAATACATCGCCGTTCACGACGCCGCTCGCCCGCTGCTGACCCGTACCTGGGTGAGCGAAATTTTTGCCGCCGCCATAGAAAAGCAGGCCGTCATCCCCGGAGTCTCCGTTAGCAGCACCGTAAAGTCGGTCGCCGCAGACGGCAGGATCGAATCCACCATCGACAGAACTCCCCTAAGGCTGGCTCAAACGCCTCAGGTGTTCCGCCGCACTTTGCTGGAAAACGCCTATCAGCAGGTGGCCGATTCCAGCGTCTTCACCGATGAAGCGTCACTGGTTGAAGCCGCCGGTCATCCGGTTTTCGTTCACGAAGGCTGGCCGATCAATATTAAAATCACCACCAAAGACGACTTCAACATGGCCGAAGCACTGCTGGCCGTGCTTGCGAAGGATTCCGGTATCGGCGTTTCTCACCGAACGTCTTCGCTGCGCTGAAACGATGCTTGCAGATTGAATGGCCGATCTTCGCCGTCCATTGAAGTTCCATGCAAGGAAGCAGATATCACGAAGCACCCAAAATTCGACTCCTGCCCGAACCTCCCCTGCTCGTCCGCCCCTCAGCTGCCTTCATCGCAGACTAACGATTCTCAAGCTGTAATCTGCGTGGTACACTGTGTTTAGCCATTGGCTAGCGTAGTTTAACCGCAGAGTGCGCAGAGGAACGCAGAGTGGTGTCAGACAGAACTCTGCGTTCCTCTGCGACCTTGGCGGTTTTGAAAACTGCTATTATCAAGTAGTCGTATTAAACAGACGTGGCGAAAGTCGCAAACGTCTCGCTTTCAGTTTGCCGTCGAACTAACCTCAGCGTGGGTTCAGAAATGTCATCGGTCACCATTAACTGCCCCAAATGTGGTTCTGGATTAAAGCTGCCCAATCGCAGCATGCTCGGACGCAAGGGCAAGTGCCCCAAATGCGAACACAAGTTTGTGTTGGAAGAACCAGACGAAGTTCAGCTGGAACTGGCAGAACCCGACCCCGCGCCCGGCGTCTCATTAAGTGACGCTCCTAAGGTGGGGATGTCCGCCAAATGGGTGCCCGACCAACCAGCGGTACGGCCCACTGCGGCAAGTGCCGTTCCCGCGTTTACAGCCGCCGCTCCCGCCGCTGATGTATTCGACTTCTCTGCACTGGATGCCTCCACCACGACGCCTCCTGCTGCACCAATCAATGCCGCAGATGGCGGCGTTACCGGCGATTCAAACCTGGCAGGTTCCGCCGCCGGTGCGGCTCAGGGAAGTGTGGCTGGTCGAATTCGTCGGCGTCCGAAAAAACGTCGTGGAGGCCCTGTGGCCATTGGAATCGGCACCGCGCTGCTGGCGTTTTGCATGTTGGGACTGTGGTGGCAGCAGAACAACAGCCAGCCGGTTGTTGCAGATCAAAATGCCGGAAAGCAACTTCAGAAAAACGTCGACTGGGAAGCGGAAAAGGTCGACCAGGCCGCCTCCGATGAGGATGCAAAAACACTGAGCCCCACAAAGGGTGGCCCCATTCCGATGGAGTTCCTGCCTTTCACGCCTCACCTTGTCTGCCATCTGCGTCCGTCAGAAATCTGGGCGGCCGATCGCACCAACAAAGAATTTGTGGCAACGCTGGGAAGTGTGGGAACCTGGTTGCAAAACACTATTAGCGGCATGACAAAGTTTGAGCCGCAGGAAATTGAAGAACTGACCTTTGTCGTCAACTTCGGACCTCGATCGTCGCCGCCGGACGTCGCTGCTGTTGTCCGTTTAAAAACCGCTCACACCGATTCCGACTTCCAGCTGAAACGCTTCGAAGGCACTCCTCACCCGGACCCCAACGTTCGACTTTTTGAAGGCGAAACCTACGCCTACCTGCTGTTGGACAGCAAAACGTTTGTCGTCGCTTCCAACTCTGTGTCGGACCTTTTAATGGACGCGAAAACTCACGGACGTCAGCCGCCCGTTGATCTGGAAGCACTGATCGCTGAATCCGATCGGACTCGTCAGATGTCGCTGATGTTTGACGTCATCAATATTGACACTCATCGAGAATACATTTTTGAACCGGACATGGTCCCGTTTGCTGACCAGTTTGTGCTGTGGTTTGGGAAAGACATTCAAACGCTTAGCTGGAGCATGCATTTGGGAACCGAACTGTTCATGGAAACCCTGTTGCATCCCAGCAGCACAAGTTCTGCAATGCGAGTTCAACGGCACATGAAGCAGCGTTTTCAGGAACTGCCGGGCACTCTGCAATCTGCCGCTCGATTTATGAAGCCCGCCAATCAAGGCTACAAAGCCATGATCGGTCGTTTCCCCGCCATGATGCAGGCGTTTGTGCTTGGCACGAGCAGTAATGTGGGGCCATCCTTTGTGAGACTCACGACGCTGCTTCCCGACAAAGCCGCCGCCAACATTGCTGCCGCTTCGTTGTACACCTGGAACCAGTCGGTCGTTACCGACTTTACCGGTCCAGCCCCGGTTGTCAATAAGGGGCCATCCATGCCGGATAAGATTGCCGACCGTCTGAAGATGCCGGTCATCGTCGACTTCCGCCGGATGCCGCTTCAGGAAGCTTTCGCCTATATCGCCGACGAAATCAAGACCACCATCACCATTAATGGGGATGCGCTAAAGCTGGCAGGCATGACGCAAAACATGCCTCAAACCTACAACCTGGGAGAAGTGCCCGCTCTGGCCGCCATCGACGCCATGTTGTCCAACCCCGACTACAAAGGCACGCTGGTGATCATCGTCGACGAAACCACCAAAACAATCACGCTCACCACAAGACCCGTCGCCACAGAATCCGGCCTCACCCCCTACCCCACAAAATAGGCGGGACGGCCGAGACGCCTCGGCGGGCGATGAACGTCAGCAGGATTGCCTGCTGACGTCCTGCAGAGTTGCCGCCGCCGACCTTGCGTCGGCTGGAGCACCGACTTGCTGGCTACGGGACGGTATTTTGGGCGGCATCATGTAGATCGTCGTCCGCGAGGGGGCTTCCGTCCTGCAGAGTTGCCACCACCGACCTTGCGTCGGTTGGAGCACTGACTTGCTGGCTATACGGCATGGCCATTCGCTACTTTGCACAGTCTGTGTTGTTCGGGCTGACTCGCCATCGGCGAGTCAGCCCGAACAACAGGGAATTGGTGGGAGTGCCTTGCTGTAGCTGGAAAGTCTGACTTCCGCCGACACAAGGTCGGAGGAGAGTTGACTAAAATTAAGTAAGACTTTAAGGGCCTTGCAAACCGAACAAACCGCTGGGCGAGCAAACCGCTGGGATGGAGAAGCCGCTGGGCCATCCACCCTGAAAACGCTGCAGAGTTGCCGCCACCGACCTTGCGTCGGTTGGAGCACCGACTTGCTGGCTACGGCATGGCCATTCCCAACTTTGCACAGCCTGAACAACACGGAGTTGGTGAGAGGGCCTTGCTGTAGCGTGCAAGTCTGAGTTCCTCCGCCCCAGGGGCGGAGCAGAGTTGGCTCAGAATCCTCGGCCAAGCGTCAGCAGGACTGCCTGTTTCTATAGTAGTTTGGCGCCTAAACGGTGGCGTACCTATCCCGCAAACAGGCACAGATATAAAAATGCTCTTCACGGTGTTGCGTTTAGCCGTGGGTGACAATCCGCGGATCCGCCGTCCATCTTTCAACCTGAATTCAAGGCAGCTGAGTGACGCCATCGCCGTCAATCAGCCGCCTCAGGATTCGCAAAAAAAATCGGCAATTCGGAAGATCCGTCGCCGGCAGTAAGGAATGTTCCCGCTGCGACTGATTACAGCCACAGCGCCAGACTTCGCCGGGTACCTTTCGCATTCCGGGAAGAAAATCGGCGAAAGTGTGTCAGACATCGCCCAGCAGCGTGTGAATACTGTAACGCTTTTGGAAAACTGGCTTTCCATAGAAACAGGCTCCTTCGGCTAGCAGCGTGTCCGGGAAGCCATTCTTTGTTGTTGCCAATGGCGTCTGAAA
>CALFSX010000120.1 GCA_937916515.1 uncultured Planctomycetaceae bacterium | reverse complement strand
TATCTTCCGCAGGCGAAACCGTCACTCTTTTCAACTATTCAGCGGACATCCTCCATCCAAGTTCAAGGGGCACCTACCGTCCTGGGAAGGACTGAAGAAAGCATACGGGTTCACCTCTGATGAAGAAGCGCTCGCCGCCAAAATCAGCCCGATCGACCTGCTGGAACCATTGGCCAAAGCCGGTGTTCCCATTTTGACGGTATGCGGTTCGAGAGATAGCTGCTGTATCTATGAAGAGCACGATGCCATTCTTGAGGAGCGCTACAAAGCGCTCGGTGGAGACATCACGGTGATCATCGAGGACAAGGGGCACTCGCACGGCATGAAAGATCCGACACCTGTCATTGAGTTTATTCGGAGCACAAGAATAGGTAGTGACTGAACTACAAGACGAATGAGGCTACGACCTGGGAATCATTTCCCGACTTTGAGTCTCTTCACGAGCCTTCCCACTCTTCGTGTGCAGCGTATTACTCGGTCAAAGCTCCCCAGATAGGACTCAGACCCAGGTAACCGAGCCAACAACGTACGAAGCGCGCAGCCTGCGGCGGTGAACCACACCGACCGCACGAACGCGATTCGCTTCGTGAAGGCGGTTGCATCGACCGAGGCAGATGCGGTCCGCACGGAAAGCGCTTCGGTGTCTCTGATGTCTCTGACCGAAGCGCCTTAACGGCCCGCTTCCAAGTTGATTTCACCTGGCTTCGAACCAGTTCGCCGTCCGGCAAGGATAGTGGACAGTGAAACTCCGCAAGTGACTGGAGTAAAACCAGTTACGAAATCACGCCCGAAATTGGACTAACTGATTGAACTTTATGAGGTCAGCTTCTGAGCCCAGGAAACGCACGAAAAAAGCCGCCGATCGCAATTGATCGGCGGCTTTCATTCTGCAAGGTGGAGGCTCAAGGACACCAGTTGAACTCTTCTCGGCGGGCGTGCATGCGTGGGACATGCTGACCGTCGTTCTGTTTCAGCGTATTTTTCTGGCAACCGGGTAGGCTTGAGTGGGTGTATTTCGAAGCGGAGTGAATAGCATCCGGCGATGCTGAGGCAATGAAGATCGATAAAGCAGAACCACCGTCTGGACGCTTCAACTCGCCTTTGACATCTCATTGTCGCGCATAAGGATTTGATGACCTCGCAGGGGAGTTCATTCTCGACTCTTTTACTTCGTTATTCGACCACGACGTCGGGCTGACAGCCCTGGACGTTTGAAACTGCATCCAGGAGAATGTTTTCTTTGTCAAACTTCCAGTTGTTGTTGACTCACGACAAGACGGATCAAGTGGACCATAAGGAAGAGAACGGACATGCCATTATCTGTCGTTGATGAGCTGGTCAGTGCAATGGAACATGCGCGACAGGGCGTGAATTACTGCTGTCGCGGACTATTGGAAACGACGTCTGACGGCCCCGGAATAGAACTCGATGGCTTTGGTCAGCTTACATTGCCGCTGCGCCCGAAACAAGTTCGCGAAATGATTGCCTTTGCGGCGACGGCTCCTTACGGAAAAGGGACCAGAACGCTGGTCGACTTGTCCGTGCGAAATTCACTGGAGATCAACGCGTCAAAGCTCGCACTGTCCGATGAATGGAACGCTGCGGTCGGCGAAGCCGCACGTCGGTCGGCTCAATCGCTCGGCCTGCCGGAGGATGGCATCCAGGCAAATCTCTACAAGCTGTTGATCTACCAGAAGGGTGGATTCTTTCTGCCACACCGCGACAGCGAGAAACGGAAGAACATGGTTGCCAGCATGGTCGTCATGCTGCCCTGCAACTTCGGTGGCGGCGAGTTGATCGTGTCGCACGCTGAGTCGAGCCAACGGTTCTCGTTTGAAACCGCTGCGGCGGGCCAGCAATGTGAGTACGTCTCTTTCTATGCGGACTGTCTGCACGAAGTTCGACGGGTCGAACGCGGAGTTCGAGTGTGTCTTTCCTACAATCTGTTTCTGAAACCCAAACGCAGTTCCGCGAAGAAGAAAACTCATGCCGCACTGTCGACGGCAATCAGCAGTTGGATTCGCACGCGGCCCAGTGATCCGATCGTCTTTGCACTCGATCATCAATACACGGCCAGTGGCCTGAAGCAGAAATTGTTGAAAGGCAGCGATCGCGAGTTGGGCGAACAGGTCGTCGCGGCGGCGGAAGAGACTGATTGCCATATACACCTGGGGCAGGTTTCGCGTCATCTGATGCAGTTTGCTGATGACGGAAGTTTCGGGCGCGGGCGTCCGTTTTCGTGGGGTAACGTAAAACTTTCCGATTTGGAAATCGGTGAATCGTACGAGGACGAAGTGATCATTGATGGCTGGCGAAACATGTCAGGCAGCAAGGTTCACCTGGAACCAATGACGCTCGATGGCTCGATGCTGGTTTCCCGCACTCCGCTGGACGAGTGGAAGCCGACATCTTTCGATTACGAAGGCTACACCGGCAACGCTGGCAACACGCTGGATCGCTGGTATCACAAATCCGCGATTCTCGTCTGGCCACGCTCACACCATTACGAAGTACTTGTGCGAATGGGACTGCACGGCAGTATTGACGCGTTTTTGCAGATGCTTGACGAATTCGTCAACAGCAGGAATGAAGCCGCAGGGGACCAAAACCGCAACGACTGTGTCGTCTTTGCGACGGCCATCATCGACGCCTGGCCGCAACGACTGCGTGGGTATCATGAAAACAGCAAAGAGGAACTTCCCTGGCTGGAAAAATTCGCGACAGCGCTTCCGAAACTGAAGGAGCGTGAGATCATCGAACGCTTCCTGCAACAGATGGCCGTCATAGACTGGTGCCTGAAGCTGGATCGCGTGATCGTCGACGGTTGCAAATATATCGGGGCTGACGAGATGTTTGGAATCATGCAGCGGTATCTGATGACAGAACCGCAACCGAATCAATACGGAGTCCGACTGGCGAGCGGCCTGCCATTGCGCGACGCTGCATGGTTGCTGAAGGTCGCGAGTGCTCGAAGTCACGCCGGATTGAATGTGAAGCAGTTGTCCGAACTACACCAGGCCATGGTCACACGTCTCGCTGCGGAAGTGACCCGGGCGGCGAACGAGCGTTATTCCCGCCAGCCAGATCGCTTCGTTCCCACACTGGCGACGTTGATGAAGGTCGCCATCGCCATGCAGGACGATACCACGTTTCAACATTGTCTGACGGTACGCCGCAACGCCGAAGCCTTCTTCGATCAACGCAGATTCGATGTCGACCTCTGCACGGAGTTGATCGTCCTGTCCGACAAACGGCTGCCGAACCGTCTGGTGTCGTTGCAGGGCTGGCTCGACGAGACTCGTCGATTTCTGCAAGCCGCCACGGCGACGGAACCTGTTCTTCCGCGCGACTTCGCCAGGCCCGCCGCCGTCAGTTGTGACTGCCGTTTCTGTACCGAGCTGCATGAGTTTCTGGTTGATGAAGAAAGCGAGACGGGGGAGATCAGGGCATTGAAAGCAGACCTGGAACACGTTCAGCGACAAATTCAACGCAACCAGCTGGACGCGGTCACTAAGCTGGACCGATCAACGCGTCCGTTTACGCTGCGACTTCAGAAGACCCAGGGAAGTCATGATCGCGCGGTGAAGCAGTATCACGCGGACCAAAAACGACTCGCCGCATTCCCCGAATCAGTACCAGCATGAAGCCCTCAAATTTCATCAGTCCTGACATCAGCATCAAGCCGAACGGATCTACTGGAGGAACTCTGTGTGAATAAGACACGCAAATCAGAAAAGACTGCGACTCCGCCGTTTCCGTGGGAGAAGCTGACGTGGGACGACCTTTCAGAGTGGACGGATTCACGCAGCCTTGAACGTGGGCGGTCGTATCAGCGCCGGGGTGCTGTCAGGAATCTGAATTTACTTCCCGACGGAGGCCTGCTGGCCGATGTTTTGGGATCTCATCGTTATGCGACTCGCGTTTCGGTGGCGGGACGAAGTCGTGATCTGAGCAAGTGTCTTGAGGCCGCTTGCTCCTGTCCCGTTGGGCATCGCTGCAAGCATGGCGTGGCCGTCATTCTGGAGTTTCTCCACGCGATCGAAAACGGCACGGTGGTTCCGGAAACTGATGGCGACGATCGACGGCTGACTCTGATCGAAAACGGATGGGAGGATGAGCTTTCGGACGACGAAGTCGACAATGTAGACTTCGATGGCGCAGACTCTGACGGTGTTGACGTTCCCGTGGCGAAGGCCAGCGGTAAATCGGCGACTCGCAAATCCAGATCACGAAAGAAGACGTCATCCGGCAGGCAAACTCGCTCGAAACGAAAGATCACGGACGGTGACATTGTCGATTTCCTGTCGGCAAAGAGCAAAGACGATCTGGTCAGCATCATCATGCAGGTCTGTCGCGGTGACGCGAAGCTCAGGCAGACATACGTGGACCGAATCATGCTGGAGACCGGCGATCACGCGGCGATGATTTCTGAGGCTCGGAAGGAACTTCGGTCGGTCACGTCGGAAGAAGCGTGGTACAACTCATGGGAACAACACGGCAGTCTGCCCGACTACTCGCGTCTACGATCTCAGCTTCGATCGCTGGTCGATGCCGAACAGTTCGATGCCGTGATTGAGCTTGGACGGGAACTCATCGAACGCGGAATACAGCAGGTTGAACAATCGCACGACGAAGGCGAAACAGCCGAGGAGATCATGTCAACACTTTCGGTTGTTGCCGAAGCGATCGTCCCGTGCTCGCTGACGGATGTGGACAAGATCCTGTTCGTGGTCGATTCCTTTTTACAGGATGGATACGACTTGTGCGATTCATTCCGTCACGTTCTTGACCGACGTTATCCTGAATCGGCGTGGGCGGATGTCGCGGAAAAGCTGAAATCGCGACTGCCTTCTCAAGCGACCAGCAAAGAGGATCGGGCGACTGCTGACTTCACCCGCTCTTACCAGAGAGAGAGGTTGACTGGCTGGATCATTGAGGCACTGGAGTCCTCCGGCGACGAAGCTGCGGCAACGGATTTCTGTATCGAAGAAGCCACGAAGGCGGGGACTTATCAGCGTGCCGTCGACCGCCTGATCGCGTTGAAACGTTACGACGAGGCGAAGGAACTGGCTTCACAGGGACTGGAGAATACCGACCCAACGTACGCAGGGCTGATCAATCGTTTGCAGGATTCACTGGCGACGATTGCGGCCAAGAGCAAAGATCATTCGGTCGCTGCCGCGATCGCTGCTGAGCGTTTCGTTCGGCATCCCGCTGTGTCGTCACTTCAGGACCTACTCAAGGTTGCGAAGAAGGCGAAGTACGAGGCTGCCACGAAAACGGTCGCGATGAACTTTCTGGAAACCGGAATACGACCGACATTTACGAAGGCCTTGAAAACGCGGGCCAGCAAGACAAAGAAAGCAGCAAAGCCTCAAGCCGATCATTGGCCGTTTCCCGAACCGCCACGCGCGAACGACAGCAACTCACGTCTTGATCGCAGTCATGCGAAAGAACCGAGTCCGCATTTCGACGTGCTCATCCGACTGTCGATTCAACAGCGAGACCCGTTATCCGTCCTGCGATGGTACGACCAATGGCTGGCATCGACCCCGCAGAATCGTTTTCGACTTCACCGCTTTGAAACGGAAGTTGCCGATGCTGTCTCATCAACTCACCCCGATCGGGCTGTTGAATTGTACTGCACGGAAGCTGATCGACTGGCAGCGGAAACCAACACGAAGCTGTACCCTCAGTCAGTCTCGCTCCTGAAGAAGGCACGCAAAGTGCTAAAGTCTCAAAAACGCGAGCACGAATTTGAAGTTGTCCTGGCAACTTTCCACGACCGGCACCACCGCAAACGCCGCCTCGTCGAACTGCTTCAAAGCCTCGCCGGCGAGCCCATCGTGAGCAAACGCCGCAGCAACGAATGACAGGTGAACCATGTCCCCGGTGACCACCAGACTTGGTCAA
This sequence comes from uncultured Planctomycetaceae bacterium, assembly GCA_937916515.1. Classification (GTDB taxonomy): domain Bacteria; phylum Planctomycetota; class Planctomycetia; order Planctomycetales; family Planctomycetaceae; genus Fuerstiella. The sequence continues at coordinate 10,335 of CALFSX010000120.1, read as the reverse complement.
ACACTCAGATTAGAACTCGAACTGTCGGAGTGCAAAACAAGCGATGCCAGTGAGGATAATGGACAATAGAACTCCATAAGTGCCTTGCTCACATACCCTTGCCGCATTCCGCCCCGAAGTCGCAGAAACTGATTGAACTTTTGGGGACCGGCGGCTGACACCGCAAAGTCCACGAAAAAAGCCGCCGATCGTTAGTGATCGGCGGCTTTCGTTTTCAAAGTGGAGGATCAAGGACACCAGTTGAACTTTTTGCAGGAGCCATCGCGACGTGGAATTTGGAAACAGCGAGAATGGTCAAGTTTCGATGACACCGAGCCCGACAATGGATATGCTAGGGTCAATCTCAATCTGACGAGGCTTGTGAAAACGAGTCTCCTGGAAATCAGACACACGCACAAAAGAGCTCAGCCAATCCTGATCGGGTTGATGGCCGCGTTTTCTTCGCTGATTTTCGTCCGTCATTGTCCCAACTACTTGATCGTGCCATGAAATTCCTACTGATACTCCAGCTGCTCGCAGGCTTGTTTCTGTGCATACCGACAGCCTGCGCTGCGGATTCGCGGCCGAATATTCTGTTCTTCATCACCGACGACGAAAGCTGGCTGGAACGAAGTGCCTATGGCTGGTCGAAGCTGCCGACTCCGGCGTTCGATTCGGTGGCCAGACAAGGTGTGCTGTTTACCAATGGGTTTACTTCCGCGCCGTCGTGTGCGCCGTCTCGGGCATGCGTTCTGACGGGGCGAAATTTCTGGGAGCTGAAACAGGGAGCCTTTATCCAGGCGTTCATTCCTGACGAGTTCCCCGCCTTTCCGAAGCTCCTAAAGAACGATGGCTACCAGATCGGACGCACCGGGAAATCCTGGGGACCGGGTTCGCGGCCACCGGGCATCGATGACAAGTCGCCCGTGCCGTGGTTCTCGAAGAGGCAAATAGCAGAGCGGCCAGAGTTCATTAGTCGCCTCGATTACGCAGCCAACTTCAATGACTTTTTGGAGCAACGGGATCCCGAGCGTCCGTTCTTTTTTTGGGCGGGGACCGGAGAGCCGCACTCGCCATACGACAAGGACAACTACAAACGGCTTGAGAAGGAGTTTGGGATGACTCTGGACCAGGTTTCGCTGCCGCCGTTCATGGACGACACCCTCGAAAACCGAAAGCAGCGAGCGAATTTCCTGTACGAAATCTGTTATGCAGACCAGCATCTTGGCCGCATGCTCGACAGCCTCCAGCGAGCAGGAATTTTGAAGAACACATTGGTGGTGGTGACCTCCGACAATGGCACCGGCCTGTCACACGCCGCAAAGTCGCTTGGCAAGGCTTCGCCCTATGATGCTGGCGTGCATGAGCCACTCGCGATGATGTGGCCCAGTCGCGTGAAGGCCGGTCGGAAGGTCACGGACTTCGTAAATTTTTCCGACTTCGCGCCGACGTTTCTTGAAGCCGCCGGTAGCAAAGTGCCCGCAAGCATGAGCGGCCGAAGTTTATTGCCAATCCTTGAGTCGCCCAGCAGCGGACGGATTGAAAAGGATCGCGACTCGATTGTGACCGGGCTCGAATGGCATGGCGAGTTTGATCCCGACAGCAAGTCATCACGTAGTATTCGCGATGATCGCTATGCGTATGTGGTTCGGTACGCCAACGTGGACGCGCAGGGAAAGATGCTGGGAAACCGCGCGCTGATGGCTCCTTCGCAAATCGAGTTTTACGATTTGCAGAACGATCCGTGGCAGTTGAATGATCTTGTCGATGACCCGACCGTCAGCGCCGAAAAAGATCGACTCGCAACCAGGCTGCGTGAAGTCGGATTGAAAACCGGTGATCCCCGAATCACCGGCGAGATGGACTTATTCCGCAAGACGCGCCAGTACGTTCAGAAGCGAAAGAAAACGGGTTATGGCAAAACGCTTGAATTGCCCTTCGAGTAAGGCCAGTCATCGGAAACGAAACGAATGCAATTGGCCGGTGGGAACCGGCCCTACTTTGCAACCTGTTCGTTCCTGAGAATCCGTTCAAGGAAGCTCACCTGTAACGAGACGATCTCCTTGTAAGAGGGATCAATCTTGTGGTCCGGGTTCTCCTGCTTCCATCCGTGGCCAGCGTGTTTTACGGTCACGAACTGCATCGGTGCTTTCAGTTCATGCGTCCGTTTCTGCATCAGTTCCATCTGTCGATAGGAAATCGTCCGGTCAGAGTCCCCATGAATAAACAGCATTGGCGGCGAGTCAGGCTTTAAGTACAGAACCGGACTGATCTCCGCCTCAAGTTTGGCGATCGCTTCAGCGGAAGTCCCGTCGATGAATAGTCGGTTCAGCCAGCGACGGTGATAAGCCTTCTCCGAAGCCAGGCCGAACGACTCATAACTCTCGAAATCCGATGGGCCAAAGTTGGAGACTCCGCCCCGCACGTTGATCGAAACGTCGGCCAACCCGCGATCTCCCGGGAAGGACTTCGGTGGAGTCAGCGCGACCATCTGCGCCAGATGTCCTCCCGCCGAGCCTCCTGTTACAGCCATCCGCTTTGGGTCGATCTGATACTTCGCTGCGTGCTTCGCAAGAAAGCGAATTGCATCTTTGCAGTCGGTCACGCAATCCCGCATGACCGTCTCTTGAAGATCAAATTTGCACAGTCGGTAATCAACGGCTGCCACGGCAATTCCACGCTGTGTCAGTTCCGTCAATATAGATGGTTCTCGCCAAGCGACCGGAGTCACATTTTCCCTGGAGCCGTTTCCCCAACCGCCGCCGTGAAAGTACAGCACCAGCGGCACAGGATCGTTAGAGACTTCCTGCGGCATGTAAAGATCAAATAGACCGTACCAGTCGCCAATCTGTTTGTAGACTTCGTTGCGAAACTGTTTGCCAGGATGCTTATAGGGCCGCGCCTTACCGCCAAGTCGCGCGAGACGTTCGGCATGCCACGCATCGATATCGACTTCCGCGGAGTCCACCTGAGCAGAGGCGGTATTTGCAAATGCCAAGCCGATGATCATCCAAATCAGGATCTGCTTCGTCATATTCATCTTCGTGTAAATTGCTAGCCTGGAGGCTGAGGATTGGAAACGTTTATCCATTGTGGCCCAACGTCCGAATTGAGCCACTTTTCGCATCATGGCTCCGGAGCGGGGCGAGAAACTCTCGCTGTGAATCATGATCCGCGGACTGAGGAACGTTTCATGGCAAGTGATCCCCTATATCCTAGATCACTGTGCTGTCTTAGTCGACGATCAAGATCGTTCTACTGGCCGGGGTGACGGCGGTCGAAACTGTGGCTGTAGAGGATGTACACGTAGTACATCGCATGCTCTCGATTAGTTCATTGGAGCCCAAAAAAGCTCCCCCGACACCGACTCGAATCAATCTTTCGCACGAGGCAAGGATAGTGGACAGTGAAACCCCGCAAGTCATTGATTGAAAGCCACTTGCGAATTCCCACCTCAGATTTCGTTAACTGATTGAACTTTTTTGATACCAGCGAGTGACACCGAAAAGCACATAAAAAAAGCCGCCGATCAAACTTGATCAGCGGCCTTTAGTTTGAAGTGGAGGATCGAGGACACCAGTAGAACTTTTTGCCGTTGGCATCTCCACGTGGAGCCAAGACACAGCAAGGATTGCTGTGTCTCTGTCTTCCCAGTGTTAATCAATGAAGCTTTTCCGTGAGATCGGTGAAAAAGCTCCCCGAGGCGGTCTCTATCCGAACCGGGGATTTGTCGAGCTAGGTGCCTTTCGTACCAAGAGGTTAAGGCGATTGCCCCCACATCGAAATGTTCAAGTGGAGCTCTATTTTCGAGCGAGTTCGAGCGAGTTCGGGCCGAATTCGAGGCTGAGAAACCGAAGCGTGATCGTATGCGATTGGCGCTGTACTACCAGTCCTTGCTGGACTCTGGTGAGGTCGAATCACGCGCCGAATTGTCCAGGTTTCTTGGTGTAAGCCGCGAGCGTGTGACGCAGGTTTTGAATCGCCTCAGATAGCTCGGAAGACACCAGATCGGCCCAGGAATACATATGTCCGCGACCAGAGCGTCCAAGTCGAATCGCGGGCACTGGTCTGCCTGTTGATCGAATCTGACCGCGTTCCGGTCGTTCTCCAAGGTGGAGTACCTTCCGTGAAACGCAGAGGCCCCCAGATTCTCAACTTTTTTCGCGTAAGATCTACCACAGGAGCCCGATCTTTGGGTGGACTCAAATTGCATCCGCCAAATTACCTATGTCACTGAAACCAGATTTACCCTCCGGACACGAGACTTTCGTCCGCGCCCTGGCTCGGCATGAGAGGGTGATTCGCGCCTATATTCGTGGCTCGGGGATTTCACGACCGGAGGATGTGGACGAGATCGTTCAGGAAGTTTCGCTGATTGCTTGGCAGAAGTTTGAGCAGCTTAACGATGTGGAAGAGTTTCCACGATGGGCCTGTGTAATCGCGCGATACCGGATTCTCGAATTTCGTCGCAATCGGTTTCGAGATCGCCTGGTGCTCAACGAAAAAGTGTTCGATCTGCTTCTGGAAGAAGCCTTGGACGAAACGAAACAACATGATGCCCGGCTCCGGAAACTAGAGAGTTGTCTCGACGACTTACCGCCTGCCAGTCGAAGGCTGGTCAAGGCTGCTTATGAGCCAGGAGCGTCCATTGATGAACTGGCTCGTTCTGCGGGGAAGAAGGCCAACGCCTTGTATCAACAGCTTTGGCGGCTGCGTCAAATTCTCCGGAAATGTGTCGAGGACGCGATGCACAACGATACTAACCTCTCGGACCCATCGGTGCCGTCATGAATGAACGTGATCTGGAATTGATTCGCGACTATCTGGATGACCGCATCAAACCCAAGGGGTTAGAGCGGCTCAACCGGCTTCTGGAGACTGATTCCGATGCCCGCGCCGAGTTCCGCGCCATGGCGACGCTCGAGGAAGGTCTGCGGGATCTCTCGATTGCGAGCGAGGTTCCATTTACTGATCGCGCAACGCCGGTAGCCGAGCACGAACCGCAAAGACGCGCCGGACGTTGGTATCGCGTCGAACATATTGGCATCGCCGCCTTGTTCGTGGTCTGTGTTAGTCTGGCGATCTTGTTGCTGCGGAAGGCCGATCACGAAGATGAATGGGGCGATGCGATCGCCAGAATCAAGTTTCTCAGCGAAGACGCCGCGTTTGAGCCGGAACACCAACTTCCGAACGCGGAAGGCAGCTTGCTGGGCAAGGGCTGGGTGCAACTCGAACGCGGACGTGTCCGGATTCTCTTCCGCAGCGGAGCCACGGTGGAGGCGGAAGGGCCGGCGGCGCTGGGGATCGACACGCCGATGCGGGCCTATCTGGATTTCGGGAAGGTGATGGTGCATGCGCCAGAATCCGGCAGAGATTTTGTTGTCGCGACGGAATCGATGGAGGTCGTCGATCTGGGAACGCGGTTTGAGGTCAGCGTCGATCCGCAGTCGCGCGAATCGAACGTCTCCGTCATTGAAGGTTTGGTCGATTTACATCTTGGCAGCCACGGAACGGAACGAATGATTCGGCCGTTGGAGGCTGGCTACGCCGCACGCGTTGATACGTCCGGCAAGATTATCGAGATCACCAATGGCTCTGGAACACGCCCGACATCCGAGACGGACGATGCTCGGATTCTGGCGCATTGGACGTTTGATGAACTGAGCGCTGACGGGAAAGTCCAGGACGCGACGGGGAGTCAACTCGGTGGAATCCTGCGTGCCGGAAAGGCTCCCGATCTCGTTCCGGGCGTGAGTGGGCAGGCGCTGGTGTTCACGGACAACGCATCAGTGGATTTGAGCGAACACGTTTCGACGCTCGCTCAGTTGGACGCCTTCACCTTTGCCGCATGGGTGCGCGATCCAGATGAACCGCTGGCCGTGCTTTTCTCGCTCTCGGGAGATTCGGAGCAGCACCGCCTGCAGTTTCATCTATCGCGCGGGTTTGTGCGCTTTGGTTGGCAGGATGGACTGCACTACGACTCAATCTCCGGTGGAGTCGATGGCTGGAAGTCCGGCCAATGGTATCACGTGGCGGTCGCTGTCGAGGGCGGCGTCGTTCGCCTGTATCGCGATGGCGAACTGCTTGCCTCTGGTTCGATGGGGGCGAAGATCGGAACGCCGGTCAGCAATCCCTCTTCGGTGAAGAACGCTACCTATGCATACATCGGCCGGTTGGAAGATGGCCGCCAGGGTGACGAGATCGCTCACCAGTGGTTCGAGGGACAGATGGACGATGTCCAGTTGCATTCCGGCGCGGTGAGCCAGGAAGGCATCCGCTTTATGTTCGAACACCCGGGTAATCGCTGGAGCCCCGGCGAATCGCTCAAGTAACAAAACATCAACCGACTACGAACTGAAACAACGCCACGCAGGGTAACTATGAACCGAAAGCCCGTCATAAATGCCGTAGCGAAACTTGCCAGGAATTTCGACGCGTCTGGAAACCGAAAGTCCTGGCGACTTTCGCTACCTTCGAAGCTGACGCTTATTTCCGGCCTGCTTCTTATCCACGTGCCATTCGCGGTGACTCATGCCGCCGAAACGCCAGCAGCCATCGCAACGCGCGAGACGAAACTGAACCCGGATGTCCTGGGTCGCTTCCTGCGGACTCATTGCATCCGCTGTCACGGGCCAGAGGAGCAGAACGGCAGCGCTCGGTTTGACAGGCTGGATTATTCGATCTCGGACAAGATTGAGGCGTTGCACTATCAGGATGTGCTCGATGTGCTCAACGGGGGTGACATGCCGCCGGAAGATGAGCCCCAGCCGTCGAATGCTGAACTGGAGGCCGTGATCGGGGAACTCACGGAAGGATTGTTTGAAGTCGGCAAGCAGCTCGCTTCCAACGGCGGAAAGGTGGTCATGCGGCGTCTCAACCGCAGGGAGTACGCCGCCACAATTCGTCACCTGTTCGGCTTCGAACCGCCCCGTCAGAGGATTCCTCCCGACGACGATGTCGTCAACTTCGACACCGTGGGAAGCCGCCAGTTTTTCACGACCTCGCATTTCGACGAATACTACGGGTTGGCACAGGAGGTGTTACGGGAAGGCTTCAAATGGGCCGGCGTTCGCGAGGCTGTCCAAACCAGGGTAGATGAACCCGAAAACAACTGGACCAACCGTTTCCGCCAGGATGTCGAGCGTTGGAAAGGGCAGACCGGCAAGGTCGTGCGGCTCTCGAAGATGCGAGAGAAGTATCTCGCGCGGCCCATGGTGGAAAGTGGTGTCTACCTCGATGAACCCTTACGGCACCTCAGTTTTGGACCGGTGGTCGATCCACGCGGTAGTTACCGGATTCGAGTCACGGCTGGCGTTGAAGGAGAAGTAGCGCCGTTCCGACGATTCATAAGGTTAAATATTGGTCAGGACGTTCTGGCCGTACTCCACATCGACGGAACACCCGAAGACCCCAGTGAAAGTGTCGTTGAGATTCCTCGTCCGGCTCTGTTGGGCCGTCGGCTGGGCGGCCGTGTCAGCGAGGATCGCACGGGGGCCTGGCTTTCACACTATCTGAACTTTCTGGAGCGGACAGGGGAGATCGAGAAGGATGGTGCGAAGAGTCAGGGGCTCATCTGGATCGACTCGTTCAGTGTCGAAGGTCCGTTCTATCCTGAAGAACGCAGTTTCTTCGATGCCTTGCTCTGCCCTGTCGAGCCCTCGCCAGAGACGCCGACGAAAATCGTCTGGAACGATGCCAATGCCCGTGAACTGATCGAACGGTTCACATTGGAAGCATTTCGACGCCGCGAGCCCGCGCCGGAGTACATCGACGGACTCGCCTCATATTTCCAGAAGCAGAGAGAAAAGGGCAAACCGTTCCAGGAGGCAATGGTTGACACACTCGCCGTCGTCATGGCTTCGCCGGGCTTTCTCTATCTCAATGAGGAAGCAAGTTCTGACCCGGACTCGCAGATGTTAGCTCCACGGGAGATCGCGATCCGGTTGGCCTGTTTTCTCACCAGCGGACCGCCGGATGAACAGCTCTATCGGGCAGTGGAAGCAGGTGCCATGTCGAATCAGGATGCGTTTCACCGTGAAGTCGACCGATTGCTTGGTGGTCCAAGGAGTCGGCGATTCGCTGCAGCCCTGGCCAGGCAGTGGGCCGATTTCACTCGCCTGGACGGCATCTCGGTGTCGGACAAAAAGTATCCCGCATACACCTCGGGACTGCGTCATTCCATGAAGCAGGAAGTGATCGCGTTTTTCCATACGCTGATTGAACAGAACCTGCCGGTATCGAATTTAATCAAGTCGGACTTTGCTACTGTGAACGCCCAGTTGGCCGTTCACTACGGGATTCCCGGCGTCACGACCAACGAGTTCAAGCCCGTCAAACTGCCCCCTGATTCACCTCGCGGCGGCTATCTGACACAAGGTGCGTTTCTCGTCGCCGGCTCCAATGGCGAACGCACCTCCCCGGCGGTTCGCGGGATGTTGCTAATGAGTCGGTTTCTCAACTCGCCGCCAGCACCACCGCCGCCGAACGTGCCGGAACTCGGCTCAGACGTCGAAGGTCTTGCCACGAATCGCAAGCTCGTCGAACTTCATCAGACCAGAGCCCAATGCGCATCCTGCCATCGCAAGATGGACACTATCGGCCTGGCGTTGGAGAACTTCGACCTCATTGGTCGCTACCGCGAACACGAAATGGTATGGCGGGACAAAGTACCGGTGCTGATTTCGGGATCCATGCCCGGAGGCGAACCCTTTAACAGCTTGCCAGAGTTCCAGGCGACCATGATGGAACACGAAGAGGACCTGGCCCGGAATATGGTCGAATCGCTGTTGGTCTACGCTCTCGGTCGAGACATCGAATTTACCGACGCCCCGCATATCGAAAGCATGATGACAGAGCTACGGCCTGACGGTTTTCGTATGAAGGACATGATCCACGCGGTCGCGAGTAGCCCTCTCTTTCTACGGAACTAAACCGTTTCGCCACACCACAACGAGAATACCATGTCCACAATAGTCATCGATCCCGTCTCACGCCGTTCGCTCCTTCGCAAAGGCACCTACTGCCTGGCCCTGCCGTTTCTCGATTCAATAGCCCGTGCCGCGACCGCCGCATCAGTTCCTCGGCGGATGGTCTTTCTCGGTGGCGGCTATGGGTTCACCGATTCCTATCCCAATCAAGCGCCCAGCTTTTTCCCGCGCGAGGCCGGACGATTTTCGGCGATCGGGCTGACCAAAGGATTGAAGCCCATGGAAAGGCACCAGGAAGATTTGACCCTGGTTTCCAACCTGACCAATCTTGGGGTCGGCAATCCGCACGGCGGCAGCGGCGGCTATCTGAACTGTGGAAGCTATCGCGAGCATGAGGCTGCGATCTCGTGCGATCAGCTCGCCGCCAGGACGATCGGGAAAGACGCGCGGTTTACATCATTGGTGCTGACCGGCCGAGAGCCCATTCCCGGTCAGGGAGCCGGCCACGGAGGCGGTTATTCCCTGTCGGCTGATGACCGGGGCCGCTCGCTCCCAGGGATCCCTTCCCCGCTGCAGCTGTATCGCACGCTCTTCGCCCAGAAAGGCGATTCTCCCGAGCAACTGCTCGAGCGCCTCGATAACCGGCAGAGCATCCTCGACCTGGTTCGCATTGATGGCAGCACTGTCCGGCGAACTCTCGGTCACGAGGACGCAGTCAAGCTGGACGAATACTTCACCAGCATCCGCGAGATCGAAACGAGTCTGCAGCGCGAGGAGCAGTGGGCCACCAAACCGAAAATGGAAGCTCCCGTCGAGGAGCCCGGCGCAGGACTTACCGGCGAAAAGGAGATCCGCCTGATGCTGGACATGCTGGTTCTTGCTCTTCAAACAGACATGACGCGCATCGCTTCCTATCGCCTGCCGGTCGCCCCGTTGATTTCGAGCCTGGGCATCACGTTGAGCCCGCATACGCTCAGTCACTACGGATCATCGGACTCGGCCCGCGCCGCGTCCGAAACCCGGGACAGAAAGCTGATGGAGCTGTTTGCCTGGTTCCTCGATCGGCTTAAGGAAACAAAAGACAGCGAAGGACGTCGACTCTACGACAGCTGCATCGTCAGCTACGGCAGCAACCTCAGGACCGGCCACGGATTGCAAAGCCTGCCCGCCCTGCTGTCCGGCGGCGGCGCAGAACGCATCAAACACGGACGCCATATCGTTCTGCCGCAAAAAGACACGTCCCTCGCGAATTACTGGCTGACGTTGCTACAGCAAGCCGGTGTAGACACACCGAACTTCAATTACAGCACGGAAATTGTGTCAGAGTTGTTGGGATAACTTATGGATGAGCCGCCGCATTCCGCACTCTCCGATCGCTGGCTCACTTACTCGTTTTCATCATGACGAAGCGGGAGAAGTCTGCCCCGAT
>CALFSX010000119.1 GCA_937916515.1 uncultured Planctomycetaceae bacterium | reverse complement strand
TTTCAGACGCCATTGGCAACAACAAAGAATGGCTTCCCGGACACGCTGCTAGCTTATGGGGGTTAGTACGCTGGGGAAAAATCCTGATATTGATCGAATTCTGCTTCTGCAATGGTGATGGGGACGGCAAAGCACCGGAGATTCCGTTGAAATCAAGGTCGACAAACCGTGAGCTTTGCCAGTATTTGGGAAATAATTCAGCTGACCCATGTCTTCAAATAGCCCGCATATTCTGCCAAATAAGCAAAGTGCCACGTGGCTTATTTATCGCGGGATGCGTTTTATTGCTGCTGCGAAGTCATGCATGTGGAGCATTCTGCACTGGTTTTAGCGGTTAGCTTTGTTTCCTAAAAGCTGGCTTATGGGTGCAGTTCAAAAGGCACACGCGTGTTGTTGTAAGCTGAAACGTGGCGGCGTTCGTCTGAAAATTCCCGCAAAACAGCACCGTGCGGGGGCTGACATCCGGTTTTTACGGAACGTTCAGCTTGAAAAGCATCATCGGCGATGCTGATTCTGGCATCCTGACGCTTTGGGGCTATCGCAGTTCCAACTACATTACGGCACTCATAATTACACAATGGAGTGCGTTGATGAATTCGATCAGTCGTTGCGGTGCCCGCCTTGTTTTCAGCTTGCTGTTATTTCTTGTTGTTGACCTGGCAACAAATTCCGTGGGAACACCCGGTGCTTTGGGGCAGAACATTCGCCCGGTCACGATCACTCGCCTGTTCTGGCAGGATCGTGAAACGGCGAAATTGTCGTACGCAGACCTGGTAACAACCAATAAATGGAATCTTAATCGAGGCTGGGTGAGCGGCTTTCCAGGTGTGGACGTTGATACTCAGTCGATTCATTCGATCAGCCAGTCTGGCGGAATGGTGATGGTCGGCATCCGCAAGCAAACAGATGCAGCCGGCAGTGGTTGGGTGTCGATCGACCCGGGAGCCTTCGAAGAGCCTCATGGAAGTCACAATCACTGGAAGTATTCGCGGTTGCCCGCCGTCACTAACCAGCAGTTAGCCGTGCAGCAGGGCAACCCTGCCACGCTTGACGTATTTGATGGCACGTTTTACGTGTCGATGGAGGGTGGCACCGAATCAGGTGACGCCGTGCTTCAGGTAGCTCCGCAACAATTGAAGATGAAGGCTGCCAGTAATCAGGTTCGTGCGTTCTCCGGCGGTGGTGGAGGCCCCGTTGCTGTTGTTGGAAGCTCAGTGTGCTATGCATCGTATTCCGACGCCCAAGGAGACGACATTGGTCGTGTTGACGTTGTTAACCTTCGGGGGGCCGGTGATCAGCCGTCGTATTCGTTCAAGGTTCCCGGCGGCGCGATTCGGGCGGTCACGACAAACTCGGGCAAGGTGTTCTTTGCTACCGCAGACGGTGTCTATTGGGTGAATGCGGATTTAACTGCTTCTCAGAACGCGGCGAGCGTTGTTGTGAATTCTGTGCAGGCCGCTCAGGCTGAACTATCCGAAGATCGTTTGGTGACTCAGTCGTTCGCTAACCACCGAAACTGGGTGGTCTTCACGTCGGGCAGCGGTTCGAACGCCGGGTTGTATTTGATCAACGCAGCAGTGGCGAATCCCTACCTTGCGAAGCGTCCTGTTTCTGTTGCTGAAGGCCTGACGTTGACTGCACCGGAAGTGGTTTTGTCTTTAGGCAAACGATATGCGCTGGTGTTTCACGATCGTCTTGACCTGGAATCCAAAGTGCCCGAACAGCTGACCGTATGGGAGCTGGATCCAAACCGCGACCAGGATTTTTCAGACGCAACAATCAGGCTGACGATGCCCGTTGGTGCCAGCAAAGTGAATGGCGGACAAGGTCATCACTCCGTTTGCTTTGATGCATTTGGCCGTCACGCGATCATTACAAATCCCGGTGATGGAGTGTTGACAGTTCTGTCGTTACAGAACCTCAAAGTGCAGGCGAAGTTTCAGGTTGGCGGAATTCCAGAAGGCACAATTGCTGTGGGAGCTGCCGAGCACTTTCATTGATAATGCTACTTCAGCCATTGCCACTATTGAAGGCGATTCCAATTGGACAGCGCCTGGTTAAATGAAACCTCATTCTTTCTGTTAACGCCCTGCGGCTGATTGAGACTTGGCGCTAATGTTCGGGCTGATTCGACGATGGCTTCCCGATAAGATCTTCCAAAGTCTGAATCGAAGCGATGCGTTCTTCGGTCAGGTTGGTTGGCACATGTTCCGGCAGAACGGACATATGCATTCTCAGCAGTCTGCGAGCTGCTTCTGAATCACCTACCAGTAATCTGGCTTTGGCAAGTCGAAACAGCGAATCGCCAACGACGGAATCTCGAAACTTCAGTTGAAATCTGGCGTTGCCAAGTTCGTAATAGTCGTCTGGTTTCTGAGGTAGATACTTCAGCATGGTTTCTCCGAATTGAAGTTCGTGCTGAATGTCGGCGTTTGGTTTGGGCCAGCAATGAAGTCGTGCCAGAAGCGATGCATAGCGAGCACGGATTCTTTCGGGGATAGAATCCGGTTGCGGAAGTTCGTTCAATACCCTGATGGCAAGCAGCTGCGAATATTTCGGCAGGTATTCAGAGTAGTTGTAGAAATTCATGCCTTCCCACATCCAGAAGTGTTCGCACATACGTTCGCCGCGAAACAATTCATGAGCACACACGCGAAATTGATCCAGAGCTCCCGAGAATTCTGATAGCTTTGGAATCCATTGTTCATTGGCGATCGACTTTGCATGATAGATGCGGACGGCATATACATGCTCCGGCTTGAAGTTCAGCGTCACTTTAAATGACCTGCGGTGCGTCTGTCGGTGTTCGAAATGGAAGTTGCCCTTGTCGTCAGCAAATGCGATTTGCCACGGTTCCGGCTGAGTTTGACTGGAGCGTGCGTTCGGGGCGGTATTCGCCCAGCTGACGGTTTCTGAGAACGTGCCATCCTGCTTTGGTTTGTTTTGAGTGGATAGCCGGTCTTCGGTGAATTTTCCAGCAAATGCTTCCTGAAAAAACGACTGCAGTTGGGAAGCGTATTCCTGATCATTGATCTCCAGAGATTCCGGAGCGTGTCCGGTGGATTCCATCAACCAGACTCGCTTTGGACCGGTGCATGCCTGAGCAATTCGCAGAGTTCCGGAAGGCGGCAACAGGCGGTCGTTGACGCCGTGCATCAGAAACACAGGAGCGTTGTTAAGACGAGTCACGTTTTGTAGAGGGGCCACCCTTCCGAGGAGCAGCGACTTAACGGACGCCAGCGCAAATTGAGCGACCGCGTTGTCCTGGCTGATGTAGCGGCGAGACAACCTGTCGATTTGTTCGTCCGGGATAAATGCATCTTCCACAGCAACGGCGCCCGCGTGCCGTTCTGCAGCGACCGTTAGAGCCAGCACTGATCCCAGTGAGACGCCGAAGATTCCGATGTCTTTGGGGTCGCGTCCCCGACTTTGCACCAGAAAATCGAAAGCCGCCAGTGAGTCGGTTACCAGCGAAGTAATTCCGGCCGTGCCTTCGCTGTTGCCGAAACCCTGATAGTCGAAAAGCAGCACTTCAAAGCCCGCATCCTGCAGGATTTTTGCGTACGGCAGCATCAACGAGATATTGCCGGAATTCCCCATACAAAACAGGATCGACTGTCGAGCGTCCTGTGCCTCAAACAACCATCCTCGCAGCTTAAAACCAGCTGCATTCTGGAAATACACTTCGTCGGCCGGAAGGTTGGCGTCTTCCGGCCTGGCAAAGTCGCCTTTCCACGGTTGCATGCACAATCGGCTGACGGGGTCTGTTGTTGGGCGACGCTGGTCGATTTCTTCAGCCAGACCATCTGTCCAGCTGATCACTACCAACGTGGCCATGACGAATATAACGGCAAATAGGTGTTTCATGCAGATTCCGTTCATCGGCGGGAATTCAACTGGTGTGATAGGTAAGAAAGGCCCCGCAGGCTGCTTTGCCGTAGGGAAATTCTATCAGCGTTAAGGCCGTTTCGAACATGCGAATTCGGCGCAGACGGCCGATCCTGCGAGAGACAGCAGGATTCTTCCAGCAAAATCTCAGGTCGATTCGTAGAATACGGAACGCAATCGGAGACTGCTGCACTGTAGTTATGGCTTGATATACTTCTCGCAATCACAGTTTGTGAGGCAGAATTACACACATAAGCAAGGACCAGAAATGAAATCGTTTCGACTAATCGCACTATTTGCTCTTCCACTTTGCCTGATGGCGTCTGGCTGCGGCGAACCAGCTGACACCAAGCCGGTTGTAAAGGATGCTCATGATCACGACCACGATCATGGACATGAACACCCGACGACTCTGGTGGGCGCCGTGGAAGAACTGGTTGAACTGCGGAATTCCATTCGTGACAGTTTTGCTGCGAACGATGCCGACGGAGCTCATGATCCACTTCACGAAGTCGGCGACATTCTTGCCGACGCCAGCAAGTTGGCGGCCAGCGCTGGTTTGACAGAAGAACAGCTGAAGTCAGTTACCGAAGCACTGCAGACGCTGACAGAAGCTTACGGTTCGGTGGATGCCGTGATGCACGGTCAGGAAGGGGCTGAATACAAAGACGTTTCTGCAAAAGTTGATGCAGCTGTTGCCACATTGGTGGAACTAACCGGTACAAGTGCCGATGGTCATGCTGACCACGATCATGGACATGACCATGCTGAAGTTGACCACTCAGATCACGATCACGCTGAAGAAAAGAAGTAGTGTCCGAGTGGCTGGCAGTGTCAATTTTGACCTGATGAGTCTTGTACAGAAGAAAACGGTGCCGGGAAATGAAATCAATTTGTCTAACGCTGAGTCTTTTCACAGTATGTGTTGTTGCAGGTTGTGGAGAATCTGTTGATCCGAAGATTTCATCGCTGCGTCAGAAATTATTGCTGACCAGCATTCCCGGAGAGCCGACGCCCGTTGGTGAGATCCGGAAGGCCCTCAAAGCAGAAGATGCTGCCGAGTCCATGGATGTCGTGGTGAAGGCGGGAATCTATATTGGCGACTCGTCACCGTGGGAAGCTGGCAAGGCGGCTTTTGTCGCCACTGATGCAACCGGACATGATGGTGAAAAGGTTCACGACCCTCACACATGCCCATTCTGCAAAACTCACATCGAAGACTACTTCATGTTCGTAAGTTTTCCCGGCGACAAAGGTGAAACCATCGATGTCGACAGCCGTGAACTGTTTCAGCTGGAAGAAAAGCAGTTGGTTTATGTGAAGGGTAAAGCCTCACTAAACGAAGCGGATGAAGTCATCATCCAGGGCAACGGTCTGTTTACAGAAAAGTAACGCACGGTAACGTCGTATCGGTCGGCCTTCATCCACAGCATTACCGGGGCTATTTGGGGGCTACTGCTTCTTCGAAATGCCTTGCGGAGCCGATTCATTGCTCTGCGCCTTTCTTCGATGAACAACGTACACCGCAAAGTCCCACAGGCCAGCGAAGCGAAAATTGCCGTCGACGTAGTGTTCAATAACATAGAACGCAAAATAGTAAGCTCGGCAAAAGCTCCAGATGGCAATTGTCAGCAGCACTGCTGTTTGCCATTTCATTGAATCGGCCATAACAATGGCGGCCGCCATGATGCCACACAGCAGAAACAGCAGCCCTTTCAGATAGATCACTCGCGGATTTTTCAAGTCGCCCATGATGGTGGTCTTTGAAGTGTGGCTGATCATTCGCGGCCCGTTAAAGTCTTACTAAATGATGCTCGCATGTTGGCCGTAGCGACAACGGAGCGGCTCGGCGATTCCAGCGTTCCACGTCTTGCTGCTTCCCACGCCACCAGGTCAAGGGCGAAGCCCTTGTTAGCCTATGGAGCGGCGGTTGGCAGAGATTTGTCTAAATCTGAGGGGATCGGCTTCACGTGCTCATCAACGCGGATTCCAAAAGTTCGACCGTAGATTAAGTAAAACGTTGGCACCAGCACCAGAACCAACAATGTCGACAACATCAGGCCGAAGCACAGGCTGGTGGCCATTGGGATCAACAGCTGAGCCTGGAAGGATGTCTCCGTCAGAATCGGCAACAGCCCCACAACGGTCGTCAGCGAAGTCAGCAGCACCGGACGGAAACGTCTTTGGCCAGCTTCTACGACCGCCGTTTCCAAAGGAACTCCGGATCGTATTCTTAGGTTGATAAAGTCGACTAATACGATCGAATCGTTGACCACCACTCCCGTTAACGCCACCAGCCCCAGCATGCTGAACAGCGTTAGCGGCAGCCCCATGAAGGCATGCCCCAGAATCGCTCCCACGATTCCGAATGGAATAACGGCCATCACAACCAATGGCTGACCATACGAATTGAATTCGACAGTTAGCAGGATGAACATTGCCAACAGGGCAACGCCCATGCCTGTCACCAGGCTTTGCACGCTTTCTGTGTCCTGTTCCTGCTGGCCTTCCCAGCGAACGCTCAGGCTGGGATACTGTTTCAGCAGGTCTTTCATAAAGCCTTTTTGAAGCTGGGCGACAATGTCTTTGGCGTTGCCTTTCTTTTCATCAATATCCGCCGACACCGTGATTGATCGGCGCTGATTGATGCGATTGATTTCTGAGTACCCTCGGGTAACAGTTACTTCCGCCAGTTCTGTAATCGGTCGCTGAATTCCGTCACCGGTGTCGACTCGAATATCTTTGAAGTTGGCCAGCGAATCACGATCTTCTTCCGGATAGCGAACCATCAGCTTCACTTCATGCCGTCCTCGCTGAAGTCGCATGACTTCTTCGCCGTAGTACGACGCTCGCACCGTTCGAGCAATACTTTCCAACGGTACACCCAAAGCCACGGCTCCCGGTTTTTCCGTCAGCTGAAGTTCCCATTTGCCTGGGCGGGAATCATCCGCAATGTCTTTGACTCCCGCGAATTTCGAGAGTTCGGCTTTGGAAAGCTCGACGGCTTTTTCCAGGTCGGGCATGTTTTCTGTGGATGCCAGCAGTTTGAATTCAATGGCCTTGCCACCGGGCCCGCGTGCCTGCGAACCAAAGGTGAGCGTTTCGACGCCTGGAATTTCGCCGACCGCAGCTCTCCATTCGTTGACGATGTCTTCGCTGCCAACTTCTCGCTTGGTGTTTTCGACCAACTGGACGTGCACCTTGCCTACGTGGCCGCCGGTTGTTGTTTCGCCGCCGCCGGGGCCACCGCCAACGGTGACACTGCCAACCATGCGATGAGTTACCAAGACCAAAGGACCTTCATCGGTGGTGTACTTTTCGTTGATCTTTTCTAAAGCAGCTTCTATTTTGCTGGTTGCCGCGTCGGTGACCCGACTGGGAGTCCCATCCGGAAAGATCACGTTTGCGATCACTTCAGGGGCGTCCAGTTTAGGGAAAAACACCTGCGGCACGATGCCGCTGGTCACCAGGCTGACGGTTAACAACACAATGGTCACGGATGTTGCCAATGTGATTGCCGTATTGCCGCTGGTAAAGTTCACCAGCGGCGTGTACAGCCTGTAGATGACAAAATCCAGAACACGATTGGTTCCGCGATTCAGCGCGGCCGTTAAAAAGAATGGCTTCTTCGACGCATGAGCCAGGTGGCAGGGCAAAATAAACGTGCTTTCCAGCAATGAAATGACCAGCATCGCGATGACGGCCAGAGGCAGCACGGCAAAGAACTTGCCCATCACTCCCGACACGAAAAACATCGGCATGAAAGCAAAAATCGTGGTGGCAATCGACGTCGTTACAGATGGAACAACTTCGACCGTGCCATCAATGGCGGCCTGCAAAAACGGCTTGCCGGTTTCGCGATGTGAATAGATGTTCTCACCAATCACGATGGCGTCGTCGACCACAATTCCCAAAGCAATCAGGAATGCGAACATGGAAAGCATGTTCAAGGTTTGGTCGAACTGCCATAAGACGGCGCAGGCTCCAAGAACGGAAACGGGAATTCCCAGTGCCACCCAAAATGCCAGACGGAATTCAAGAAATAACGCCAACACGATAAACACAAGAATCAGTCCCTGGCCTCCGTTGCGTTTCAGCAGTTCCAGACGATCGCGTACGTCGACCGCGCTGTCGCCCCAAACTGTGAATTCATAGCCCGCTGGCAGTTTGTGCACTTTGACATATTCGTTTACGGCATCAGCCATGGCCAGCAGGTCTTCTCGAGCGGCCGCTTTTACGGAAATGCCCAAACCCGGTTTCCCATTGATTCGGCTGATCGAAACCGTGTCAACGAATTCGTCTTTCACTTCACCCAGATCACCAACCGTTAACACAACTCCGTCTCGTTGAGTGATCAATGGAATTTCGGAGATTTCTTCACCGACAGTTCGCTTGTTTTTTCCACGCAGCAGATACGTTTCGCCACGGTCTTTGATGTTGCCGCCTGGTAGTTCCAGGTTGCGTCTTCGAATGCGCTGGCTGACATCGGCCAACGTCATGCCGAATTCGCGCAGAGTGCGTTCGGGAATTTCAACGTCGATCTGATAGCTGCGTTCGCCGAGAATATCGGCGACCGAAATTTGAGGAATCAACAACAGGTCTTCTCGAACACGTTCCGTGATTTCCCGCAGCCGCAATTCCGAATCATCAGCATCTGAATTGGTGCTGATAACGCCCACAGTGATGGCCGGATTTCGAATAGTTACCTGCTGAACTTCAGGTTCTTCGGCAAGATCCGGAAAGCTGGGAATACGGTCAATTTCCGACTGCACTTCGTTCAATACTTTTTGAACGTTGGGCACGTCCGTCTTCACTTCGATCACCACGTTACCCGCGCCTTCGCCGGCGACGGATGTCACTTTTTTGATGCCATCGACGGAGCGAACGGCTTCCTCAATCTTCTGACAAATTCCGCTTTCCACTTCTTCCGGACTTGCGCCGGGGTAGGGCACCGATACCAGAATCATTTCAAGATCAAATTGCGGAAACTCTTCACGGCGCAAGGAAAGTGCCGCCATTACACCCACAAGCAACAGGCCCACCATCAACGTATTCATCGCGGGCGTCTGACGAATCGCCCAGGTAATTAAGGATCTCATTCGGTTGCCTCCGCAGCGGAAGTGGCTGGTGCTGGCTGTGTGGCTGGTGTTGAAAGCTTGGCGGCTGCAGGCTTGTCAGTCGTTTTGGCGACTTCTTTTTCTTTTAAAGGCATGTCCTCCACCACGGAAACAAGTGGCGAAATGATCACTCGATCCCCGTCGGTAAGTCCGCTGCCGGTACTGCGAATTAAAGCAGTTTCGCCTTCAACATGAGCTAACGACACTTCCACAATGTCCAGCTTGCCATCGCGGTTCACCCACACCTGACCTCCCGGACGAACGGCTTCCAAAGGAAGCTTCAACAGCGGAGCGGGCGATTCAATGGGCACTCGAATGGTGACAAACATACCGCTTAGCAGCGTTGGTGGAGACACCGCCGCTCGTCCGCCGACGCTATCGTTGACTCGAGTTTTGCGAGGTTCGGGAACAAGAATGCGGCATGGAAACGTGCGAGTGTCGCGGTCCATGCCAGTGCCCTCAATGCGAGCAACATAGCCGTCCCAGATGGTTTCTACGCCTTCGAATGTATAGCCCACTTCACACGAAATATCCGGCAGATTGATCGGGTCGCTGGATAGCGGCGGTACGTCGCCAGCTTTGGCGTTGATGACATGTTGTTGCCACACCCACGCCAATTCTT
This sequence comes from uncultured Planctomycetaceae bacterium, assembly GCA_937916515.1. GTDB lineage: Bacteria > Planctomycetota > Planctomycetia > Planctomycetales > Planctomycetaceae > Fuerstiella. The sequence continues at coordinate 18,760 of CALFSX010000119.1, read as the reverse complement.
CCGCTCGAAGTTTGGTCTTGATTTCCATACGACTGCTGTCGCTGACGTGAACCAGCGTGTCTCCTGCTTTGACATAGTCGCCTTCTTCGACCACGTCATCAACGATGCGACCTTCCAAAGTGGAAACCACTTTGCAACGTTCCAGATCAACTTTGGCTCGATCAAGTTCACTTTGTACAAGTGCTCTGTCCGCAGCCTTGGTCTTCAGTTGTTGAGCCAGCGTGCGTTCCTGGTTGCGCAGAGTCTGCAGGGTGTTGCGAGCCACCAGTTCCTGCTTCATCGCGGCTTCAACTTCGGTTTCGTTGGCCGTGCGGCGAGCCTGCAGTTGCTGCATGCGTTCCAGTTGTTTTTGTTGCAGGTTCCAATCCTCTTCTGCCAGTTTCGTTAACGTGGCCGCATTTTCGATGTCGACGGTGACTGCCTTGAGCTCTTCTTCTTTCTGCTTCAACTGAGCACTCAGGCGTTCTATTTCCAGCTGATAGTTTGTCGAATCGATTTCGAACAGCACGTCACCCTTTTTAATGAACGTGCCACTGCGAGCAATCGGAGACTTCTTGACGATTCGGCCAACCACCTCGCTGCCAACTGTGACAACGCGATACGTGACCGCTTCTCCATCAAGCTGGATGTTAAACGGCTGATTCCACGTGGTCACATTTGCTGTGACAACCGTTGTCGCCAAATCGGTTGCGGCGGCATCCTGAGTTGGTACTTCCGGTTTTTTTCCGAAGACGATCAGACCACCAATTCCTACGCCCAGAATCAGTAGCGATACTGCAGCATTCTGAATAACTTTCTCGACCTTCACGACTTACTCCTGCTAAGACCGTTTTGGGTCTTCGTTTTCTTCGTTCTTGGCAACATACCCTGCAATAACATATCTACCATACATGCCACGTATTCATCGCGAGTATGTCCGGTGGGATGCTTTCCCAGCATGTCCGTCAGCATGGCAGGCCCGTGCATGGAAGTCAGCATCATCATGGCCGTCGCTTTAAAATCGATGGGCCGGATGAGTCCTCGTTTGGCGGCTCGCTGTAACCAGCATGACAGCACACGAAGGTCCACTAATGGGGGAGCTTCGTCGTATTGTTCCATTAATTTTCGCGGATCAAGATTACTCCATCTGAGTACAGACATCCGTCGCGAAATGTCCACGAAAAATTCGGCCAGTTCGTGAAGTATTTCTGACAGTTGCTCCGCGAAGGGGCGGTCGTCCGGGCCTGCTTCCACCATGGGAATCCACGGTGCTGGATTGCGAGGTGCAACGGCAGCAATCAACAAATCATTTTTATTATTGAAGCGTTTAAATAATGCCTGAGGCGAAACACCGAGCCGTTCGGCAATGACGTCAGTGGCCACAGACGGCCCATGCTCAAGAAAGCATTCCAGCGCCGTTTGCAGAATTTGATCGTCAGAAATGGTCCTCGGCCGAGCCAATTACATGCTCCCTAAGAATTAGTTACCGAACAGTAACTTACTATTCTGCAGCGTGAAAGAGCTTTGTGTTAATTTTGCCGCAGCCGAGAAACAAAACCTGGTGGCACACCATTGTTGAAGTCGTGGCACTGTGGACGTTTTTCAATATCCCCAGCTTTGCTGCTGATATTGCTCGCTTTGTCAGCACAGATTATCGTGACCAGCCCCCGAAGGTGCTCACCACAATCCGGTGCATATGGAACCTGACGGTTGAGCAGTCTTCGCCGCCCAGTTTGTTTAGGCTTCGAATTGGCCAGCCGTGTAGGACTTCTTGCGAAACTGAACTTGCTCACGTTGAGTCAGGTTTCAAGAGCGTCAACGGAATGTTTCCGAGCGGTTGGATGAATGGTCCAAAGCTTAGGCTTGTTTCAAGCAGGTTCACCAACGTTTGACCGGATGTGAATATCGATGCGACCATTCGCCGTGACAATTCTGCTGTTGCTGTGCAGCAACGTTTTTATGACGTTTGCCTGGTACGCTCACCTGAAGAATCTTTCTGCCAAACCGTGGATTGTGGCGGTTCTTGTCAGTTGGGGCATCGCGTTCTTTGAATATGTCCTGCAGGTTCCAGCGAACCGTGCCGGCATTGCCGTGATGAAACTTGGCCAGCTGAAGATTCTTCAGGAAGTCATCGCTTTGTCAGTTTTCGTGCCATTCTCCGTGCTGTACATGAAGGAGAAACTGACTCTGGATTATTTGTGGGCGTCCCTGTGCATTGCCGCCGCAGCCTACTTCATGTTCCGACGTGGCGGCTAAAGCAGGCTGCAACAGTTGGTTTCGAATCTGGCCTTTGGGTGCATGGGGCAAAGGCAGGCTGTACCGTGAGTCGTCGTCGGCAGCTTCACTGGTGCAGGTGTTCTCGAAACGCTTTTAGTAATCGACTTTCAAAACGGTAGGGATTCCAAACCACGGCGACCGTGCGCATGGGTTTTGGTTTAACGAGAGAGCGATATGTGCGGCGATCGCTTTGATCGCAATTGCGTGCCATGGCGGGAATCATCGACACGCCGTGGGACAGCGACACCAATTCCTGAACCATTGTCAATTGGCTTGTTCGTTCTACGGCAACCGGCTGAAATGACTTCTGACGACAAAATGACGCGATGTTCCCAGACAGACAATGTGCCTCGTCCAGCAGCACAAACGGGAATGGTTCTACATCGCTGACGCTGATTTTGGCTCTATCGGCCAGAGGGTGATTAAGAGGCAGGACAAGCAGCAGTTCTTCCTTAAACAGCTCTTCCACTTCCAGATATTTTGCCGGTATCGGCAGAGCGACAATCGCCAAATCAATTTCCCCCTGCGTGCAGCTTTTTAATAAAACGTCTGTGGTGTTTTCCTGCACAACAATCGTAGCTTTGGGGTATTCGGTGGAAAACCGTCTCAGGATTTCCGGCAAAAAGTAGGGCGCGATTGTGGGAATCGCGCCGACTCTAACACGACCGCTTTCGCCGTCGTCGGTGATCTCTGCTTTTGTGTCGTCCAGAATAGAAAGCACCTGCAGCGCTCGTGCCTGCAACAGTGTGCCGGCGTCAGTAAGCGATACAGAACGCGATTTCCGTTCGAAGATCGGCTGTCCCAGTTCTTCTTCCAGCTTTTGAATCGAACGGCTGAGCGCAGGCTGAGAAATGCTCAGATCTTCTGCGGCCCGGGTGAAGTTACCTCGCTCAGCAATTTGCAGAAAGTACCGCAGTTGGTCCAGTTCCATTATTTTTTCCTTCGAAATCGACTATGCTTTGAGTGCATGGTTAATAGTAGTGGAATGCATTGGATGTATCGCTTCGGGCGCCAATAATTCCTGTGTCAATGACATATTGATTCAGTTCAGTTCGCCAGACTCAGGAGGCATCATGTTCAGAAAATCTCGATTCACCCGCATTAATCCACGTGCCGAAGCAGTCACGCGTTTCCGGCCTATGGTGTTTTCCTGCGGCCGTTTCAACCGTTGTCTTCGACCTTACCCGCAAGCAAAGTTCGTTGCTGTCGTATTCGGTTCGGTGCTATGCATGGCCAGCAACGTGTTTGCTCAACAATTGCAAGTGACAGAAAAACATGAAGGAGAGAAAATGGAGTCCAGCAGCAAATGCCCTGTCATGGGCGCAGTTCCAGCGGCATCCGCAAGGCACACCGCCGCAGGTGTTCATTCGAACGGCGATTGGTGGCCCAATCAGTTAAACGTTGGAATCCTGCATCAGAATTCGCTTAAAAGCAATCCGATGGGGGAGGACTTCAACTATGCGGAGGAGTTTTCAAAGCTTGATCTGGACGTGTTGAAGGCGGACATCAAGACGTTGTTGACGACATCACAGGATTGGTGGCCAGCCGACTATGGTCATTACGGTCCGTTGTTTATTCGAATGGCATGGCACAGCGCGGGAACGTATCGCGTTTCTGATGGTCGAGGCGGCGCAGGCTATGGGACTCAACGATTTGCGCCGTTGAACAGCTGGCCCGACAACGCAAACCTTGACAAAGCTCGTCGGCTGTTGTGGCCCATCAAGCAAAAATACGGCAACAGGATTTCGTGGGCTGATCTGATGGTTCTTACCGGCAATTGTGCTCTGGAATCTATGGGTTTTCAAACATTTGGATTTGCAGGCGGTCGCGAAGATGTTTGGGAGCCACAGCAGGATGTTAACTGGGGGCCTGAAACCGAATGGCTGGGTGACATGCGTTACACGGGTGATCGTAAACTCGACAATCCTCTTGCTGCAGTTCAGATGGGTTTGATTTATGTCAACCCGGAAGGTCCCAATGGTAAACCGAGTGCTCTTGAAGCTGCAAAAGACATTCGGGAAACGTTTGCTCGGATGGCTATGAACGATGAAGAGACGGTTGCTCTTATCGCTGGCGGCCATACGTTCGGCAAGTCGCACGGTGCAGCCAGCCCGGAAGGAAATGTGGGCCCTGAACCTGAGGCAGCCGGTCTTGAAGAACAGGGACTTGGCTGGAAAAATAAATTCGGGACAGGCAATGCTGGAGACACCATTACCAGCGGCCTGGAAGGAGCCTGGACCACGACTCCAACTCAGTGGTCAAACGGTTACTTCGACAATTTGTTTGGCTACGACTGGGATTTGACGAAAAGCCCCGCTGGTGCATGGCAGTGGATTCCCACGGACCCCGCCGCTCAGGGCACTGTGCCGGATGCTCACGATGCCGCAAAGTCTCATGCTCCCATGATGTTCACAACAGACCTTGCTCTGCGGATGGACCCCATCTATGGGCCGATCTCAAAACGTTTTCACGAAAACCCGGAACAGTTTCGCGAAGCATTTGCGAAGGCCTGGTACAAGCTGACACATCGAGACATGGGGCCGTTTTCTCGCTGCCTCGGTCCAGAAGTTGCCGAGCCGCAGCTGTGGCAGGATCCCGTTCCGGCTGTTGATCACCGTTTGGTCAACGAAAAGGATGTTGCTGCGTTGAAGAGCAAGCTGCTGTCGTCCGGACTTTCTGTTCCGCAGTTGGTCGAAACCGCCTGGGCTTCGGCGTCAACATTTCGAGGCAGTGACAAGCGTGGTGGAGCCAACGGTGCCAGAATTCGTTTGGCTCCGCAGAAGGACTGGGCGGTCAATCAACCCAACGAATTGACGAAAGTGTTGACGACTCTGGAAAAAATCCAGCAGGACTTCAATCGCTCAAAAACGGATGGCACCAAAATTTCGCTGGCGGACCTGATTGTTCTGGGCGGATCAGCCGCTGTGGAACAAGCTGCGAAAAATGCAGGGCACGATGTCAAGGTTCCGTTTTCGCCGGGAAGAACCGACGCAACTCAGGAAATGACAGACGTAGAGGCGTTTGCCGTACTGGAACCGACATCAGACGGTTTTCGCAATTTCCACGCTCACACACTTCATCGACCTGCACCGGAATTGCTCATCGATCGAGCCAGTTTGTTGAACCTGACGGCTCCGGAAATGACCGTCCTGGTGGGAGGAATGCGAGTTCTAAACACAAACGCCGATGGGATGAAGTTGGGAGTGTTCACCAAACGTCCCGGAACACTGACGAACGACTTCTTTGTGAATCTTCTGGACATGAATACCGCATGGCAGAAGTCAGACGTATGTGAACACTTTTTCGAAGGCCGTGATTTCAAAACGGGAGACATCAAGTGGCAGGCCAGTTCGGTGGATCTGGTATTCGGTTCGAATTCACAACTGCGAGCGATTTCGGAAGTTTATGCCAGCGAAGACGCGAAGCAAAAATTCGTCAACGACTTCGTATCCGCGTGGACTAAAGTCATGAACCTGGATCGCTTTGATCTGAAGTAAATGAAATTGGCAATTCAGCTTCTGCGTTGGCCCGTTGAAATTCACGTTTTCCTGAACGTATTGCGTGTGAAACTTAACCGGTAGACTTAAGCCAGCGTGTGCCTTTCTAACCTCTTTGGCCAATCTTCGCAGATGGCTGAAGAGGTTTCTTATGCGCTCGTTGCATGTAAGCGTTCATTGGTGGGATCCTGGCAGCGAGGTGGGAGCATGCTGAAACTCTGCAGCGTCGTTGTCGATTTCCGCGCAGCCAGCCTCACACTTCGCGGCAGGGCCAGCGGTTAGGTGCGGCTTCAATTCTGAAATCCTTGTGAATTGAGCTTGTAATTTACTGGAGTGGCAAATATTTTATTGCGACTGAGTCTCAATTTTATGGGTTTAGGGTTGGTGTGCGAGAGTTCTGGGCGTAGGCGGTTTGATGGGGCTGATTCAAATTGTTGGTCGCAATTGCGGATCCGGAACGGCAGCTCGTGACACGTTCAGGCGTGTCTGCATCTAACAGGGAATCATTTTGCGATGTCGAAAACTCTGTGTGAAATGAAGAAGCAGCTGAAGTCGGACTTTGCGACCTACAAGCTGCTGGTCTGCAACGCTTCGCATGTCTGTACAAAATGTGGCCGCGCGGCAAACGACAAAAAGCTGCTGTGCAAGCCGGAGCGACTTAAAGATTAGACTTCACTTTGCGGTCGGTTGTGCGATGTGTGAATCCTTGCCAAACTGTTGGCAGTTGATGCGATCAACAGGCGATAATTCATTCATCCTAGAACTTTGAGCACAGCGAAATGGCAAAAATCGAACTGAAGGCAAACATTCAACTTGGCGTTGTTCCAACTCATATCAAATTTGTTGGCGGCCTTGTTCCTGATGAAAACGGACGTCTTCCAAGAGGCGAAGACGGACAACTGCTTTCGGTTGCCGAACTGGCGAATCTTCAGAAAATGTCTCCCGTGGCAATCACGGCGGCTCAGGTGCCGCAGTTTCCCGGAGTCAACGAGCAGGACACTCGGGATCTGTTTGGCGGCATTCGAGAACTGGGCATGACGCCCTATATGATCATGATGGTCGCCGGCGGCAATCCAATGAACCCCGCCGACGAAGACGCTGTTTGCGCGATGCTGGTTGACGGTCTGAAGACGGCCAAGTCGCTCGGCATCGAACACGTGGCTTCCACGTCTATTGAAGAATGGATGAAACCTGGAGCTGTTACGCTAACCGGTGCCGACTTTGATGCGGCGGTGGCTCAAAACGTAAAGCTGCATGTTCGAGCGGTACGCGAAGCGGAAGCCATTGGAAGCTGTATCAAAGGCTGGCACATTGAATTCCTGCGTGGCATCGAATTCATGACGTTCACCGATGTTGGCAAGGCGTGGGAAATTGCGAAAACCGCCAATGCTGAATTGGGGCAACCATTCTTCAAGATTCTGGTCGACGCGGCTCACTGCGGGGACTCAGATCTATCAATGGAACAGAACGCGGCAATCGTTAAGGAAATGGCGGCAGCTGATGGGTTCAGTATGTTTCATGCATCTTCGAAGACAACTCGCGGATGTCTTTCGACCGATGATGGCTGGATTGGAAATCTGCTGACAGAAAGTGCGGCAACCGGCAAACTGGAAGTTGTGTTTGTGGAATTGTTTCACCACGAAGATCCAGCTCTGGAAGGTCTTCGCGTTGCCGATCCTCGACACGGCATCGACACGACTGACGGACGCACCTATTCCGAAGCCGTCTGCGATGCTCTCGAACAAACGGCTCGACGACTTAACAACCTTGTTGCTCGCGGAATTCTGTCATGAGCCGCGTTTGCGGCAATCACCTTCACCCTCCCGCGCGTGGGAGGGGCGGGCGTGAGAGCGGTGATGGTTCTGGTTTCTTCAAACGCCACATTGCTTATGCGTCAAGGCAAGTGGCCAGTGAATCGACGAATCGCCAGATGTCTTCGAATGAGTTATACAGCGGCACCGGGGCGGCTCGGATGACGTTGGGTTCTCGCCAATCTGTGTGAACGGAACAATTACTTAGCCGTTCATACGTTTGGCGGCCTGAGTTGCCTTCGTGATGAACTTCAAGTGATAGCTGGCAGCCGCATTCGATCGGTGAGTTCGGAGTGAGAATGCGAACCCGGTCGCCCAATTGCTGAGCCAGCAATTCACGGAAATAGCCATCCATCCGGCGCCACTTCGATCGCAGCGACTGTATGCCTTCCGCTTCATCGAACAACTGCAGCGAAGCATAGATGGGGGCCAGTGCCAGAATCGGCGGATTACTCAGCTGCCAGCCCTGAGCTGACACCGATGGCACGAATTCTGGTCTCATCTGAAAACGCGTACTGCGTTCATGCCCCCACCAGCCAGCCAGTCTTGGCAAATCTTGATTTGTCGCGTGCCGTTCATGAATGAAGCACCCGCCCAATGCTCCGGGCCCTGAATTCATATACTTGTAGGTGCACCAGCACGCAAAATCCATGTCCCAGTCGTGAAGCTGCAATGGGATGTTGCCGGCCGCATGAGCGAGGTCAAACCCGATGGGGATATTCAACTCACGAGCGACCGCTGTGATACGCGGCATATCAAATACCTGCCCCGTATAGTATTGAACTCCCGGCAGAAGAATTAACGCCAGCGAATCCTGGTGACGGCGAATGGTGTCGATGACGTGTTCGGCTGAGATAGTCGCTTCACCGGCAGCAGGTTTCACAATCACCATCGATTGTTCGGGCGACTGGCTTCGCATTTGAAGATGGGAGGCGACTGCCTGATGATCTGAAGGGAACGCATGTTCTTCGATCAGAATCTTATGTCGACCAGCAGTTGGCTGATAGAACGTTGCCATCATCAGATGCAGGTTGACCGTCAGGGTATTCATGACGACAACTTCATGTGGGAGTGCGCCTACGATGCCGGCCATTGCTGTGCTGACGATTTCTGGCAGATTCATCCATGCTGGTTCGCCGTCGAAATGACCATGGACTCCGGAACGATGCCATCGGTCAAGCACGGTTTGCAGTTGCTCGGCAATACGTCGAGGCTGCAGGCCCAGCGAGTTGCCAACAAAGTAGACATCGGTGATGCCGTCTGTCTGAGGCATCAAAAACTCGTCGCGGAATCGCCGCAGAGGATCTTTCTGGTCGAGTTCCTGTGCGCCGGAATGGCTGAGGATCGGATTCATGAGAGGACGTGCCCGTTGCGGTAGCGCAGAATTCGTACTTTGTGATTTCAGGGTTCTAGTGGAGTATCCGAAACTAACCATTAGTTTTCTGCAGTGGCAGCAGAATTGGTCGCGATGGGGCTGCGTCTCCTGAAAACGACGGTACCTGCAGGTTTAACAGGTAGACTCCGTCGGCAAGAGCGTCGTCGATGAACGCCATTTCGGTGATGGTTTTATCCTGCCAGCTATCGGCCGTCATAGCATGGCTTTTCTCGGGCACGTTCCAGAAAATGTGATGGTTGGTTAGCAGGCCGTCGTCATACATCCGATCAACTGAAGGCAGGTCCAGAAGTAGGTGTCGGCATCCGAGTTCGTTGATAACCTTTATTGCGTCCACGGTCAAAAACGCGGGCGAAGATTCTGCGGAGTAGCTCTGGCTTCTTTTGGTTGTTGTGTTTGGAAGCGTGCGAATCACCAATGCTGCGGGTTTGAGTTCCGTAAAAGGCCGCAGTGCCGCTTTCAACGAGGCGGCTGTGATCAGTTTGTCCTCGTTGTTCAGTTGCGGGCGATAATCTTCGCTTGTCCTGGTTGCGGTGACCACCGGAACGCTGATCAACACGGCCATGCAGCATACATCCATTGCGGCATGACCGATCCAGATGTCGTCGTTGACAATGTGCGAAATGGTTTCGGTATGAGTACCATTGCAATGAGGTACGATCTGCAGAGTGTCGACATTGCAGCTTCCGCCGAGCTCGGTTTTGCCGATGAATCCGGCCAGCCGCAATGGTTCATGACTTGCCTTGTTGGTTCCAAAGTGGTTCGGCTGAGCTCCATCAAACTGCAACGGAATCGCGATCGATGTACCCGCCGCTGAATCCGCAAAGTAAGAGACTGTCAGATGTTGAATAGTGATCTTCATGATTCCTTCCGTCGCGTTGGGCGCTATCAAAACGTGCCGCAGGATCCGACAAGTGTTGCATATCTGTCCTTGTCGCAGGACTTTTGTGATTGATGGCAGTACCATCGTATACTAATCCCGCCTTATGTCTTCTGGAGATAATTTTCATGCTGCGATTTCGTATTGTTGGCTTTCTGGCCCTTCTGCTGCTTAGTCCCGCGATCTCATGCGCCGAACTGAAATTGCCGGCGATGTTTTCGGATTCGATGGTTCTTCAGCGAGACCAGCCGATCAAAATCTGGGGCTGGGCCACAAGTGGCAGCTATGTTTCTGTGTCGTTGGGTGATCAGAACAAGACGGCTAAAGCTGATGAAGGCGGTCGTTGGGAGCTGATGCTGGACGCACTGTCAGCGGGTGGACCTCACCAGTTGATGATTGAAGGCGACGGCGAAAAATTTGTGGCGAAAGACGTTCTTGTGGGTGAAGTCTGGCTTTGTTCGGGCCAGTCTAATATGGCGATGACGGTCAGCCGTTCGAAGAATGCTGCCAAAGAAGAAGCGGCGGCAAAGTACCCACAGATTCGCATGTTCAAAGTCGACTCAGGTCATTCACTGGAACCTCAGCAGACCTGCACCGGAAAGTGGACGGTTTGCAGCCCCGAAACGGTTGGTGGATTTACCGCAACTGGCTATTTCTTTGGGCGACGGCTGCATCAGGAACTTAACGTTCCGATCGGGCTGATTAACTCGTCGGTGGGTGGCACGTCAGTGGAATCGTGGACCAGCATGCCGGCTCAGACGGCTGTCGCGTCAATCAAACCTCGACTTGAAGCGTGGCAATCCGAGGATGCCGCTTTTGACGAAGCGAAAGCCAGTGCGGCCTACGAAAAATCATTGGCTGCATGGAAAGTCAAAGCTGCTGCTGCGAAGGCGGATGGCAAGCCGGTTCCACGTAAGCCGACAGTTCCAGCAAGGCCTCGCAACGATCGAAACTATCCAGCGAATTTGTTCAACGGCAAGATCAATCCGTTGATTGGTTATACCATCAAAGGCGCGATTTGGTATCAGGGCGAAAATAGTTCTGGTCGAGGCTTCTCACATCTGTACGGTGACCAATTGACGACCTTGATCAAGGACTGGCGAGATCGATGGGGTCAGGGCAACTTTCCGTTTGGTTGGGTGCAGTTGCCGAATTTTCGTGCGGCTCAAACTCAGCCTTCACAGACCGACGGTTGGGTGCTGGTGCAGGAAGGAATGTTGAAGACCTTGAAGGTGCCTCACACAGGAATGGCGGTCACCATCGACGTCGGTGAGGAAAAGGACATTCATCCAAAAGATAAGCAAACGGTGGGTCACCGCATGGCTCAATGGGCTTTGGCGGACGTTTACAAGAAAGACGTGATTGCGATGGGGCCGGTTTATCGCGGCTCAACCATACGCGGCAACGAAGTGACGATCGAATTTGATTTTGCCGACGGGCTGAAATCCAGAGGCGACACTGTGGCCGGATTTGCGATTGCGGGTGAAGACAAAAGGTTTGTCGCAGCGAAGGCTCGGATTGACGGCAATAAGGTGATTGTCAGCAGCGATAAGATAAGCAACCCGGCTTCGGTACGGTACGCCTGGGCGGCTAATCCGGTGATTAGTTTGTACAACTCGGCCGATATTCCCGCATCACCATTTCGAACGGACACGTGGGAAGAACGCGGTCGATAGTCGCGGGAGCAACTCGCCGGTGCACGATTTTCACGCCTCACCGACGGTTGTCTGTGTGCTGGATGGACGAGGGCAGTGGTAACAACCACGAATCACACGAATTTTACGAATGTCAACTCTCGATTATTCGTGTGATTCGTCCCATTCGTGGTTGAAACCACCAGCACATCGTTTCTCCCAGCGTCAGTAACTTTCGTTACGCGGCCGCCGCAATAATTGGTCGTTCCGCAAGGATCGTTCGAGCGGCCTGCATTTCCGGCGGTTCCGGAAAGTCCTGTTTGCCTGACGCGATCTGGGCGATGGCGACGATCGTCCGTGCAATCAAACGCAGGTCATAACTTAGCGAAGCGTCCTGCAGATACACGGCTTCCAGAGCGAGTTTCACCGGCAGTAAATCGCGAGCGTAGATTTCTTCCGGGTTGTCACCAACCAGCATTTTTTCGCCGTGAGTGTAGTTATAGATACTGCTGACTCCGGCCAAGCCCGGTCTCACGGTAAGCGTTGACATGCCGAGTTCATCATAAAAGCGTTCGACATTGATCAGGTCTTCCGGACGAGGTCCCACGATGCTCATGTCGCCAATCAGGATGTTCCAAAGCTGAGGCAATTCATCCAGCTTTGTTTTTCGAAGCAGGCTGCCGAAGGCGAAGATTCTTGGATCGGAAACCCCTGTGACTGCGCTGGCGTTTTGTCCCTGATCAATGTGCATCGTTCGCAGTTTGAACAGAGTGAATGGTTGTCCGTTTACGCCAGCTCGTTTGGGGCAATAAAACGCCGGTCCTTTGCTGGACAGACGTACTGCCACGGCGGCCAGCAGAATTACGGGGCCAAGAAACAGCAATGCGGTCGCTGAGGCAACAATGTCAAAAAGGCGTTTGACCATTTCTTAGCGTCCTTCGCACTGTCATGAAAACTTCGGCATGTTCCATACAACACTGGTTGCCCCACGCGGCGCTGCGATGAGCCAGAGCTTCCAGTGATCGAGGATGCGGGTACGGGCGAACTTCGCTTTTGTAGCACGCCATGGCATCCAGTTTTTGTTGCAGCGTAGATGTGATATCCACCCACGTGTCCGGGATAAACGTTCGCGGGTAGGCCCATTCGGTGCTGCTGGCGGTATCGAAGGCGTAGATCGCTTCGATGAATTCTTCCATCGGCCGAGTCGCCACCAGTACGGCTTTGAACAGCAATTCGTGATCGCGGTTAATGTCTCCACCGTATTGAGTGTAGACGACGTTCGGCTGAACGTCGGCGACAACCTTTTCCAGCGGAGTGATGATGTCTGTCAGCGTGAACGTGTCCAGTTTCTGATCGGGAAACTTCAGCGTACGAGCTTCCTTCACCCCCAGAACTCTGGCGGCTTCCTGAATATGATCCTTTTGGCCGACGCCATCTTCGCCGTAGCGCAGCGATTCGCCTTCGCAAACAATGACCGAAGTGACTTCATCGCCGTTGGCGGTATGCAGAGCAACCGTTCCTCCACAGCCAAGCAGTTCATCATCGGGATGAGCGGCGATAATCAGAACTCGTTTTTTATTTGTTTCGTTAGCAGGCATTCAGGTAGTTCGCATGGTGTTTGACAGCTGACCAATTCGTCAGGCTTGGTGTTTCTTCAATCGATGCCGATCGGTGCTGATTGGCTTAGGGCGGCATTGACTTCAGGCAGCGTTGCTGAGTCTTTGGCCGGTCCAGCTTTGTTCGCTTAGTTCTTTGCCTTGAATGACTCGCCCGCTGGCGTCTTCCACTTCAACGACAAGGATGGCCCCGTTGTTGGTGGCGACCAGAATTCCGCAGGCGCTGTCTTCTGGGCTTTTGACCGGACCCAGAACGGTACCGGGCGCCGCCAGCGGTCGTGACAGCGGCAATACGGCTGCGTTCCAGATGCGATAAGCTTCCCCATTCAGATAGGCGAAGGCACCCGGATATGGACGAGCCAACGCTCGAACAAGGTTGTAGATTTCTTCGCTGGAACTATTCCAGTTCACCACGCCATCTTTGGGGCGACGTCGCGGAAGAATGGGTTCACCGGTTTCCAGTTGAACCGTTCCAGGGCGTTCACCTGCTTCCAGTTGCTGCAGCAATTGAATCAACATGTCGCCGTTCGATTCGGCTACGCGATCGTAGATGGTGGTGCATGTGTCGTAGTCGGAAATTGGAAACGAACGTTGGTCAATCAGGTCTCCCGAATCGACTCCTTCGACCAACCAAATCAACGAGTTTCCGGTTTGCTGTTCGCCGTTGATAATGGCCCAGTTTACTGGTGCACTGCCTCGATTGTGAGGCAGCAGGGAAGCGTGAGCTCCCACGGTGCCGATTCTGGCCTGTTGCAGTGCTTCAGAGCCAAGAATCTGCCCCCAGCCCAAAACCACCAGCAGGTCGCAGTTCCATGACTTCAGTATCGCAATGCTCGATGGATCGTTGCAATTGTCGACCTCATACAGCGGGATTTCGAACCGCTCGCACATCGCGTCGTAATCAGCAGACCCGCAGCGGCGTTCGGCCTTGTCCTGACGCAGAGTCATTAATCCCACGACATCGTAATCAGCCGCGCAGACTGCCTCTAAAGCCGGGATGCCTTCTGCGTGAACTCCTATCCAGCCGATTCTCACCGTAAGAACTCCGTTCCGAAAATATGTTAGCCATGCTGCGATGCCGTTGCTGATGGCAGCGGCAATTCGCTCGACGCCTTTGATCTTGCTGTGCAAACTGCTCAAGGGCGTCGCGACAGCAGGTTTTCCAGCTTTTTGAGCGCTCGACCGTGAATTGGACAGCGAACCGGGACTACGAGTCAATGTTGATTCACAGCACGCGGTTCAGAAAACGGTCCAGCTTGCCAGCCATTTGCAACGCAGATTTGTCGTGAAGTGCAGCTACGTTCGCTTTTTTCGGCCTGAAAACGGTAACATCGAGCTACCAAGCCAATCCTGCTTCACGGAACTTCTCCTTCCTTTCCAGCCGAGACCATATCGATGATGTTCCCACCAACGCGACTGCTGCTTGTTTTTTTGGCGAGCGTTTTAGTCTCACAATCTTCGATGGCCAGTGATTCCAAAATTAAAGTCTTTGTATTGACGGGGCAATCCAACATGGAAGGGAAGGGCAATCCCATTCACCTGGATACCTATAAGAATGATCCACTCATAAAAGACACCTACGATTCTCTGAAGAACGGCGACGGCTGGGCTGTTCGAGACGACGTGTGGATCACTTATCCAACGAAAGCTGGCGGCGCGAAGCACGGGCCGTTGACTGTAGGTTATGGAACAAAGGGCGAAGATTCGATTGGCCCGGAATTTGGATTTGGTCACACCGTTGGACAAGCGTTGGAAGAACCAATCGTCCTGATCAAGGTTGCGTGGGGTGGAAAGAGTCTCGCAGTCGATTTCCATCCACCAAGCGCCGGACTGCCGGCTCAGGAAAAGCTGCAGCAGACTCTGGAACGACTTCAGAAGAAAAATCCCAATGCGACGATGGATGAAGTAAAGGAAACCTACGGCCACTTCTACAGGCTGCTGGTCGACGAAACGAAGAGCTCACTGGTTGGCATTGGTGACCTGTTTCCCGAACTGAAAGATCGCGACTATGAAATCGCCGGCATCGTATGGCACCAGGGATTCAACGATGTCATCAATGGCGAACTAAAAGCAAATAACTATGCGGACTACAAAAAGTGGTTGCAGTTGTTCATCAAGGATCTGCGGAAAGACCTGAACGCACCTGATGCTCCTTTTGTGATCGGCGAACTTAGCACGGGCGGAATTCCGAATCGAGGAACATTTCAGATAGCGCAGGCGGCTGCGGCTGACCTTCCGGAATTTCAGGGCAACGTGGTATTTGTGCCGACGGCCGAGTACTACGACACGAAGGCTCAGGAGTTATTCGAAAAAGGCTACTGGAAGGGAACTGACGAACAGAAAGCAGAATGGGAAGCTGTTGGAAACGATCGTCCGTATCACTATCTCGGCAGTGGCAAGACATATTACCTCAAAGGTCAGGCATTTGGCCGCGCGATTCTAAAACTGATGTCGCCGTAAGAAAAGGTCCATCCTTTGGTGATCACGTCGAGCCGCTCCGTTGTTGCGAACTGATGATACGCACGTTTCTGCACCAGTTTGAGTAAGACTCTAATGAGGCAGTGCCTCAGACGATGCGGGCTCGCGCCCGGAAACGCTCCGTTGTCGCTCTGAAAACTTGACTCAACGTGAACAGGTTTGGTCCAATAAAAAGTCTGGTACGGCGATTAGTTGCCCAAGCCATTGCTGGCAACATCCTTTCAATCGAAACGAAATACATGAACTACTTTCGCTCTGTTATCTTGATTCTGGCAGCCATCTCCCCGATCGTCATGGCAGAAGATCGTCCCAACCTGGTGTTCATGATTGCCGACGACTGCACGTATCTGGACATGGAAGTCTATGGAGGTCAGGCGAAGACTCCACGTTTGAACCAGCTGGCGAAAGAAGGCATGCAGTTCTCGCGATGCTTTCAGGCAGCTCCCATGTGTTCGCCGACACGTCACAACATTTATACGGGCATCTATCCTGTCAAATCAGGAGCGTACCCGAATCATACCTGCGTGTACCCGGGCACGAAGTCGATCGCTCATTACTTGCAGGATGCCGGTTACCGAGTCGCACTGTCGGGGAAGACTCACATTTCCCCGAAAGAATCGTTTCCGTTTGAGTACGATGATGACTTTAGAGTTGGCAATATCAACAAGCCCGATCCGTTTCCGACCATTGAACAACTGATCAAAGAATCGAAGGCATCGGGCACTCCGTTTTGTTTGTTCGCCTGTTCGAATGAACCACATACGCCATGGAACAAAGGCGACGCTTCGGCTTATGCTCCTGATTCGCTAACGTTGCCGCCATCCTGGGTTGATACTCCGGAAACAAGAAAACACTACTCAAAGTATCTTGCTGAGATCACCTACTTCGATGGTCAATGTGGAGTGCTGCTGGACCTGCTGGAACAGCATGACGCCACTTCGAATACTCTGGCGATGGTTGTTTCAGAACAGGGATCGTCGTTTCCCTTTGCCAAGTGGACCTGCTTTGAACTGGGCCTGTCGTCCGGCATGATTGCTCGCTGGCCCGGCCGGATCGAGGCGGGTTCACGTTCCGACGCCTTAGTCGAATACTGCGACGTCACGCCCACGTTTCTGGCCGCTGCTGGTTTGAAGACTCCCGACACAATGGATGGCACGTCGTTTCTGCCCGTGTTGCTGGGCGAATCACAGGAACACAAGCGGTATACGTTTGGGCTGCATACAACTCGAGGAATCATTAACGGTTCCAACAACTTCGGCATTCGTTCCTGCGGCACGAAGACTCATCGCTACATCCGCAATTTGAACCCTGAAGTGACGTTTACGAATGCCGTCACCAAAGTGAAAGACAATCCGGAAAACTTCTGGTCGTCATGGTTGGAAGCTGCCGAAAACGGAAACGCGTTTGCGAAAGCGATGACGGAAAAATACCAGCACCGTCCGTCCGAGGAACTCTATGATGTCGTCAACGATCCCCACTGCCTGAAGAATCTGGCCGACGATCCAGAGTTGGCCGCCATAAAGTCTGAACTATCCGCACAGCTTAGCGACTGGATGGAATCGCAAGGCGACAAAGGCGTAGAAACAGAATCGCTCGCGCTTACCCGCTTAGTCAGGAACGCAAACAACCAGAAAGAAGCCGGTCAGAAAAAGGGCGGCAAACGCAAAGCCAAGCAACAGTAATCAGCGCAGCCACATAGCGTCGGGTGCCATGCCCTCGCTTGCGTGGGCATGCCGAGCGACGTATTTTTCATCGCCGAGTAAACAGAGTGAGCCGAGTTTCGCAGAGAAATTCCGTCACCATGATCCTCTGCGTTTCCCTCTGCGCCTCCGCGTTCTCTGCGATAAAAGACTACGATTGTTCCGGTCTACCCGCTTTGCAAAGTGTTTGGTTGCCAGAGTCGGAGTGACGTAGCAACGTAGGCCGGATCCAGGAGCGCAGCGACGCCGCTCCGGCAGTTTACTGGTGTATTCACGTCTAACATTCCGACATTGTGGTTTTCAGAACAACGGCGTCGATTCAAAAGTTGATGGATCAACCAATTTCGGCATGCCCACGCAAGCGAGGGCATGGCACCCAGGCCACCTCACAATCTACCTAGTGCATATTGGAGGATGCCGAAGTTGCCCAAACATAGAATTCCAGCAAGGCCACCTCGGAACACCTTGCTTCGAAAGATGGAAAAGTTTTGACTGAGCTTGCCATAAATTATTGCAGCGATCATAACGAAGAGTGCTCCCAAAAGCGTTGGCCAAAGAGAGACACCAGCATTCTTAGTTGGGTCGACCTCAAGAAGCGTAGTCCCTACGAATGGAAACGAAATCATAAAAAATTCAATAACTCGAAAAAACGGTATTGGGCGTTCTCGAGGCTGATCCATGCACGCAGAGTACAGCGTTGCACAAATCATTGTGCTTTCAAATTGCCAAGCGAATGGAGCCATCGTAAAACTCATTAAACAATTGAAATAAAACCCACGATACAAGCCTCGAACCAGTTTCGTCCGAAGAGCTCAGCCTATTAGAATTTTCCGTGTGGCCCCCACCACGGTCGACCTGAGTTGGGTCTATGATTCTCTTCGTATCCTTCCCGGATATCATCAATCATCGGAGAGTGAATTATGCCCTCTATAAATGGCTTCGCTGGACCTTCTCTTTCGATAAACCAAGGAGGAACGTCATCAATCTCGGTCGCGATGTTTCCCGATAATCTCCCGTTGTGAACTAGTACTTTGGATCCATCGACCAACTCAACTTCCACCGCAGCATGCCCCGTCGTAGTACCGGTCCAAACAATTAGCCACGGGAAACCGAACGGCATTTCATGGTGCAAATATATGTTGTAGTCAACACGTTCGAAGTCCACAAATATGTGCCCGTTACCGCTACACAATGCATTTACGTAAATGTCAGTTGTCTCCGAGCACGTGTGAGCTCCAGACGTAACTGGCGGGGGGAGCAAGTCGACCAGTGCATCCACCAGTGATTCGTGGTTTGGCTCTGGCCAAACCATTGATGGATCTACGTGCACTTCCCACGTATCAAGGTCGTCAATCCCACCGCCTTGATCAATAAGTACTGTGCCGGTTGCAGGGTCCCAGTACCTAAGTCCGGAGGGGTCGCTAAAGTGAACTGGATTATTTGCTAGCAGCGTGTCCGGGAAGCCATTCTTTGTTGTTGCCAATGGCGTCTGAAA